>JBNKGC010000074.1:0-25842 GCA_050289625.1 Polyangiaceae bacterium | reverse complement strand
ACTTGGTCGGCGGCGGTGCTCGCGGCCTCGTCACTCCTCGGCCTTTGGCCTCGCGTGGCTCGGTTTGTTCCGTGCTGCCGAGCTGCGCGTCTCACCCACGTTCCTTCCTCGCGAAGCCGGTTTTGGGGTGGGACCCTGCCGCGCAGCGGGTGGGGCGGGGGACCTCCGGGTCGGTTCGATCCGGCGCATCCTCAACGTTCGCTAGCCGAGCGCTTCCGGGCATCCCGACGGGTGCGGGTGCGACGTCAGGCTGGTTCGGCGGGGGGCGGGGGGATCGTCGGGCGGCCCACTCCGAGACCCGACGCTCCGCCTGAAACCAGGAAGGTGATGAGATCGCCGGATGTGGTGTCGAGTGGCTCGACCAACTCTCTCGGAACGGCCAGGACTTGGCCGGCAACGTTGTACGCCTGAGGACAGTACACCGCGACATGCCCCGGGAGGCTCAGCGCACCCAGTCCGTCCCGGGTCAGGAAGCCGAGCAGCCGAACCTCGCTTCCCGGTGCGACACGCACGGCCACGGGCCGCCCGAAGCTCTCGCGCTGCCCCATGAACGCGCTGATCAGATCGCGGATCGAAGTGTACAGGAGCTTGACGAACGGGACCTTGGCGAGGGCTCGGTCGGTGAACTTGAAGATGCGATTGCCGATGACGTTCGAGAGGGCAAACCCGACCGCCGTGATCAGTCCCGCGACGACGACCAGGCCGAGGCCTGGCACCGACACCCCGAGCAGGGCATCCATGGCCGTGACGACGAAGTAGAGGATGTAGACGGTCGCGACGACGGGTACCGTCGCCAAGCAGCCTCGAACGAAATAGCCGACCAGCCGATTCATGGTGGGGAAGGATAGCAATAGCCGCCCCCCCGCGTGCGAGGGGAAGTTCTGACGAAGCGCTCACCAGCGTCCGTCAGTCGCGCTCGGCAAGGCCTCGCAGTCGTTTCAGGGCGAAACGTTCGGTCGGGCCCATCTCCGAACGGAGCTCCTCGAGAGTTTCCACGTACCTGCCAAGGAGGTCCAGAGTCCGCTCGTCGTGGAACTCGTGACCGTACAGGTCGTCGATGAGATCGAGGGGCATGAGTTGCCCTTGCGCCGCAAGGAGCTGAATTGCGTAATCGCGCCAACCGGCCTTCCCGGTCGCGCTGGCGAGGCGGACGGCGAAGCGCGCTGCTTGTTCGCACGTGGCTGTGGTCAGTTTCAAACCAGCGGTCGCTTGGTCGAGGGCGATCGCCAGGTGACCCGACAGGATGCGTTCCGCCTCCTCCGCCTCTCCTCGTGCGAGGGCCTTGCTCGCGACCCCGCCGAGCAATTGGAAGGCACTCGTCTGGCGGGTCGAATGCTCTTCGTCGCGCGTCTGGGATGCCTGCATGCGCAGCGTGTGTTTTCGGTCGCTCCGAGTGAGCTCGTGCTCGACGACTTCGAGACACGCTCCACCGATCCCGATGAGATCGCCGGGGCGGAGCCAGGTGGGCTGCGTGAGTGGGATCGAATTGAGGGTGACGCCGTTGCGACTGCCCAGATCCTCGAGAATGGCACCGCCGGAGCCAGTGACGATGCGAGCGTGTCGTCGCGACGTCGAGGCGTTCACGATGCAGATTTCGCAATCCTGTGCACGTCCGATGAAGGCTTGCTTGGCGGTCAGGGCTATCGTGCGTCCGCCGAAGGAGAGGGCAAGGCACGTCCCCGCCTTCGGGCGAAACCCGCTTTCCCGGGGGGGATCCGATCTTCGGGCCCTCTCGTCCTCCACGGAGCCGGAAATAAGTAGGATGAGCCGCCAGTGTCCACCCAGATCGTTAGGCCCCCGGAATCACACGGGTTACTCGGGGGGGGCCAGGTGACGAGGTGGTTCCTTATCCTACACTACCCGAGGGTAGCTCCCGAGAACCTTTACGAATCCACAAGCTCCTTGCAGGTCCAAAATCCCCTGGCGCACGGCGTCGTCGTGGCGACTTCCTTCGAGGTCGGTGAAAAAAGCGTACTCCCAACGGCGGGAAAGAAGGGGACGGGACTCGATCCGCGTGAGATTCAGGCCGTGGTCGTCGAGGGCCTGCAGAGCGCGGCGCAGCGCTCCGCGCTCGTGCTTCGTGGTGAAGACCAAGCTCGTTCGATCGCGGCCCGTCGGGGGAGCGTCCGTCGGCCCGATCGCCACGAAGCGGGTCGCATTGTGGTGGAGGTCTTCGATTCCCTCGCGGAGGATCTCGAGGCCGTTCAGCTCCGCGGCCAAGCGGCTGGAGACCGCAGCTGCGCCCGTGATGCGACTCGCGTCGACTGCGGCTGCGGCGGTCGATGCGGCGGGCACGAGCGTAGCGCCTGGAATGTTGTCCAGAAACCAGCGCCGACATTGGGCAAGCGCTTGGGGGTGGGAGAGCACGCGCTCCACCGACGCCAGTGTCGTGCCCGGTCGAGCGACGAGACAATGACTGATGTCGGCGACGTATTCGCCCGAAATCTGAACATCGAGGTCGAACAGCGCGTCCAGAGTCGGACCGACGGCGCCCTCGGTCGAGTTCTCGATGGGGACCACACCGCGGTCCGCCGTTCGGGACGTGACCGCATCGAACACGCTGCGAATGGTGGCCTCGGGAAGATACGACGCGCTGTCACCAAAGAAGGCGAGTGCAGCTGCGTGCGTGTTCGTGCCCGCAGGGCCCAAGTACGCCACTCGCAGCGCCGGAGACTCGAGGGAGACGTCGGGGGGAGCCATTTTCGGCTATTGAAGCATTTCCGTGAGGCTTTGAAGCTTCATCGCGAGGCCCATATCGCCTTCGATACGGAGCTTGCCCATGAAGAAGAGCTGCTGGCCTTGGGCACGGCCTTCCATCATGTCCACATAGTCGCCGGCGTCCATCAGGATGGTGCACTGGGCGTCGCCGTCGCCTTCGGTCACCTTCGGATCGTCGCGGAGATCCATGATCCATGTACCTCCGCCTTCGCCTTCGAGGACGAATTTGTAAACTGCCCCGATCTGCTTGGCTTGGTCTGCGTTCTTGGAAATCTTGTCCGCAGCCTGCTGCATCTTTTCCTTCGCCGTTGCCATCTTTTTCCTCTCAGCTTCCCTCGCGTGTTTCGAGTGCCACAGGAGACGACTCACCCGCAACTCTTCCCTAATTCCACGTGAGGGGGAGAGTCGAGGCGATCCGTCCGGCCCCATCGATTGGGTAACGAACTTCGCGGTTAGGACCTTATAGCGACCGCGGCCCGCGGTCGTCGCAAAAAATCAGACGGGCCACGCAGCTTCTGCGGCGCGTTCGGTCTTGTCGAGGCATTTCGCAGTGCACGCGATGCCGCTATAGGCATCACCGCAAGTGGCTGTCGCCGCAGGAACGCCGTGATGATTCGGGTCTTCGTGTATGGGTCCCTCAAGCGGGGCTTTCGGCATCACGACGTGATGGAAGCCGAGAAGGCGACATTTCTGGGTGCGGCACGTACGGCACCGGGCTTTCGTCTGATCCGTTACGGCGAATACCCAGCGCTCACGCACGGCGGGAGCGGGTTCGTCACGGGTGAATTGTACGAAGTGACCGAAGGAGCGCTCGCCGCACTCGACGAGTTCGAAGACTGTCCCGACCTCTACCAGCGGGAAGAGATCGCTCTCGAGGACGGGGCCGTCGTCTTTTCGTACGTGGTTTCGCAGGCGAGGGCTGCCCGCTTCCCGGCGATAGGAGACGGGATCTGGCGAGAAAGGCGGTGAACCCCTCGTGAGAGGGGCTCGTTTTCCGCCTGCGTTGGGCACGGGCCGGTCGGCGCTCTATCGGATCGTCAGCGTCTTGGAGACGGTCACGTTGGAGCCGGAGAACGGCGGCACGCGGGCGTTCCGCATGTGGCGCGCGATGCAGCTCCCGGTGGGCGTGCCCGCGAACGGAGGGCCGTTCAACACGGCGCTCGTCACGGTTCCCGACGGGGCGAAAGTGACGACTACCTGAGCCACCCCGGACGGATCATCGTTTCCACGACACGTCGATGCGTTGGCGGCTGCCGCCACGAGGGCGGTTCGAGCCGCGCTCGTGTCGAATGGACCCGCTGGCGGAAGTTTCTCCGACTCGGTCGCTTCCTTGCTGGTTTCGTCGGGGTTTTTCTTCGCGGTGGTCTGCGTGGTGCCGCTGTCACTGCTCGCCGCCGCTACGAGCGCGGAAGCCCCGGGACTGGTCGCTTTCGAGGTCGACGCCTGGGGGGAACGGGCCTCCGATGCCGCCTGAGCCCTCGACGACGTAGACACGGCTGGTGTTGGGGCTTTCTCTGGTCGAGGTACTGCCCGATGCGGGGCCGCTCCTGCCTCGATCGCAGACGGATTCGCCTGGCTCACCCGATTCGACGAGGCCGACCACTCGGGCGGCAGCGGGATCTCGGGCGTCTCGGGCTCCGATGGCCCGCTCGGAGTGCGCTCGGTTACCCGGGGTGGTTTCAAGTTGGCGATTTCTTCGTCATCGTCGAAGTCGAGGAATCGCATGGCGTTCGACGGGGGCGCTTCCGTGCCAGCCTTGCTCGAGGCAGCCGGCACGCGTTGGAACACGGTCCCGGCCCAAAAGGCCATCAGCGTGATGACGATGCCTGCCGCGACCGCTGCAGCCGCTGCCGGCCCGAGGCGAAATCCCGAGTGCTTCGGGTGACCCACTGGAGCGCCTGGAGGCGCGTTTGTGGGCGCCAGACTGTTCTCGCGCTCGGCGCTGGGAACGTCGGAGGTGAGGAGCGTGGCTTGAAGCGTGAGGTCGTCGAGGCCCCCGCCCGAATAGCTTCCGCTCAGTCCATCGGCGGCAATGGGACCGATCGCCGGAGGCGGCGGCGGGATGCGATTGCTCGAGTTCCGGGCCTCCGAGAAGGTCGCCGTCGGCGCAATCGATGGCTCACGCTTGCGTGGTGGGGCGATGGGTGGAGGAGGAGGGGGGAAGCGCGGCGGTAGGGGCGGCGGCGTCCGGCGAGGTGACGAGGGAAAGGAGGGCGACGAGCTGCGCACGGAAGCTTGGTTGATCGGAGCGTCTGGCACGGGCAGTGGTGGGGGACGAGCTGCGAAGGGCCGCGGGGTCGGCTCGGAGGGCGGTGGCGCCTCGGGCGACGGTGCTGTGGGTGCTGGGCGCGACTCCCCTGGGTAGCTCGCACCCGCGACTCCCCGCGGAACCTGCCCTCCGAGCCCGTAGTACGGGTCGCGACCGTAGGTTCGCAGGTACTCGAGCATCGCCTCGGGTGCGGCAGGATCGTGCTCCGACGCGTGCTCGCGACCGGTGTGGGGCGGAATGGGCGGGGGGGGACGATTCGAAGCGCGGGACATGGTGAGGGAGCCTCCTTCTCCGACACGAAACGGCGGCGGCACCCACGAGGACCAATGGTCGTCTCCGAACGAGAAATGAGAGAAGGCCGCCTCGAGAGAGGCGGCCTTCGGAGCGGAGGCGAGTGGCTCCGTTGCTTCAGCGCTCGGACATCGGCTTGTAGTCGCGTTCGTCGTAGCCGGTGTAGATCTGGCGCGGCCGAGCGATCTTTTGCTCCTTGTCGAGGAGCATTTCCTCCCACTGAGCGAGCCAACCCACGGTGCGCGGAATCGCGAACATGACCGTGTACATGTCGACCGGGATGTCGAGCGCCTCGTAGATGAGGCCCGAGTAGAAGTCGACGTTGGGGTAGAGCTTACGCTTGACGAAGTACTCGTCTTCGAGAGCGATCTTCTCGAGCTCGAGTGCCACCTCGAGCAGCGGATTCCGCTTGCCGATGACCTCGAACACCTTGTCTGCGAGCTTCTTGATGACCTTTGCTCGCGGATCGTAGTTCTTGTAGACGCGGTGACCGAAGCCCATGAGGCGAACGCCGCTTCCGGACTTCACGTTCTTGACGAACTCGGCGACGCGGTCGCGCGAGCCGATCTCCCGAAGCATGCGAAGCACGGCTTCGTTCGCTCCTCCGTGGAGAGGGCCGTACAGGGCCGCAGCGGCACCGGCGACGGCAGAGTACGGGTCGGCTTGGGAGCTGCCGATGCTGCGCATCACGTTCGTTGAACAGTTCTGCTCGTGATCCGCGTGAAGAATGAACAGAACGTCCAGAGCCTTGACGATGTCCGGATGAGCGACGTAGCGGGGCTCGGCGACGCGCTTCAGCATGTGCAGGAAGTTTTCGCTGTAGCTGAGCTCGTTGTCCGGGTAGACGAACGGCATGCCGACGCTGTGGCGATAGCTCCACGCTGCAAGGGTGGGCATCTTCGCGATCAGCCGGATGATCTGCGCGCGGCGCACCTCGGCGTCTTGGACGTGCTTGGCTTCGGGATAAAAGGTGCTGAGCGCGCCGACCGTCGCCACGAGCATGCCCATCGGGTGCGCGTCGTAGCGGAATCCGTTGACGAACGTGCGGATGTTCTCGTGTACGAACGTGTGGTGCGTGATGTCGCGGACCCAGTCTTCGAGCTCGGTCTTGTTCGGAAGCTCACCGTTGATGAGGAGGTAAGCGACCTCCAAGAAAGAGGCATTTTCGGCGAGCTGGTCGACGGGATAGCCGCGATACCGAAGGATGCCCTTGTCTCCATCGATGTACGTCACGGCGGAGCGGCACGACGCAGTGTTCATGAAGGCTGGGTCGTAGCCCATCAATCCGAAGTCGTCGTCGCCCGTCTTGATCTGACGTAGATCCATGGAGCGGATCGTGCCGTCGGTGATCGGCACCTCGTAGGTCTTTCCGGTGCGGTTGTCCGTGATGCTCAGCGTGTCGTTCGGCATGAGGAGTCTCGTTTTTTTCGGGTGGTCCTTCGAGCCGGTCCCCGAGGACCTGGTTCGGCGGCGCAACCCATGGGAGTTCCCTGGGGAACCCCCGGAGGTGGTCGCGCCGGAGGTAGGGCATGTCGACGTCGAGCCAGATGGCATCTCGTCGGTGCTCGCGCGTCGGGAGACGGGCGCGGCTCGGTTTTTTGCGCGGCTGGCCACGGGTTGCAAGACCCCGTGCAAGCTGTCGCGCATTTACCGTCCATGCCGTTTTTTTGTCCGATGCTGAGAGTTTTGGCATTGGCGTAGAGGTGATGCGGGCAATGTTTCAAGGAGGAGTCGCTGGGATCATGGTGCTCGCCACGAGCGCCGGGGCGTTGCTTTCGAGCTCATGCAGCAAGGGGACGACTGGGACTTCTCCCGACTCGGCGCCTGCTCTTCTGCATCAAGGCGCGGCTGACGAAGCTCTCGAAAAGGCGCGCGCGGCATGGACCCACGTTCCAGTTCCGCCAGAAGACGGCCCAAGGCTCGCTTCCACGTCGCTCGTCACCCCGATATACGAGCAGCCCCGGAAGTCGTCGGAGCCGATCGGCTATCTTCGCGTCGGAGCCAAGGTCGCTCGCTCCGAAGAACCCGTTGGGCGCGAGGCGTGTCCTGGCGGGTGGTACGCCGTTCGCCCGGTAGGTTTCGTTTGCGCGAACGAGGACGCCACGCTGAAGTTGGACCACCCCGTCGTGCGCGCGATCGACCGCGAACCCGATCGATCGAAGCCGCTGCCTTACAAGTACGCGTTTCTCCGCTCGATCGCCCCGAACTATCTTCGTGTTCCGAACAAGGACGAGCAGTTCAAGTACGAGATGCGCCTCGAGCGCCATATACGAAACTACGCGAAGCTGTCGCACAAATGGGACGCCCTCGAAGTGGGCTCGAACGACGTCCCATTGTCGGAGAGCGGCGCGGCGATCGGCGGTATTCCCGATCACGCCAAGCCGATGGACTTCAACGAGCGCTTCGGGGGTGACGGCGACGACGAGCTGCCCTGGTGGCTCGAAGGTGAACGTCGCATTCCGAATCTCTCGACCTTCAAAGCCCCGCCCTACGCGGTCATTGCCGGTCGAATCAAGCGTCACGCGGGTGTCGCTCTCATCGACACGTTCGTAACCGACGAAAAGGCCCAAAAGCGCCGTTTCGCCGTCAGCACCGACGGTCGGCTGATACCCGCCGACAAGCTGAAGGCCGACTCCGGGTCACCGTTCCACGGTTACGAAATCGGAGACGTGGGGTTGCCGGTGGCCTTCGCCTACGACGAAGGAACCCGCTACTGGAGCATCAACGGGGGCAAACTCGCGCGCGGCGAGAAGCTGAAGCGCCGCCAGATGGTCCCGCTCAGCGGTCGCGTCATGCGCCCCCGCGGAGTGCGCATGGTGGAAACCCGCGATGGCAAGTGGCTCCGCAGTCAGGACCTGAAGGTCGCGGCCAAGCCCAGCGAGCTTCCCTGGTTTGCCCATCGAGGCGTCAACTGGGTCGACATCTCGATTTTCAGCCAGACCTTGGTGCTCTGGGAAGGCGACAAGCCGGTTTATGCAACCCTTACGTCTACGGGACGGGACGGTATCGGTGAACCGGGCAAGACTTTGAGCACCCCCCAGGGAACGTTTCGCATCTATCAGAAGCACGTCACCACGACGATGGACTCGGACGTTGCCGACAGCGAGTTCGAGCTGCGGGACGTCCCTTGGGTGATGTACTTCAAGGGTGGGTACGCCATCCACGCCGCGTACTGGCACGACGATTTCGGACACGCTCGCTCCCACGGCTGCGTGAACCTTTCACCAGTCGACGCGCGCTACGTCTTCGAGTGGGCCAGTCCTCAGGTTCCCGACCACTGGCACGCGGCGTACAGCGGCGACGCCATGGGCGAGGGGACTCTCGTTCACATCCACAAGTGACGCGGTCCGAGAAGCTCGGAATCGTCCAATCTTCCCCGCGAAGAAGGACGGGGCAGCGCTTCAATCGACCGTGAAGTTCTTGGTGACGATCACCTGCTGCCCTCCGAACGAGGGCACCTTGGTGCTCGCGAAGAGATCAGACAGGCACCTGCCCACTCGAGTTCCTGCGAAGGGCTCGGAGAGTTCAGCTGAGACGGCCGAGCCGGCTGGCTCGTACCTCACGTGCACACGTCCCGGTCCGGTGGGGCCCTGCGCCTCTTTGCACCGCGAGGCGAGGCTCGCCGCTTCGGCCAGGGCGACGCCTGCCGCCTGCCGATCGAACTCGGGACCCGGCGCCGCTTGGGCGGGTGCGACGGTCGAAGTCGCCACCCGGCTGAGAATGTAGTGCCTTCCCATCTCCACCCAGTCCGGTCGGAGGAGGTAGAGCGCGGCGCCGGCTGCGGCGAGCAAGAGGACGAACACGAAGAAGCCGAGCCCACGGTGCTTCTTCCGCACTCCGGCGGGGCGTTGAGTCAGGACCGTAGCTTCGGGTGCGAGAGCCACTGCATTCGCCAGCGCCGCGGCACTCGGGGGCGGCGCGCTCGACAAGATGGACCCCGACCCGAGCGAGGCCGGAGCCTCCTCGGGTGGGGCTTCGGTCGAGCCCAAGAACGATTCGTCGAGGCGCTCTGGGGCCTCGCGCCGGAACGCGACGGCTGCCGGACTTCCCGTCGCTTCGGAGACGCCTCCGGAGCCACGGGGCTCCCCGGTGGGCGCACGCTGTGGGGCCGGCGACGGGAGGTCACCGGCATGACGAGGGCCCCAGGTGTCGACCACCACCTGCCTCGCGGGCGCTCGGTGAGCGGCGATCGCAGGTCCTGGGTGCGGCGAATCGATCATGTGCGTGGCCACGTCTTCATCGTCGAAGGACGTGGCGTGCGCCGACGAGTCGATCACGCGCGTGGCCTCGTCCTCATCGTCGAACGAGGCAGGCGAGGAGGGCGGCATCCTCGGCGTCGTGCTCGGGTGCGGTGCGGTGGGGTGACTTGGCGCATGGAGGTGAGCGACGGGTCCCGGCTGCGTCGAGGCAGGCAGGGGGGGGCGAGGAGACGGCCGCACCCCAGGCGCGGGTGGAGTCACCCTCCCGGTGGCCGTCTCTGGAGCTCCGCCGAGGGCGAGGTCCAATGAATCCATCGCCCGAGTGACTTCTTCGTCGTCGAAAAATCCTGGGCCGCCGCTCGGGTCGGGTGCGGAGGGCGGTTCCGACGCCGCATCAGAGCGGCTGAGCGAGTCGCGCTTCAGGGCGTCGCTCTCGGCCTGTCCGAGCGCCACCGTTTCGTCGCTGAAGGAGGTGTCCTCGTTCAGGCGACGGTCATCGTCTGTCGACGTTTCCCAGGCAGCCCCCGGAAGGGCGACCCCGCATCGGGTCAGCTCTGCGGTGATCTCCGGCACGTCGTAAGGAGGAACCCAATTTGCCATGCCCTCCTTCCAGACGAGCGCACCCGGTTCGACCCTCCGGTCCCGATAAAGTGCAATCAACTGGTCGGTGGTGAGTGTGTCCTTCTTGCCAGAAGGTTGCACCAGGGTCCATACGGAGGCGGGGTGAACCGCGCGGGCGGTCGCCTCACCTGCGAGCGACTGCAGCAACCTCTGGGCGCCTGATCTCACCTGCGGCGGCGCCTCAGGCGAGGAAGCATGAGCTGTCGGCGCTGCCCCGCGGGGTGACGCGGTCAGACCGGTTCCGTCGATCGCGATGGCCGCTCCGCAACGCTTGCACTTCATTCGTGCGCGTTTGCCCGCGACCTTCGCGTCGGGAACGGAGTATTTGGTGGAGCAGGTCGGACAGACTACGTTCATCGGGGATGACCGAAGCCGGGAGCGGCTTCTGAGTGTCTCTTCGCGTTTATCATGGTGAAAAAGTCACGCCAACGCGGCCCCGAGCGCGAGCATCGCTTGCGAGGACGTGGGCCGACGTCAAGGTGTTCGTGACGAGATGTGGTCTCTCGGATCACTCACTCTACGCGAGGTAGGACCATGCACCACACGCGGACTATCGACGTGTCTCGGCTCGTCCAAGGTGTGATGTCGATCCGAGCGACCTCGCTCATGGAGGCGACGGGAAGACGATGGAGAAGACGCTCCTCGACGAACTGGCGACGGATGGATTCCGTCGTTAGTTCGCTCGCGTCACCCCGAATGACGAAAGTCAGCATCTCGAAGAGCTCGAGGGCTGCGGTCGCGCTCGCCGTCGATGGGTCTCGAAGGGTAGATCGACCGCTGAGCTCGTCCTCGATCGCGGCCAGCGTTGCTGGGCCGGCGGGAGCCTCGGCGATTGTGACCTCCGGGTGCGCTGGGTCACGCGCCAGCTCTTCCTCGATGGCAGCCCAGGTTGCCCTCCCCATCTCGGTTTGCCCAATCTCGACCTCGGGTGCTCCGGTCGAACGACGGCCTTTGGCGAGGTGCCCCGCAGCGTGTGGGGACAGTGCACCGGGGGCGTTGGAGAGTCGATTACCGTACCGTTTCGTCTCGAGTCGACCACGGGGCACCGACCGAAGCTCTTCCGTGAGGGCCCGGAGGGTCTCCTCGTCCGCATCCTCCTGTGTCACGCTGAGGGAGGGTTCGCTCGGCCGAAATGGCGAGCGAAGCAGATCTCCCGGGGGAGTTCGTCGTTCCGCGGAAGCCGGCGCATCGTCCTTGGTTTCGGGCGGGGGGGCGTCGCTTCGATCCGTTTCGGCCACTCAATTCAGTATCGCACGGGGTCTAGGCCTTAACAAATGCATCCGCTCCGCGGGTTTCCCAGGCGATACGTGCCCCAGAAAAGGCAGAGGCCCCGGTGAGGCGACGACCGGTGGGTGCGGTCGGGGCCGAGGTTCGGGGCCTGAGGGGTCAGCCGAGGAAGCGCGGATCAGCCGTGTTGCCTGCCGGAAGCTCGCTCCCGCCCGACAGATACGCATCGATGCCCCGCGCCGCCTTGCGACCGTCCGCGATGCCCCAAACGACTAGGCTCTGGCCCCGCTGGCAGTCTCCGGCGGCGAATACCTTGGGATGGCTCGTTCGGAAGCTCTGCGGATCGACCTTCACGTTGCCGCGCTGATCGAGCTCGAGCCCGAGTTGCTCGACGATGCCTGGTTTTTCGGGATGAACGAAGCCCATCGCAAGCAGGACGAGATCGGCATCGAGCTCGAACTCGCTTCCGGGAACGCGTTCAAAGCGACCATTCTTGAACTCGACCTGCACGCACGAGAGGCTCGTCACCTTCCCGTCTTTGCCGTTCACCCTTTCGGTCGACACGCTGAACTTTCGCTCGCCGCCCTCTTCGTGGGAGCTGGAGCTGCGCATTATCAGGGGCCAGAGCGGCCACGGCGTCGATTCGGCGCGTTCGTCGGGGGGGCGCGGCATGATCTCGAAGCTCGTCACGCTCACCGCACCTTGGCGGTGCGAGGTGCCGATGCAGTCACTGCCGGTGTCACCACCGCCGATCACGATGACCTTCTTCCCAGTGGCGAGGATGGCCTCGTCGTCAGGCACCGTGTCGCCTGCGACGCGACGGTTTTGCTGCACGAGAAAGTCCATGGCGAAATGCACGCCATCGAGCTCTCGCCCGTCGACCGGAAGGTCGCGGGGGACGCGTGAGCCGATGGCGAGGCAGATGGCGTCGAACTCCGCCTCGAGCTGCTCACCGGTGATGTCGCGCCCGATGTCGACTCCGGCCTTGAACGTGACCCCCTCCGCTTCCATCTGTCGGACGCGTCGGCTCACCAGGTGTTTCTCCATCTTGAAGTCGGGGATGCCGTAGGTGAGCAGCCCTCCGAGCCGGTCGTCCCTCTCGAACACGGTGACGTCGTGTCCAGCGCGCGCCAGCTGCTGGGCTGCGGCCAAGCCGGCGGGCCCCGAGCCGATCACGGCGACCTTCTTGCCCGTCTTCATTTCCGGGATCTGGGGCTCGACCCAGCCCGCGTCGAAGGCCCCGTCGGCGGTCGCTCGCTCGATCAGCTTGATCGCAACCGGGTCGTCGTTGATGCCCAGCACGCACGCTGCCTCGCACGGAGCGGGGCACACGCGCCCGGTCACCTCCGGAAAATTGTTCGTCGCGTGGAGGGCCTCGATGGCGTTCTTCGGCTGGTTGCGGAACGTGAAGTCGTTCCAGTCGGGGATGAGGTTCCCCAGGGGACAACCCGTGTTGCAGAACGGCACGCCGCAGTCCATGCAGCGCGCACCTTGTCGCTCGAGTTCATCTTGGATGACCGGAAGCTCGAACTCCCTGTAGTCCTTCACTCGCTCGGTGACGGGGCGCTTCTCCGGCGCGCCACGGCCGTACTCCAGAAAACCTGTAACCTTACCCATGTTCGTACTCTTCGGGTCCCGCGTCAGTGCTCTCGAAATTCAGTGGATTTCACGCTGGGCGCCCGTCAGTTCGGCGCCTCGCCGCTCAGCGGGTCACTCGGCTGAATGACTCGCAGGCTGTCGCGCGTGGCCTGCGCGTCGGGGTTCCTCTCCTTCATCTGCTCGAGCACGCGGCGGTACTCGACCGGGATCACTTTCTTGAAGGCGCCCAGGGTGCGCTCCCAATTCGCGAGGAGTTGCTTTGCTTTCTCGCTGCCGGTGAAGTCGACATGCTGCTCCAGGAGCTCCGCCACGTAGGCGGCATCCTCGGTGCTGAGGGCTTCGAGCTCGACCATGCCCATGTTGCAGCGCTGTTCGAAGGTGTCGTTCTCGTCCAGCACGTAGGCATAGCCGCCGCTCATCCCTGCTGCGAAGTTGCGGCCCGTCTCGCCGATGCAGATGAGTCGTCCGCCAGTCATGTATTCACAGCCGTGGTCACCCACGCCTTCGACGACGGCCGTCGCGCCACTGTTTCGGACGCAGAAGCGTTCGCCGGCCTTGCCGCTGATGAACGCCCGCCCGCCCGTGGCACCGTACAGTGAGGTGTTGCCGACGATGATGTTCTTGTCCGCCTCGATGGAGGACGTCCTCGGCGGTCGGACGGAGATGACACCTCCGGCCATGCCCTTGCCGATGTAGTCGTTGGCGTCGCCTTCGAGGTGAATGTGCATGCCGGGGGTGGCGAAAGCACCAAAGCTCTGACCCGCGGTTCCGCTGAAGTTCAGCTGGATGGTACCTTCCGGAAGTCCCGCCTCACCGTAGCGCCTGGCCACTTCGCCGGCGAGCATCCCACCCACGGTGCGGTTGAGGTTTCGCACCGTCAGATCGAGCTCGACTGCTTCCCGACGCTCGAGAGCGGGAGCGCACTGCTTGATGAGGTCGTTGTCGATCGACTTCTCGAGGCCGTGCTCCTGCTCTTGCGACTTGAAGTGGCCGACGCCCTCGCGAATTTCGGCTGGGTGTAGCAGGTCGGAGAAGTCGAGCCGGCGGGCCTTCCAGTGAAGGTTGTCCTTGATGCCGAGCTTGTCGACCCGACCGACCATCTCGTTGATGGTGCGGAAGCCGAGCTGTGCCATGAGCTCACGCACTTCTTCAGCCACGTAGAACATGAAGCGGATGACGTGCTCGGGCTTCCCGGCGAACTTCTTCCGAAGAACTGGATCCTGCGTGGCGATGCCCACAGGACAGGTGTTGAGATGGCATTTTCGCATCATGATGCACCCGGACGCGACCAGGGGAGCGGTAGCGAAACCGTACTCCTCGGCGCCCAACAACGTGGCGATGACCACGTCGCGGCCCGTTCGCATCTGACCGTCGGTCTGCAGGAAGACCCGACTGCGGAGGTCGTTCTTGACGAGGACCTGATGGGTCTCCGCCAGACCAATCTCCCACGGAATGCCCGCGTGCTTGATCGAGGTCATGGGTGACGCGCCCGTGCCGCCGTCGTGTCCCGCGATCAGGATCACGTCGGCATGGGCCTTGGCCACACCGGCGGCCACGGTGCCAACGCCCGCCTCGGCCACGAGCTTCACCGAGATGCGAGCGCGTGGGTTGGCCATCTTCAGGTCGAAGATCAGCTGCGCCAGATCCTCGATCGAGTAGATGTCATGGTGAGGTGGAGGCGAGATCAGGGTCACACCCGGCGTCGAGTGCCGGGTCTTGGCGATGATCTCGTTGACCTTGTGCCCGGGAAGCTGGCCGCCCTCACCGGGCTTGGCTCCCTGCGCGACCTTGATCTGAATCTCGTCGGCGTTGACCAGGTAGTGGGTGGTAACGCCGAAGCGACCCGACGCCACCTGCTTGATGGCGCTTCGCCGGAGATCACCGTTCGCATCGGGAACGAAGCGCCTCGGGTCCTCGCCGCCTTCGCCGGTGTTGCTCTTGCCACCGATGCGGTTCATCGCGATGGCGAGGTTCTCGTGGGCTTCGGCGCTGATCGATCCATAGCTCATCGCGCCGGTGGCGAAACGCTTCACGATCTCGGGAGCAGGTTCGACCTCGTCGATGCTGATGGGCGACTCGGCAGCGTTCAGCGTGAACAGGCTTCGCAGCGTGATGGGCCCGCCGGGCTGCTCGTTGATCAACTTCGCGTACGCCTTGTAGCTGCCCGCGTCCTCCTGTCGGACGGCGCGCTGCATGTTGGCGATGATGCTCGGGCTCCACAGATGGCGCTCGCCCTGCGATCGGAAGTGGAAATCACCGCCCACGTCGAGGCCCGTGGGCGCGGCCTTCGTCGTGGGGTACGCGGCTGCGTGGCGCAGGCGAGACTCCTCGGTGATGACGTCGAGGTCGATGCCCTTGATGCGTGACGCGGTGCCGGTGAAGTACCGCTCGATCACCTCCGGGCTCAGACCGATGGCTTCGAAGATTTGGGCGCCGTGGTAGCTCTGGAGGGTACTGATGCCCATCTTGCTCATCACCTTGAGCAAGCCCTTGTTGAGCGACTTGATGTACTTCGTCTTGGCGACCTCGGCGTCGTGCAGGCCTTCGTAGTTGCCCGAGAGCACCATGTCGTCCAGCGTCTCGAACGCGACGTACGGGTTGATCGCGCCGGCTCCGTAGCCGGTGAGGAGTGCCAGGTGTTGCACGTCGCGCGCTTCGCCGGTCTCGACGATGATGCCGACCTTCATGCGCGTTCCGTTGCGCATGAGGTGGTGGTGAACGGCGCCCGTCGCCAAAAGAGCCGGTACGGGTGCCAGCTCTTCGCTGACGCCGCGATCGCTCAGAATCAGCATGCTGTGCCCGTTGAGCACTGCGTGCGATGCTTGGCGGCAGAGCTCGTCCAAAGCTGCCTTGAGCCCGTGAGTGCCGTCCTTGACTCGGTAGAGCATAGGCAAGGTCGGCGGCATGCGCTGCTGCTCGAAATGGCCGTGCCTGAGCTTTGTGAGCTGGTCGTTCGAGAGCACCGGATGCTCGAGCTCGAGCTGCTGCGACTGGTCAGGCAGCTCGAAGAGCACGTTGCCTTCACCGCCGACGTACGTCTTGAGGCTCATCACCAACTCCTCACGGATCGGATCGATCGCGGGGTTGGTGACCTGGGCGAAGTGCTGCTTGAAGTAGTTGTACAGGAGCTGCGGCTTGTCGCTCAGCACGGCCAGGGGCGTGTCCGTTCCCATGGATCCAACTGGGTCCTGCCCATCGCGCCCCATGGGCCAGAGCTGCATTCGCAGGGTTTCCTGCGTGTAACCGAAAATCCGCTGCCGCGTGAGGAGCGGGGCCATATCCCGCTGTGAGGGAGCCACGGGTGTCTCCACCGAGTCGAGGGAGATCTTGTTCTCGCGAAGCCACTTTCCGTAGGGCTTGATCTTGCAGAGCTTCTCCTTGATCTCGTCGTCCTCGATGATGCGTCCTTCTTCGAGGTCGACCAGGAACATCTTTCCCGGTTCGAGGCGCCCGTGGCGCTCGACGTTCTCGGGCTCGATGGGCAAAACACCCGCTTCAGAGCTCAGAACGACGATGCCGTCCTTGGTGATCGTGTAGCGTGCCGGGCGCAGCCCGTTGCGATCGAGGAGCCCGCCGATCTGGCGTCCGTTCGTGAAGGCGAGCGCAGCGGGGCCGTCCCACGGCTCCATGAGGCAAGCGTGGTACTCGTAAAAGTCCCGCTTGTGCTGCGGCATGTTGTCGTCGTTCTGCCAGGCCTCCGGCACCAACATCATCATGACGTGGGGCAGGGAGCGGCCGGCCTGGACGAGAAGCTCCGCCACGCAGTCGAGCACCGCCGAGTCGCTGAGCCCGGGCCCGACCGTGGGGAGGATTTTCTTCAGATCATCGCCGAAGACCTCGCCCGTGAAGAGCTGCTCGCGCCCGTACATCCAGGCCTGGTTGCCGCGCACGGTGTTGATTTCGCCATTGTGGCAGAGAACGCGAAATGGCTGCGCCAGTTCCCAGGTGGGGAACGTGTTGGTTGAGAAGCGTTGGTGAACCATGGCCAGAGCGCTCACGAACTCCGGATCTTCGAGATCCCGATAGAACTTCGTGAGCTGCTTCGGCAGCAGGAGGCCCTTGTAGATGATCGTGTTCGACGAAAGGCTCGGGATGTAGAAAAGCCCTTTTTCCTGCAGGTGGCTTTCGCGCACAGTGCGCTCGGCCCATTTCCGCATCACGAACAGCTTTCGCTCGAACGTCGGGTTGTCCGAACAGGTCGAACCGACAAACACCTGGGCGACATGCGGGGCTGACTCGCGGGCGAGCGGTCCGGGGGCACCCTCGTCGACCGGGACCTCTCGCCATCCCAGCAAGCGCTGGCCCGTCCCGAAAATCTTGTCTTCCAGGATTTGCTTGCAGCGATCGCGCTCGGCACGGTCTCTGGGCAGGAAGACGAGGCCCACGCCGTACTCGCCCTTCGCAGGCAGATCGATCCCCAGGGCGGAGCATTCCCGGCGGTAGAAAGCGTCGGGAACCTGGACGAGGATGCCGGCTCCGTCACCGGTCATGGGGTCGCATCCGGATGCTCCGCGATGAACCAGGTTGAGGAGGATGTCTACACCCTTCCGCACGATGTCGTGTGAGGCCGTCCCCTTGATGTTCGCGACGAAGCCGATGCCGCAGGCATCGTGCTCGAATTGAGGGTCGTACAGTCCGGATTTGGCAGGTAGGCTCATCGGAATTCATCCTGATGGGGGAGGACACCGCGGTTCAGCACCACCCCCCCAGGGAGGGCCGGGCGGTTCGCCGGCGCGCTCGGTCTGGGGGAGGCTCCTCGGTCCTGACGAGTGCATGACCCGTTGGGAACCTCGGTTCGCTTCCGGTCGAAGGAGCGCTTTGGAGGAAGGTGTTCTTGGGGGCGCGCGTTCCAGCCTCGTACAAGGAGAGCTCGCCCCGCCAGAGCAGGCTCGCAATTTGGGCACGGATTGCTCCGCTTCGCAAGCGGTGCGGCCACCATCGGTTCAGTGCCGCATTGGTGCGGTCCGGGATGGAGGGTAGTGCCTCTTCATTGCGTTGATGTTTCACGCAACGAAGCCACTGCTTGCCTCTGAACCAGTTACCTCTGAACCAGGGTGGGTCTCCTCAAAATGGTCTCGCGAGTGACCGGCGATGTCTCAGATACGTGTCCCGGAGACATCGTTCGGCCGGTGCGGAATCCTGCCGCGGGGTTCGCTCGGGATCGGCAGCGACCCGACCGATTTCCCGGCTGACTCAACCATGGTGACCCGTTCGAGATTGGTGGACGGGATCGGCGAGCGAGTTCTTCGGGGGCGCCACCCTATCTGAGATCGCGTCTCGGGAAGTGGCGTCAGGTTTCGGCGCCGTCCCCCTCGTCGTCGACCGGGCGCATGTCACATTGCCCGGAAAACTGTACCCCCTTGTCGAGGTAAATCTCCGGGCTGTGCAATTTCCCCGACACCTGGGCGGGTACGTAGAGCTCGATCGAGCGGGGGGCGACGATGTCAGCATCCACCTTGCCCCCCCGGACGATCACCGACTCGGCACGGACGATTCCGCGCACTTCCGCCCCGTCGCCGATGACCAGGACCTCGCCGCCGAGGATTTCCCCCTCGAAGGCGCCATCAATGCGAACTCGACCGGAAAACGACATTTTTCCGCGAAAGCTGGTACCCGCGCCAAGCAACGCGTGGAGCTCGGCGGTCGCCAACGGCATCGGGACGGAGGAGGGAGCGCCCGGAGGCGAAGAGGGGTGGGCCGGCATGGCGAGCTCATCCTAGAGCGCCACACCCGTGGCCTCCAGAGTGCGGGAGAAAATCGCCCCCGAACTTGAAGAGGGGAGCCGGCACGTGCCGGCATGTCCCCCGCCACTGCACCCGGGTCGGTTCGCGAACCGCTCTAGGGGAGGTCACCGGGATTCGCTCTTCGCCGAATGCTTGTCGTCCAAGCGGAAGGGATCAGACAGTCGAGGTCGCCCGACGCGGAAAAGCCATCCACTCGCGCGAAAACTCGCGCTAGCCTGCGACCCAGGTCTCCCTCGATGTCCCGTCACCTCCTTCCGGTTCCGGTTCGTTTCGCGTCGCGCCTTCTTGTGACGCTCTGTTTGAGCGCGACGGTCGCGGGCGCCCAGGAGCTTGGGGCGCGTGGAGAGGGGGAGGGAGGCGGGGAAGCTGCCCGCGGCGAGCTCGAGGACCCGGGGCCCGACGACTCCCCAGCGGAGTTCGCCCCCGAGGATCAGGAAGCCGACAAGCTGCCTTTTCGCGGAAGTCAGATCTGGTGGGTGCATTCGGCGACGACCCAGACCCTGGGTGTCGGCGGCGCCTACCAGAGCGCAAATCCGACCTATTACACGAGCTTGGTCCTACGCCCTCGCTACTATTTCATCGACCGCGAAGAGTATGAGCTGAGTCTCCGTGCTGACTTCGCTCTGACGCGGGAGATGACGAACAGCGACACCACGACCGAGCGCGGCGAGGTCGATACGTCCGACGTCTACGGTCTGGATCCACGCGTGGCGTTTGCCCATTCGATGCCGCTCTACGAACGGGGGGAGTACGCCACCGGGCTCAGCTTGCTGCTTCCCGACATTTTCCTCCCCACGTCCAAGGTGAGCCGTCGTCGCGGCAAGATCCTCGGCCTGGGTGCCCGAGTTTATCCCAGCCAGACGGTGCCACTCGGGGGCAAGTCCCAGCCGTGGGTCCGGACCCTGACTTTCCGGGGGATTCTCGGATATACGCACAACTTCTATCGAACCCAGACGCCTGAAGTCAGCGATCTGGACCGCGTGTGGACGACACTGGACGGGCTGCCGACGCCGGCTGCGCAGATCGGTGGGGGCGCTGCCACCCGCGATTACGTCCTCGTTGGACTTTCCGGCACCGTTTCGCTGCATGAACGGGCGGATTGGACCACAACTGCGGTCTGGTATCCTGCATGGAGCTATCCCATCTCCGACGCCGAACCCGTGTGCGGGGTCGTCGTGACGGGCTGCGTCGAGCCGACGAGTACGAACGACCCGCAGACTTTCGGGGTCTCCACTGCGTTTCAGACGGAGCTCTCGGTCAAGGTGTTCGACGTGCTCGGCGTGGCTGCCGGATACGAAAACACCGCCTCCCAGATCGGTCCTGACGGACGGCGACGGGCCATCTTCTATAGCCCCGACGCGCGCTTTAGCTTGAGTTTCATCGTGAACCTCGACGAACTCTACGGCAAATCCGGAGCCGTCGCGCCTCGCCACGCGATTCGAAGCGGTGGAGCGGTTCAAAATAGCGTGGCGGTTCAAAATAGCGAAGCTGCTCGAGCCATCCCGACCGCCTCTGGGCAGGGCGCTGCCTCGAGAGGCTGGGAGGCGTCTGGTCTCGTTTGGTGAGGAGCCCCCAAAATCCAGAGCTTCATCTGGTCGGCTGGCTCCTGTACCCTCGGGAAAGTGCCTTCCGAGGATCGTCCCAGCGAACCACCCGCATCAGCCGGGGCCGTGTCGCAAGCGGTTGCGGGTTCGTTGGTCGTCGTTGCTGACGACGACCGCCTGACCCGAGAAATGCTGATTGGCGTTCTGTCGGCCCACCGCTACCGCGTGGAAGCGGTCGCCGACGGTCAGGCGGCGGTGGAACGGGCTGCCCGGGGCGACGTCGACTTGGTTTTGCTCGACAACGTGATGCCGAAAATGACGGGCGTCGAAGCCTGTCGAGTCATCAAAGCTGGGTCCGGCGATAGGTTTCTCCCAGTGGTCCTCGTCACGGTAAAAACCGACACGGCCAGTCGCGTCGAGGGCCTGAAGATCGGCGCGGACGACTACGTCTGCAAACCCTTCGACGAAGGCGAGCTCCTGGCGCGCATCGAGGCCATGCTGCGCATCAAGAAGCTGCACGACCACGTGGCTCACGCGCGGGCGAAGCTCGAGCGCATGAGTGTTCACGATGAGCTCACAGGCCTGTACAACTTCCGTTACCTCAACGCGCGCCTGGGCGAAGAGTTCAAGCGGGCCGAGCGCTACGAGGAGCCACTTGCGTGCCTAGTCGTCGACATCGACCATCTCGCGGCCCTCAATTCGAAGGCGGGCCGAGGGGCCGGTGATCAGGCGCTCCGGGCCGTCGCCGACGCCCTGCGCGGGTGCCTGCGCGAGGTCGACGTCATTGCCCGATTTGGCGGGGACGAGTTCCTGGTGATCTTGCCGAGCACCCACTTCGCGGGCTCAGTCACGGCAGCGGAGCGGATCTGGCAGGAGGCGCGCTCTCGCCTGGTCTCTTCCGAGCAACTGACCGTCTCCATCGGGGTGGCTTTGTTTCCGAGCCGAGACGTGCGAACGAAGGATGCGCTGCTGAGGGCCGCAGATGAAGCGCTCCGCCGCGCAAAGCTTGACGGCGGCAATCGGGTCTGTGTTTTTCAGCAGCAGGGTTACCTGTACACGCCCGTCGGTGACGAAAGAGAAACCGGCGGGACGGGATCGAGAACGAACGACCCGGGCGGCTGAGTCCGGGTGAGAAAAATCGAGGGGGGAAAGTGGAGCCGAGACGCACCAACTCCGGGGATACATCCGTAGGGGTCGAACCGATTCCGCCACGTGTCCTTGTGGTGGACGACGAGCCCGAGATGCGGCGGACGGTTGCTCGTCTGCTGACGACTCGCGGAATGGCGGTGATGACCGCGAACGATGGGAGCATGGCGCTCGACCTGCTCTCCAAGGAAGCGGTCGACGTTGCTCTGATCGATCTGATGATGCCGGACGTCGGAGGCTTCGAGCTCCTGGAACGACTCCGCAGCGAGTCGCTCGACGTCGAAGTCATCATCATGACCGCGTTTGCCGACGTGGAAACGGCGGTGCGCGCCATGCACACGGGCGCGTATCATTTTCTCACGAAGCCGTTCCGGTCCAACGACGAAGTCGTGCTCACCGTTAGCAAGGCGGCCGAGCATCGACGTCTGCGGGATCGGACAGCGGCCCTCGAACGGCGCCTTCAGCAGATCGAGAAGTTCGGTGAGCTGATCGGGAACTCCCCGAGCATGCGCGAGGTGTATCGCATGGCCACCGGCGTGGCTCCGACGTCCTCCACCGTGCTCATCTTGGGAGAGAGCGGGACGGGCAAGGAACTCACGGCCCGGGCCATCCATCAGCATTCGCCGCGCACCGAACGGCCTTTCGTTGCGGTCAACTGCTCGGCGATTCCGGAAAATCTCGTGGAGAGCGAGCTCTTCGGGCACGTGCGGGGCGCCTTCACGGGGGCGACGAGCACGCGGGCGGGTCTGTTCGAGGCGGCGGATGGGGGAACCATCTTTCTCGACGAAGTCGGTGATCTGCCGCCCCTCGCCCAGGTCAAAGTGCTCCGTGCTCTCCAGGAGGGAGAGATCAAGCGGGTGGGCTCCAACGAGACGCGCACCGTGGACGTTCGGGTGGTCGCGGCGACGAACGTGGACCTGCGAGAACGGATCAATCGAGGGCTGTTTCGCGAAGACCTCTTCTACCGTCTCTGCGTGGTGCAGATTTCTCTGCCGAGTCTGCGTGAACGGCCCGAAGACATTCCGCTCCTCGCATACCACTTCCTCCAAAAGCACGCTGTGGGTCCCAAGAGCGACGTGCGCCGCATCAGCGCAGAGGCCATGACTCTGCTGCAAAGCCAGCCTTGGGAGGGCAACGTGCGGGAGCTCGAGAATGCCATCCAGCATGCCGTCGTGTTCTGCAAGGGAAGCACGATCACTCCGGCGGAGCTTCCCATGGGAAGGGGGGCCCGCCCCGTGGTTCCGTCGGGGGCCGGCGCATCGCCACCGGTAGCAGCTCTCGCAGACCTTCCGTACAGGGTTGCAAAACAGCGCGCAATGAGCGACTTCGATCGGGGGTACTTCGCAGCGCTGCTGGAACGGACTGGAGGCAATGTCTCCGAAGCTGCTCGGCAAGCAGGCCTCGATCGCTCGAACTTCAGACGAGCGGCGAGGCGAGCCGGCGTATCGCGCCCGAAGCCGTGATGGGCCACGCCCCCGAGCCATCCCGCGACTCGGACCCCTCGGAGTCGCGGCGGGAACTTCTCTTCCTGCCCATTGTGACTTGTCGGGGGCAGAACTAGTCTGCCGCCCCGATGCGGTGGGGCTGGTTGGCTCATGTCATCTGCCTAATTTCTCTGAGCAGTGCGGCGGCGGCGTCCGAAGGTGCCGTCGCCTCGGGCCGTGACACAGGCTCGAGCGGCACCGGCGCGCCCGACGTGCCAGTGGTCGAGAGCGTGGCTCCTGCGAGCCAGGTTCCTTGGCATCTCCAGGCACGGACCGGAAGAGCGCGGGTTCTGTCCTTGCGGGCGTGCCTCCAGCTCGCCGCGGAAAACTACCCGAAAGTGCGGGAAGCCCGTGCTCGTCTCGCCCACAAGAGGGCCAGGCTCTGGGAAGCCCAGACCGCTCCGTTCAGCGAGTTCAAGGTCACGGGGGCCGCTGGCATAGCCCCGACGGTTCGGGGAACCACAGTCTACAGCCCGAACTCCGACGTCGCGCTCACCGAGAACATGGCGCTGGCCTGGCAGATCGGCATCGAAGGTCTCGTCCCGCTGTGGACGTTCGGCAAGATCACGAACTTGTGGAAGGCCGCGGAAGCTGACATCGAGCTGGGCCGACACGAGGTGAAAAAAGAAAAGAACGAGGTTCAGCTGAACGTTCGCCAGGCGTTCTACGGCCTTCAGCTGGCCCGTGATTCGCTGATCCTCGTGCGGGACGCGGGAAAGAAGATCGACGACTACTTGGGCGATCTGGAGCGGCAGGTCGAGGAGGGGCGAGGGGACGACATCGAGCTCTTGAAGCTGAAGATGCAGCGGGCGGAGCTAGAAGCGCGGGAGAGTGAGGCACTCCAAGCGGAAGCTGTGGCGACTGCGTCCCTCCGATTCCTCACCGGCGTCCAGGGGCGCATCGACATTGCGGACGAGCCTCTCGAGCGGATTCCGCACGAGCTCGGTCCTGTCACGCGCTACCTGGAGGCGGCCCGCCTGTTCCGACCCGAGGTGAACATGGCACGAGCCGGCGTCCTGGCGCGCCGCGCGCAGGTGGAGCTGGCAAAGGCCAAATATTACCCGGACATCGGAGTTCTCCTCTCCGCCAAGCTGGTGCGGGCCGAGGAAATCACCGATCAGCGGAATCCTTTTTCCCGCGATAGCGCCAACTTTGCCAGCTACGGATTTGGTTTGGGACTGCGCTGGAAGATCGACTTTCTGGCGCAGTCGGCACGCGTCGCTCAGGCCGAGGCGCAACTGGAGGAGGTTCGCGCCACAGAGCAGTTCGCCTTGGGCGGCGTCGGCGTAGAGGTCGAGACGGCGTTTGCAGAGGCCAAAGACGCTCAGCGGCGGCTCGATGCGTGGACGCGGGCCACCCAGTACGCCAAGCAATGGCTGATCAAGGTGCAGCAGGGTATCGATATCGGCACCTTCGACGAAGAGGAGATCGTCAGTCCCTCGAAGGAGTACGCGCTGCGGCGGTTCAGCCAGATGTCCGCGACCTACGACTACAACATTGCCATCTCGAAGCTCGCGCTCGCGACCGGATGGGACGGCATGCTCGGGGGAGAAAACTGAGGGCCGCTATGCCGGCTCGAAACCGCCGGGACTGCGGCCCTGGAGGGCGTTTCGCCGGAGACAGACACCAACCTCTGAACGGCGGCGCGGGGCGCCTCGCCTTTTTGGGTTCAGGCACCGCGCGGGCGTTCTGGAACGGGACCGACGAATCGACGCGGGGTGGCTCCGTTCGGACGGCACCCCGCGGCTGAAATTCGTCAGGGGCGCGAGGACGCCGGGCGTTGCTCTTCCTCATCGAGGATCTTCTCGATGTTGGCGAGGGCGTTGCGCATCGAGTCGTTCACCATGTTGACGATGACCGGCAGCGACCCCTTCAGAGCGTCGTAGTAACGCTGCCGCTCTGTCGAGTGCACGATGACCGGCGGGTAGTCCGACCGGATCAGAAGCAGGTTCATCAGGAGGCGCGCAACTTTGCCGCTGTCTTGGGCAAACGGGAACACGCGGAGCAGGTCGTAGTGCACTCGGGCGGCGACTCGAATCGGGTCCTTGAGTTTCTTGGGTTCTGGCCCGTTGAGCCACTCGAAGACCTGGCGAACTCGATGACTGATCTTGTCCGGGGGTGCGTACTCGTGGAAGTAGAGCCGGTGCTGAGGGATCTCTTTCCGGTACTTCACGGCTTTGATGTCGCCCTCCTCCGGGTGGAGGAGCACGTAAAGTCGTCGGATGACGTCCACCGTCACGGGTGAACGCTTCTTTTCACCGGCCTCTCGAACCCAGTCGATGGCCGCCTTGTGGCGGCGAATCTCTTCGCAGACGGGCTGCAAGCTCGAGTCGGGCACGACCATGATGTTCGGGTCGATCGCGGTCTTGAGCTCTTGGTAAGTGTAGACCACTCCCTCGAGGGCGCTGTCGTGATGTATCCACGACATGTCGAAGCTCTCCGAGTATTCCCGCTGAAAGCGCTCGGGCATCTTCTTCAGGCGCTGTTGAATCAGCGCCCAGCGGTCCTCGATCCGTTCGGGTGGAGCAGGGCGGGGAGGTGCTGGAGGTGCCGACGGACGGACGACAGAGGGGCGCGACGAGACCGCGGGCGTCGGCACGGAGCGCGGGGTGACCGGAGAGCCGTCGCCCGCTCGCCGAGTCGTCCCCGACTGATTGGGGATCGAATCCGGGCGATAGACGCGAGTCGTGCTGCCACGGCCCGTTCCGGCAATTCGCTGGGCCTGTCGGGTCTGGCGGGCGACCTTGCCTTCCAGAGCGCGACGCGCAGCCTCGCGTTCGGAGCGGATGCGCTCACGCTCGGCTTCCCGGGCTTTTCGGTAGGCTTCGAGCTCGGCTTCCTTCTTGCGCCGCTCCTCCTCTTTCTGGCGTCGCGCTTCTTCGCGCTCGGCCTCTTTCTCCAGGCGGATACGCTCGCGCTCGGCCTCTTTCTCCAGGCGGATACGCTCGCGCTCGGCCTCCTTCTCCAGGCGGAGGCGTTCGCGCTCGGCCTCTTTTTCCT
>JBNKGC010000073.1:0-26116 GCA_050289625.1 Polyangiaceae bacterium | reverse complement strand
AGCGCCGATTCGTGCAGCGCGCCGAAGCCGAGCGGGCGAAAACCGCCCCCTCGAGAAGACGTGGGGGCGGTTTTTGCCTGCGTCCGGAAGGCAAACTGATCGGCGCTCTAGCGTTGATTGAACCGCATTTTGACCCGCAGCGGGTGACCGAGCGCGCAATGTGTGCGGCGTCGCATCTCCCACAGAATCACGCACTCACACGCGCGCGCGCAGCGGCTCACATGCACACACGTCCTGCGCCAACGCAACCACTCCGCGGAGCACAATGTGGGATGGAGTCGCAGCGGTCGCACCCGGTGAATTCACAATGACTCATCGGAGAAACAGCTCAGCTCGCTGCCGTCCTCGCATCCCTCTTCATGCACGAAATGGCCACAAACTGGCCTCTCACGAAACACTGACTGATCCCGGCGAGGGTGCGCCCAACTGAATTTTCGACAAATTTATCAATCACACGTTGACGAAACGACTACCAAAGAGCGATTCTTCGCGGGACTTGGGGATGGAGGGGAACATGCGTGTCGCGATACCCGCTTTCTTGCTCGGGGGCATCCTGGGAGCAGGAGTGTGGGAGTACGTCCAATCGGTTCGAGCTGCCGAACGCGGCGGTTCGAGCCTGACTCGTGGCGCTTCGTCGGAAACATCGGAAGTCGATGATCGCGATTCCGACACGCCTCGAGTTCATATCTCCACCGCTGATCGACTCGCCCTGGCTCGCCTCTGCGCCCGTGAGGTTCGCGAGGCCCTCACGCAAAGGCCGGAGGGTCCGGTTGGATCCGAAGCGCCGCCCGATGCCGACGGGACGGAGTTCGATCAACTCCTCGGCTTGGTGGCAGAAGCGCAAGACCAAGGTCGTTGGAGCCGGGCGAGCGGCGTCCGCGCACGGACCCTGGTGAGCAAACTTTCCGCGGCAGAACGCGAGGACTTCTCGCAACGCCTGCAACGCGCCTTCATCGACGGAACCATTCGCCCCCAACGAGGCGCCTGGTCCCCTTGAGGAGCCATCGCCCTCCGAGAGCGATGGCTTTGTGGCGCGTGCGGGGTCCAATCAGAGAGCAACAACACAGTGCAATGAGAGAACTTGGGAAGGGGAGTGAACCGTGAACTACCGAGTCAGCAAAAGAGCCAAGGTGCTCGTGAGCTTGGCCGCGCTTCTCGTAGCGGGGAATGCGGGGGCCGTTTTTTTCTTAACGTCGCTAGGAGAACCGTTCGACCCAGCGGACTACGCCGGAGAGACCTGTTTTCCGGAGACCATCGACGTCAATGAGCCGCCGGGTTCCGATGTCCTCGAGTTGAGGATCAATCCGGCAGGGGTCCTCAACGACGGGGACGAGAACACCTTCTTGGTCTGTCACATCATTGGCGACCAAGTCGAATGCCTGGCAGGCACCCCGGACGGCAACCGGTGGGGGTGCCAAGACACTCACGTCGCGGCCGTCTTCCCCGATCTCGGGGATCGAGTGACGTTCCTGTACGACACGGTCGGAGGAGAGACCGCCTGCTTCCTCACCATCGAGCGCGCCTTCGGCGAGGACAACCCGGCCTGCCGGGGGTCCAGTAGCACCGGCGGCTCGAGTGGCACCGGCGGCTCGAGCAGCACCGGCGCGAACTTCGAATGTTCTGATCAAGCCTGTACGCAGGCGACTCCGTACACCGCGTGGGACTCGACCGCGACGCTGGGTACCACGGGTGATGCCTGGTACGTCATCTCCGGGAGCGACGTGGCTGGTAAGACGCTCCACTACCAGACGTCAGAGTTCCAAGGGCGCTCCGTCGTCGTCAACGGAGTCCTCGTGCCTTACAAGTCCGACGACAGCCAGGGCAATCTGGTGGTCAACCTGACGCCGGCAAATGACGGAAACTACTACTTCCACTTCACCGGACCCGGTGAAACCTGGGCGTCGTGGACCGCCTGGGTCACGACGCCGTAAGGCGCAAACGCGAAATCTTGCTCAGGGAGGGTGGAGTCTTCTGCGCGAGCAGGGGCTCCACCGCATGCAAGACGTTCATTTCTCCGCGGCTTGTCGGATGGCCGCCTCGAGGCGCGGCCCGTCGTCAGGTCGGAGGCCGACCTGATAGTCCACCAAAGTACCGTCTCGTCCGACCACGACCACCAGTGGAACCGCGCCCATCGGATTGTAGCCGATGGCAAAGCGGGGATGTTCGAGCGCACTCACCACGGGCACGTCACCGAGGCGCTGTTCTTTGAGAAAGCCCGGGACATGGTGCCACGTGTCGGGTTCGTCCACGCTCACCAACAAGAGGCGCGCTTCGGCGACCTTGCTGAGGGCCGTGCGCACCATCGGCATTTTCATCTCGCAGACCTGGCACCAGGTGGCGAAGAACGCGACGACGAAGGGGCTCTTGCCGATCCAATCGGAGGACTTCAATTGCGTGCCATCGGCGAGCAGGACTTCGAACTCGGGGACTTCTCCCGACTCGACCCCCACGACCCGAATGTCCTCGATGTCGACCGTGGGCGTCGTGAGCGGCTCACGGATCATGCGGTGAGGGCGCGCGGTTTCACGATCCAGCTCACGACCAAGACGTTCGGTCAGGGTACGCGACAGCGGAGACGCGACCGTCGGAGGCGGAGTCACTGGCTTCGGCGCGACGGACGTGGGAGCAGTCGTCTGACAACCGAACAGTCCGATCCCCAACCAGAGGGCAATACCCCAACATCTCACTCATGAAGCATGACCCGAGGTAGCAGGTCGAGCCACGGAACTCGAAGCTTTCCGGCGGCGAGTCCCAAGTCGAGGCAGGGACATCCAGTCGTGTCGAACACGCGTCCGCGTCGCGAAACCAAGCCGTGACCTGATCGGGTCGATCCCAGCTACCATCTTGGCTCATTCGGGTCCCCTTCCAGTCTGGGCGCACCGCCCCCTTGCTGCGGTCCATTTGGCCCACTAGAGCGGTGTTTGCCTTGATTGCACTCCGCCGTCTGCGGGAGGCCAATCTTCTGCACCTGCCGCTCTTGTTTTCTACTTTCTACGATCATCGCAAGCGATCATCGCTAGAGGACCCGCGAGAAGGATGAACGTCATCGTTGCAGGAGACGGCGTCATGGCCGTCCGCGTCGTCCGAGCCTTGATGCGCAACAACCAAGTCGTCTGCATCCAGGCATCGGATGGCAGTGGGTGGCAGCTCGACCAACTCGACGCAGAAGTCATCTCGGGTGATCTGACGTCGCCGCAGGTGCTAGAAGAAGCACGGGTCTCCTTGGCCGACGTGTTCATCGCCTGCTCCCGATCGGACGAGCAGAACATCGTCGCGAGCATCGCTGCCAAGCGTCTCGGAGCAAAGCGCACCATCTGCGTGCTTCTGCGACGCGGGTTCCTGTCCGCGACCACCGACGGGAGCGAGCTCGCCAACTCACTCGGAATCGACGAAGTCGTCCGCCCCGTGGACCAGCTCACCGAAGAGATGGTCCGCATCGTGATGGTGCCGGGAGCTCTCGAGGTGGAAGAGCTCGCCGGGGGGCTTCTGTCCCTTCTCCGCTACGCGGTCGAAGCCGGCGCGCCCGCAACCAAGCTCCCTCTCAAGGACTTGGCGCTGCCGGCAGGTACGCTCCTGGTGCACGTGCGGCGCGGCGACGACTTCATCGTGCCTCGCGGGAACACCCGCCTCCAAGCCGGTGACAAGGTGATCGCCATGGGGCTTCCCACCGCTCAGGCGGGGCTCGGGCACCTGGTGCGCGCCGAGGGGCGCCGCCCCGAGCGGAAAGAGGTGACCATCGTCGGTGGCGGGCGGGTCGGGCGCGGCATCGCTACGCGTCTCGTGGAAGCCAAATGGCAGGTGAAGATCATCGAGGTCGATCGGCTCCGCTGCGAGAACATCTCCCAGGAGATGCCGGCTCTCGTCCTGCACGGTGATGGAGGCGACGTCGAGTTCCTCGAGCAAGAGCAGGTCGGTGAAAGCGCGGTCGTCGTCACCGTCACGAACAGCGACGAGAAGAACCTCCTCGTGTCGCTTCTCGTCAAACAACTCGGCAACCCTCGCATCATCACCCGCGCCGACCGTCTGGCAAACGAGCGCATGTTCGAAAAGGTGGGCGTCGACGTGGTGCGTTCGGCCAAGGGGGCCGCGATCCGCACCATCGTGCGGCAGATCGATCAGAAGGAATCGGTGATCCACGCCGAGCTCGAACACGGCGCGGCCTGCGTTCTGGAGCTCACGGTCCCCGACCAAGCCGAAGCGATGCCGGTGTCCCAGTTGAGTCCCCCGGCTTACTCGGTCGTCGGCGCCATCTTGCGGGATGGAAAAGCCATCGTGCCAAGCGGCCGGGATACTCTGCAGGGTGGGGACCACCTGTTCGTGTTTTGCGCGCGCGACGACGAAAACGAGATCCGCCGCTACTACACCCATCCCCACCCTCCGCGCCGAGAATACGACTGAAACGCGATGCGCATCCTGATCGTAGTCGGTGTCATCGGTCGCCTGGTGCGCCTCTTTGCGGCGGCCTTCCTGCCCCCGGCCCTCTTGGCGCTCTGGGATCACAACATCGACGAGTTCCTCTTCTTCGCGGGTCCTCTCGTGGGCACGCTTTTGCTCGGAGCGCTGGCGCGGCGCACCCCCGAACCCACGGGGATCATCCAACGCGGGGAGGCGCTTGCGGTGGTGGCGGGAACCTGGATGGCGATCGCCATCCTGGGCGCCCTGCCCTACGTGTTCTCGGGACTCAGCTTCATCGACAGCCTGTTCGAGAGCATGTCCGGGTTCACGACCACCGGCGCCACGATCCTGACGGACTTCGGGAGCCATGCTCGCGCTTTCTTCCTGTGGCGAGCCATGACTCAGTGGTTCGGCGGTCTGGGCGTCATCGCTCTGTTCATCGTCGTGCTTCCCCGCCTCGGCATCGCCGGTCGCCAGCTTTTCTTCGCCGAGGCCAGCCGCGCGCCTTCGGAAGCCGTGAGTCCGTCGGCGCAGATGAGCGCGCGCAGGCTGTGGGGTCTCTACTCGCTGCTCACCCTCGTGCTGGCAGCCGGCCTCCACGGCGTGGGGATGGACGCCTACGACTCCATCGTGCACGCGCTCACCACCATGTCGGCGGGGGGCTTTTCTCCCAACCCGGAGTCCATCGCGGGCTTTCGAAGCCCGGCGATCGAGTGGGTGCTGAGCCCGTTCATGCTCCTGGCAGGCGCCAGTTACACGCTCCAGTACCTCGTATTCACCGGAAAGCGGCCATGGGGCTTCTTCCGAGACGGTGAGTTTCTCTTCTACTGCTTGGTCATCGGCGTCACCACCATGATGCTGACCGTGGCGATAGCGGAGGGCGTGCCCACGCTCGACCACCTACGATCGAGCTTCTTTCAGATCACGAGCCTGATCTCGAGCACCGGGTTCGCTTCCACCGACTACAACGAGTGGGGCGATGCAGCCCGAGCCATCCTGATCTTGGTCATGGTGATCGGAGGCTGCGCGGGGTCGGCGTGTGGTGGACCGAAAGTCGTGCGCTGGGTGCTGGTCTTGAAGCACGTGTCGCGGGAGCTCACCCGGGTGCTCCACCCGCGCGCGGTGATCGCCCTGCGCTACAAAGACCACGCAGTGGGTGACGACATCATGCGCTCGGTCTTCATGCTGGTCGTGTTGTTTCTCGCCAGCTACTTCCTACTCGGTGTCGCCTTGGTCCTTCTGGGTGCGGACCTGGTTCTCGGCTTTTCCGCTGCACTCGCCTGCCTCGGCAACATCGGACCCGGCTTCGGCATGGCGGGACCGATGGGAAACTTCGCCGCCTTCGACCCCGTCAGCAAGTCGCTGCTGATCGGAGCGATGTGGATCGGACGCCTGGAGATCGTGACGGTGCTGTCGCTCCTCCATCTCGACGTCTGGCGTCACGTGCGCCTACGCGCCTGAGAACCGCCCGAGCTTCTGTCGCGCCTCAGAGCTTGACCGCGTCCCCTTCGGGCGCGCTGATCAAGAATTCGACGAAGTCGTTGCGCAAACGCACGCGATAGGGGGGCACCTTGCCGCGAAACTTGAAGGTGATGCTCGCACCCTGATCGGTGTTGCTCGCCTTCACTTCCGCGATGCGCTTGTCACGCTTTTGGATCGCTCGCCCCGACTCCATCGCCTTGCGACCAGGCACGACGACGGTGAAGCCCGTCGGCTGCAGCGCGCCTGCCAGCTTCTCACCAGCCCCGTCGAGGCGCACGCGGTGGATCGTGGGCAGATGCAGTCGTCCCCGGCCCCACGGTTTCGAGTCCGACGCCGCCGGCTTCGGCTCCTCGTCTTCCCACGATTCGTCGTCGACTGAGGCTGCTGCGGCCTGACGCTCCGCCGTCGCGTCATCGACGTCGTTTTCGGCGCCGAGGGGAGCCGGTTCCGCGGTGGCCATGGCCTTGGGTCCGAAGAGCGGTACGTTGGCAACGATCCCGTCCTCCGTGCGCGGCACCTCATCGGTGGGAGACGGCGCGGCCTCTGGGGCTTCCGCAGCGGGAGCGGAGACCGCCGGGTTGGGGGCAGGTGCTGCCTCGACAGCAGCCACTTCTTTGGACATCAGCGGCGCTTCATCGCCCTCGAAGGCGCGAAGCGCGAAGGCTGAGCCCACACCCACGACGAGCAGTCCCCCGAGGGCGAAAACACGCTTGCCCTTCGGTGTACTCTGCTTCTGCGGCGCCGCCGGGCGTGCGGAGGTTCTGCGCTGCGTCGTGGTCCGCGCGACCGCTGGACTCCGCTTCAGCCCTTGAACGGAGGAACGGACCCCGACCGGCGCGGAAGCGGTGCGACGACGCCCTTTGGTCGCCGCTCGATCGAGTGCTCGCTGAGACATCTGCTGGGACGCTCCTTTGGCCAGCCGAGCGGCACCTTCCGCGGCGCCCCCGGCGATCCGTCCGAACATCCCCTGGGCCTCTTTGGCCGCGTCCGATGCACCGCGAACCGCACCCTCGAAGCGCTCGCGGAGCGAGCCGGTATCAGGGATCCAGACGCCCGCCTCCTCGTCCTCCGCCTCTTCCTCGTGCTCCACGCATGCCTCGAGCTCGGCCCGCGCCGGATCCTCGGTCACCGCGCCGGGGGACTCGACGACGCTCGGTTCCGGAGTCGTGTCAGCGCCCTCGTAGCGCAACGCGACGACGAGTTCGGGGATTTGCGTGGCAGGGTTGACGGTCACGCTCACGCTGTCGATGTGCGCTCCCTGGCGGATGCCGGCCTGCACATTTTCGATCTCGAGTTCCCTCCCCACCTTGAGAAACTCGAGGTTCGATCCGACCCGCACCTTGCGAGGAGTACCTTCGTGAACCCGGGCCTTCATCGGGGCGCCCAGGCCTTCGATGTGCAAGCGCACGGGTGACCCAGGCTCGATCGCCACGTCCTCGTCCTCGTCGTCGGAGGCGGCATCCATGTCCACGACGGACGGCGGCGCCGGTGAGACGTGACTGAGGGCCTTGAGCACGTGAACGCTCGCCGCGTCGAGCGCCGTGAACTGGATGCCGAACTCGCCCCCGTCGTCACCCTCGGCGCGCCAAGCCACCCGACCCTCGACGAGGACCTCACTCCTCTGATGCTCGAAGCGGCAAACGAGTTGATCGCCAATCTCCGGCAAATAGCTGGTGCGCACGAGCATCCCGCGCCCACTGACGTTGGAGCTCTGGGCCTCGAATGCGGGGACCTTCCCGTCCTGGCCGCAGATCTCGACGAGGGTCGAAAGGTCGACGCGGTTCACTCCACTGGCTCGGCGATCGGCTTCTTCCATGACTACCTCCGGCCTCGATCGCGCTTCTGCCGCGAAGGAGACCCAAGCCGACGCCGTACTTCGCCTCGCGCGCCTGGGCCAACAAACCGGAGGCGCCGACCTCGTGGTCCGGAATCTGGACCGCCGGGGTGCGAGAGTCGTATAGGCCAGGGTCATGGCGGTCACCATCATCGTGCACAGCGCCGAGATGGATCCGCGGCCGAGCATCACCTTCGACTCGCCCCGGGTCGTCATCGGTCGGGGCGAGGGCTCGGACGTGCGTTTGCCCGATCCGAGCGTCAGCCACCGCCATGCGACGTTGCGCCAGCGCGGCAGCGACTACCTGATCGTCGACGAAGGAAGCACGAATGGGACTTGGGTCGGGACTGTTCGTCTCGCTTCGCAATCCCCCCGCGTGATCAAGAGTGGTGAGCGAGTCCGCGTCGGCCGGGTCGAGCTCGAGGTCGTGGTGGACCACCGGGCAGCCGCGACTGCCACCCCGAAAGCCACCCGCGAGCTCGCCCTGGAGTTGGTTTCCGCCGCGCTGGCGGCCCAAGGGGAGCGCCTCACCGTCGTCGTCGAAGCGACCCCGACGTCTGGCGGCAAACCCAAAAAGCTGCGCCTCGAGGAGCTCGGTCGCGAATACGTGGTCGGTCGCAGTCCGAAGTGCGACCTGCCCCTCGAGGACTCCGACTGTTCGCGCCGACACGTGGGCATCACGCGGCAGGGAGACGCCCTCCGCGTCCGCGACCTCGGAAGCAAGAACGGAACGAAGCTCGGCTCCCGGGTGCTCGCACCGGAGAAGAAGGTCGCCTGGCTCCCTGATTCGGAGGTGCGGCTCGGCGCGACCCGCCTGACCTACGTCGACCCTCTCGGCGACGCGCTCGAAGACCTGGAAAATGCCGCCGATGAGCCACTGAGCGACGCTGAACCAACGAAGGGTCCGGCGCCGAAACCACCCGACGACGGCGACGCGAGCGAACCGGAGCGCGCTTCCAAACCGCACCTCCGTCAGGAGCGCCGTACCCGCCGAACGCTGGATCCACGCGTCGGCGACGCCCTGGTGGCCGTCGTCGGGTTCGCCGTCTTGGCCATGAGCCTGCTCGGTCTCTACTGGCTGCTCGGCGCCCAGTGACCTCGAAATCGCCAGGTTACTGCTTGGGCCCCTGATCGTAGGCACGCGGACGGTGCTTGGGCTCCACGCCGCCGTACTGCTCACCGGACACGAAGATCTCAGTCGCCAGGTACGCGAGCCACGAGCCCGGATGGTCCAGCGCGAGTTCTTCGAGGCGGGCCCGATGCTGTTTGAGAGCGCCCTCATCCCACAGGCACTGCAATCCGAGCGCGATCAAGCTCTTGCCGTTGGGGTTCAGGATGAAGCCCCGCTCGTAGTAGGGCCACGCTTCGTCGGCACGCCCCATCCGACACAAGGCATCACCGTAGTAGACTTGCCCCATGGGCCAGGCGGGCGCGAGGCGTACCGCGTTCGCCGTGGCTTCGAGACGCGCTTCTCTCTTCCTGCGCGCGCCCAGCATCACCCCGTAGTTCAGGTGGGCTTTGGCGCTTCGCGGTGAGCTCACCCGTGTCGCGCGCCAAAAGACGAGGTCGTCCGTGTAGTGCAGAGCGTGCGCGCGCGCCTGAAGGGCGTGAAAGCCGAGCAGCACGAACGACAGCACGAACGCTGCTCGCCCGAAGCGCGCGCATGCGGCGGCCAAGGCAGGTCCTGAGGCGAGGGCAACCCCGATGACGGGAAGGTACCAAAACCGATCGGCGCGTACGGTGGGGAGCAGAGTCGCGATGTTGGAGTGCGGGAAGTAGACGACCGGCACCCAGACCAAGGCGAGGGCCAGCAGGGCCAGAAGAGGGTGCCGGGGCGGGCGACGGTTTCGCTTCCAAGCCAACGCACCCAACAGCAGCCCGAGGAGCACCGGCAACACCAGAAAAGTGGCTCCGAGAATGCTCTCGACCGACACCGAGGCATCGGGGATCGGTTCTTGGGAGTAGGAGTAGTCCCCGCTCGGCTGCCAGGGGACGAAGACTTGGACGAGCCCCCGAAGGTAAACGCGGAGGGCTCCCGCGACTCGCAGCGTCGGGGTGGCCTCGACCAGGGGGTTGTTCACTGGGTCGTGCGGGAGCCTCGGTTGGCGGAACCAGCGCAAGAACTCGTGCATCCCCCGTTCGACCCAAGAGGCCGCCTCCGGCGCGGGTGCCGAAAGAGAAGGTGGCAGCTCGACCTTGAAGAACTCGCGCCGAAAGTACGTGTAGGAGACGAGCGCTGCCGCAGCCGCGACCAGAACGATCGCGCCGCGCAGACCCGCCCGCGGGCGATCGGGATGCAGGAGCGGAGCCGTAACGAACCCAGCCCAGACGAGGGCCGGCAGCACGGCCAAGGTGCTTTCCTTCGCCAAGAAACCCAGGCTGAGGCTCCCCCAGACGGCCAGCCCCATCCACGGCGCAGCCATTCGCAGTGCCATGAGCGAAAGGGCGATCCCGAGTCCAGAGAGCACGTCGGCGAGACCCACGACGCCCGTCACCGCTTCGGTCAAGAGCCCGCAGCAAAGGAAATAGGCGCCTGAAAACCAAGCCGCAGGTCGGGAGTGGGTCGCGAGGGCCACAAAGCGGGCAAGCAGCGCTGCAACCGCTGCATGGAGCGTCAGGTTGGCGAGATGCAGGACCCAGGGGGACTTTCCAGCCCACCACAGGCACCGCCAAATCAAGTTGGGGAGGGGACGGTAGGAGCCGATGCTCCGCGTAGAAGGCAGCCCCCAGAAGTCGCGCCGCACGACGTCGAGCCACGGCACTTCGCCGTTGACGTAGGGGTTGGCGAGCAGCGCCTCCTGTTCGTCGAAGATGTAGTTGGACAGCGGACTGCGCGAGAAGACCGCGAGTGCCACCACCAGGGCGGGGAGGAAAAACGTTCCGAACCTGAGCGGTTGCTCGGAAAACCACCTCACGACTGCCGCCCCGAAGCGTTCGCCCGCCTTGCCCGGCTCGCTGGAAACCTCTGCCGCGCGCACGGCGGGGGAGAGTACCAGCATCTCGCTCGCCCACGAGCGGCGCGCGAGAAGTCCTCCGCCGGTGGCGCTCGTCGCACGCGACGAAACTGCCGCTTCTCGCCGTCGAAAATGGCTCGCGACTTGCGAAACACGCCACTAGGGTCCGGCCATGGCTGCTGAGCCGTTCGACGGCTGCCAGGTCGTCTCACGGTTGCGCTCCGGGCCCATCACCGACCTGTTCGACGCGATTCAGAAACCCCTGGGGCGGCGCGTCCTCGTCAAGGCGCTCAACTCGAGCATCCTCCCCTCATCGCCGTTCGCCGCGACTCTCGAGCGGGAAGCGCGGGTGCTGTCGGCCCTCGACCACCCTGGTGTCGTACGCGTACTGGATTTCGTGCGCCGGGACGACCGCATGTGGCTCGTTCTCGAGTACGTGGACGGGTGGGATCTGGCAACAGTGGAGCGCGAGCTCGCCCCCGAGGAAGAACCGCCCGCCCCGCCCCCTCCCCTTTCCGTGGCGCTCGGGCAAACCAGCCGGGAAGAACCGCCGGCGTCAGCGGCGCGCGGACGTATCCCGTGGCCGGCAGCCACGGCCATCGCTTGCCAAATCGCGCGGGCGCTGGAGCACGCCCACGAACGTGAGGTCATCCACCGCAACCTCGAACCGGACAATGTGCTGATCACCCGCCGCGGGGAAGTGAAGCTCACCGGTTTTTCGGTCGCGGAGGACAGCGGGCCAGCGTCCGTGCCCGAGGCCATCGATGCTTCGGGGAAGACTTCGCTCGGCTACATGTCGCCCGAGCAGATCTTGGGCGAGCTCCCCGACCCGCGCAGCGATTTCTTCTCCCTCGGGGTGGTGCTCTACGAGATGCTCTCTGGACAGCATCCCTTCGGTGCACCGTCGGATCCCAACACAGCGCAGCGAGTGCGGCACGACTCTCCCCCGCTCTTGTCTCGCCTCGAGCCGAGCGTGCCCGGCTCCCTCGAGCGCATCGTCGTGCGCTGCCTCGAGAAGATGGGAAGCGATCGCTTCCAGAATGCCCACGAGCTCCGTCACGCACTCGAGCTCGTTCTCTCGGAAAACGACGTCAAATCGCCGCAAGCTGCAGTCGTTTCGACTCTGGCCGACGCCGGGCTCGTGGAGGGAGGCGCCGAGCGCCCGTCTCGATCGCGAGTCGCGGTACGCGAACGCCCGCACGGTCTCCCGCTTCGGGGGCTTTTCGTGGGACTCGGACTGATTGTGGGCGGCGGGGCCGTCATCCAAGGGATCGCCTCTCACTCGTCGAGCGAGGGTCCACTCGAGACACGGCCTCTCGAGCTCTTACCCGAGAGCGCTGGCTCGCTTCGGGTCGTGGCTACCCCGTGGGCGCACGTGTTCGTCGACGGCCAACAAGTGGCGACCACGCCGTTCGCGACTCCCATTCCGCTGCGACCGGGCACTCACTACGTGCGCCTCGATCATCCGGCAGCCGAAAGTGAGCATCGCACGCTCCACCTCGCTCCCGGAGAAGCGATCTTTCTGGACGTCTCGATGAACGTTCGACGAGCACGCGACGAAGAGTCGGCTGAGGAGCCTCAGGAGCCCGAAGACGACTCGCCCTGAGGCGATCTTGCGAACTCTTCCCGTGTGGTCGCACGATAGGCGCTGGGCGATTGCTGAAAGCGCCGTCGAAACACGCGACTGAAGTGACTCGCGTCGCGGAAACCATAGCGTTCGGCGACTTTCAGGAGGGCGCACACACATTCTACATGGGACACGGTGGCCCGCTGCCGGCTTCCGAAGTCGCGCGCCACACGGCCTTCCTGCGGTCATCGCTCGCGATGATCGCGAGACCCGAAGCCGCTTCGGCTGATCGAAGAGCCGACAAACGCGTCTGAGATTGGTGACTGAGTGGGCGCGGCCTTTTGGGCGGCTCAGGAACGAATGGGCGAAGCAAAGCGAACGGCGAAGCCGTCGGGGTCACGCACTGTGAAATCTCTGAGCCCGTAGTCGCGATCGGCGATCGGCGAGACGACGGAGAGGCTCCGCTCCCGAAGGTCGTGCCACAGGCGATCGACATCGTCGACCAGGACCCGAATGTTCGTCACCGGCGGGGCGTGGTGCGCTGGACGCGACGGAGTCTCGAGCAAGAACAGATAGGCCTGTCCCCAACGCAGCACGGCGAACTCACGTGCGCGTCGCTCCAAGGTGAAGCCGAGAGAACCATAGAAGACCAACGAGACACCGAGGTCTCTCACCAGGAACTCCGGAACCAACTGCGCGCCGAGCTCGGTGGCAACTCTGGTGTTTGCCGCCTCGGCGTTCCCTCCGACAGCGGGTTGCGATAAAATGGTCGACGAGTGCAAGGTTCCCTCCTCCGGCAAGGCTGCCCGAGGCAGCGTCCCCGCGTCAGCGTCGCGGAGGCTGGACCCCACGACAAGGGGGCAATGAAAAAACTCACGGCACGGAGAGCGCAAAGCTTGCACTCTCGACCACCTCGACCGCACCGCGCCAGGCGACCGCACCACGCTGTTCGGACGCGCGCGGTGCCCGGACGCACGCGCTGTCCGGCCGGTGGGCGCATGCTAGAGCGACAAACGGTTTACCGTTTGTCACGACCAAACAAGCAACTGGAGCGCCGATTCGTGCAGCGCGCCGAAGCCGAGCCGGCGAAAACCGCCCCCTCGCAAGAGGTGGGGGGCGGTTTTTGCAGGCGCGCGGAAGGCAAACCGATCGGCGCTCTAGCGTCCGTTCACGATGTCCCAGGTCAAGATCTTCGGTGTTCGTGAAAAGCTGCTCCCTCGCCGCCAGGCGATATCCGATGCGATCCATTCCTGTGTGATGGAGGTGCTTGGGCTTCCCGCGGGGAAGCGTGCCCACCGCTTCTTTCCCCTGGATCGGGAAGACTTTTTCATGCCCGACGGTCGGACCGACAGCTACACCATCGTGGAGCTCACGATGGTGACCGGGCGCTCCAAGGAGACGCGCAAGCGCCTGGTGAGGCTGCTCTTCGATCGCATTTTCGAGAGGACAGCATCGAGCCGCAGGATCTCGAAATCTGCATCGTGGAAAGCGCGCCGGAAAACTGGGGGTTCCGAGGTCTGCACGGCGACGAGGCCACTCTCCCCTACGACGTTACTGTTTAACCGCGTGTTACTGTTTGACCGCGTGTCATCGTTCCGGCTGCGTGCCGGGGTCACCGCCGTAGCACGTTGGCCGGGCACGCTTTGCGGGCGATGATGCTTTCGAGGAGGAAGCTCCGTAGAAACCGCGGCGACATGCGCCCCGCAATACCGACCAAGGAATGACAACCAGGACTTGGTATTTTTCGGGGGGTGCGCCGGGAGACTTCGCCGTCACCCGCATCTACACGGTTGCAGGTGAAGGCTTGCCCATCGTCACCGGCCTCACTGTGTCGCAAGAGCCCGTGAAGGCGCTCGACCAGCGTGGATTCGTGCTCAAGGGAGTCGTGAGCAACGAGCGCTACGCGACCCGTGACGAGAAGAGTGATCTCGCTTCGGTGCAGCAGCCGATCGGTCGCGACTCGTGTCGGCTGGGAGCATTGATTCCCATTCGGAAAAATTCCGAGTGGTGGAATCTCTCACAGGACGAGAGACGAAAAATCTTCGAGGAGCGCTCGTCGCACATCGCCGTGGGCAGGCGCGCCCTTCCTGCGGTCGCCCGACGCCTTCACCACTGTCGCGATCTGGAAACCCCTCAACCCTTCGACTTTCTGACGTGGTTCGATTTCAGTCCCGAGGACGAGGCAAAGTTCGACGACCTTCTCGGCGCGCTCCGCTCGACTGAAGAGTGGCAATACGTCGAGCGAGAGGTCGAGGTGCGGGTCATGCGGAGGCAGTGATCGTCGCACGGCCCCGGGCTCAACCGACCCCTTCATTGTCGGCGCGAGAGACGCCAGCACGCGCTGTCGAGGAACTCGTGCAAGCTCTCCGTCGATGGAAACCGATCGGTCTGTTCCGGAGGAAGGTCGGACCGTAGAGCGGCATCGCTCGAGGTGTACGGCGCTCTAGGGCACCGTACGACTGAACCAGATGCTGCGCTTGTCGTTGGTCCGCGCGTTCCAAACCGCATACGCGGTGCCATCCGCTCCGACGAGCCCCCACGGGCCGTCGACGACGGCGCCGGAGTCGGCGGTGTCGACCCGCACGGGAGGAGACCAGCGCTTTCTCACTGCGTCGTACCTCGCCGAGTAGATCCCTTCGTTCGTCCGTCTCCAAAACGCGAAAGCATCCCCGGCCTCTGTCGTCGCGACATGCGGGACTGCCACCGCGCCGCTCTGGTCGATAGCGACTGGGTCCGTCCAATCACTCGTCCGCGGGTCGTACTGACGAGCCTGAAGGAGGTCGTTCGGATTTCCGTTCGAATCCCAGACGACCAAAGCCTTGCCAGCGGAGTCGACCGCAAGAGACGCCCCCGAGACATCCGACCCGGGATCGCTCAGCGTTTCCGCCTCGCTCCACAAGCCGGTCGAAGCATCTCGCAGGCGGACCTTGAGAACAGCCAGACTTTCCGCGAACTCGCGTTCGGTCCAAATTCCAAATGCCGTGCCGTCGGGTGCGAAAGCGATCTCCCGGGCTTTGGTCCAGTGCGCCCGGGCAAGCTGAGTCGGGATATTCCAGCGTTCAACGGGGTGAAAGGAGCGAGCCGCCAAACTGCAGCCCGAAGGATCGCATGCGTCGTAGAGATACGTCGTGAGATCTTGCTCGCTCACGGCGACGAGCCCGTAGACGGTGTATTCCAGGCCATAGAAGGGGCTCACGACCTCCGTAAGCGACCATTTAGCAGAGACTGGATCGTAGCGGACCGTGGCCGCGTACCTCTGGCTGGTCTTCGCGAAGTAGATCACCGCGGAGCGTCCCTTCGAGTTCTGGGCCATTTCCGGGCCCCATCCTCCTCCTGAATCCACGGTTTGGACCGTCCACCCGTAGGGCTCGGGCTCCATCGTATGCACCCGTGTCAACCGACTCGAAGTCGAACCGGTCGGTTGGTATCGGTACACGACTTGTGCCTGCCCCCCAGGCAGGAACGCCACCAGCGGGTTACCCGTCGAATCGTCCACGTCTCCCCCGAGCAGATCGAGCTCCCCACGCCAAGCGTCGTCTGACGCCGAGTAGGTGTTGATCCAAATACTGGCCGACGTCTCGGTGAAGGTCTGAAACGCAACGACGATGTTCCCGCTCGCATCCACGGCGAAGCGCGCGTGGCGAAACTCTTTTTCATCGTTGTTTTCGAGCAAGAGGGGGGCTGTCCACACCGGCGGCGAGCAGGGAACTCCGCACACGCCACAGTGCTCTTGGCTGAGCCCGAGGTCGACGCACTCTTCGTCACACCTAACTTCGCCCTCGTCGCACGGGTTCGGCATCCCCGCGCTCCCCGCCATCATCACGGCACTACCAGCAGTCCCACCGCCTTCGCCCGAGATTCCGCCCAAGGACGCGGTGCCTGCGCTGCTGCCGCCTTCGCTGCCAACTCCGTTGCCGTCCGCCGAGCACGACTGGGTCAGCTCGCAATCATGCGAGCACGAGAAGAACGAAGCGCCAGCGAGAGCGAACCCAATGACGAGCCCGCTGCTCCCTCGACCCTTGCCGCGTTTCGAAGCCACGGGTGAACGCGTACCACGAAATCGAGAAGAGAAGGACGACCGACTCGACCTCGACGGGTCCGCAGTCCGAGGGACAGAGTCTCGACGCGAAACCGCGCACGAGTCGGGGCGCGACTCACGGCGGCAGGTTCTCTTCCACCCACAGCAACTCTTCGGGCAACCACAGCGAGCGCACGTCGAAACCAGCGTGAGCGCCAACCCTGTCGAGGAACAACTCGAATTTTGCCAGTGACGATTGCGGGAGCTCGTCATCCGACAGGGTCAAAAAGTCACGGTAGGCCTTGCGGTGAGGAAGCCATCCAACGGCGTCGACCACAGTCAGCATGCGATAGGTGATGGCATCCCAAGAGAACGTTCCAGCAGCCTGAGCCTCCTCGTAACGACGCGCGAAGAAATCTCGGATTGCAGGCCCCTCATAGTACTCTCCTTGAGCTCGAACCCGACCCCCGAGGCGATCGAGCACGAACACCATCTTGAAGTTGGCGGAGAGCTCAGCTTGAAAGACCCAGCGCCCGTCGAGATCGAAGCGATGACTCGTCTCATGCAGGATGGCAAAGGACCAATCGTCGTTGGCCTCGATGCGCTCGAGTTCGGGCTGCACGAACGGATGAAACCAGCGAATGGGGTTCCCCGCGACGGCCAAGCCGCCTGGAAACTGTCGCACGGAGAGCACCTGCTGTGAGGTCCCATCCGTCGGCTCCCCACCGACCAGGGTCGCATAGGCGTCGAACGCATCGTCCAGGTGGTTCGCCCAACACTGCATGCTTGCCTCGTCGATGGCACCGCGGTCTTCCCGTTCCACGATGAGGTCGAAGCGTCTGCTCAGCGGCGCCGGAGCGAACGAGTCGGCGGGCACCGAGAGATCGTCGAACCATGCCTGGCCCGTGACGGTGCTCGCAAAGAACCCGAGGCGCGCCTGCAGAGACGTCACCCCCGAGGGGTCGGACTCGAACGTGACGGCCAGGGGCATCCAGTCGAACGTGCCCGTCGAGCCAGCGTCCGAGCTGTGAGTGAAGCCATCGAGAACCGCTAGATTGGCCCCAACGGTAGCCCCAACGATTTCTTCGCCACGCCCCCAGCCGACGAGATTGTAGTGTCCCCCCGGCGGAAGTTCGGCGGACTGCAACCACCAGGTGTCGTTGGGGGCGCCGAGCGGGTGTCGGATCCCGACCGCTCGCGAGCCGTCGCGCCCTGCTCCCTGCTCCCACGAAAACTGAGCCAGCGAAGGTTGAAACCCGCCGGTGGACCAAGCTTCCGGGCCACCGTTGTTGCTCTGCTCGAAGTCACCGTTCCGCAAGAGCGGGGTCGACTCCGCTTGAATTGCCATCGTCACGGGCTCACTCGGGACGGACTGGTTGAGGAATCGGTCGAGGGCGGTCACTCGATACGTGTGCGTGCTTCCGGGAGACAGGTTGGCGTCTTGGTAGCGCGGGCAGCACGTCATCCCAATCGGCGTGTCCTCGCGGTAGACGACGTATCCCAGAAGCCCGGTGTCATCCGCCGCCGCACCCCAGCGCAACTCCGCAACCTGGCCAGCAACGGGAGTCGCAACGAGGGCCGCCGGTTTCGAAGGTGCAGAGAACTCCCGACCGAGCACCTCCAGGGAATGCACTTCGAAACCGGTTCGATGCGAACGCCGGTTCATGTCGACGCGAACCCAGCGCGCCCGTCCAGCCACTGGGATGGTGTCGACGTCTCCCTCGGCATCTCGGAGGGTACCCAAGCGTCGAAACCGGTGGCCGTCGAGCGACCCTCGCACGTGGACCGTACTTGCGAAGGTGTCTCCCCATCTCAGGATCACGGCCTCGAGGTCGTAGACGCGTCCCAAGTCGATCTCGATGCGAGCGTGGCCACGCGGTCCGCTTCGCCAGACCGATTCGGGTTCATTGTCGACCAGGGCGTGCGCACCGTGCTTCCGGTCGCCGCGCGTCGACGAAGCTCGAACCGGGCGACCGCACGCCACGTCAATCGGGCGCCCCAGCAAATCGCATGGAATCGAAAGCCCTTCCGAGGGCTTGGGTGAGTGTGCCCGATGCGGTGCCGAATGAGTCGTTTTCCGCTCGGATCCACCCCGAGAGGCAGGGGATTGGTGTCCTCTGTCGTCAGACGCTCCACATCCCGATGATGTCGTCAGGAGTGCGACGAGCGCGACGCCGATTCCTACGTTGGAGTTGCTCAACGAACCCGCCCTCCGGATAGTTGCCGGGCTGAATCTGGCTTGGCGGCCCGAGCGGTTCGTCACTCAGATCAGCCAGCTCGTTGCCCCAGTACGCGCAGCTGCAAGCGACATGCCGCGGCGAGAGGTCGATGTCAGTTGGCCGCCCCGGGCGGGGTCTTCATGTGAACGGAGCGCAACTTGCGGCGGATCTCGCAACGGGCAACGGCTCTCGCGTTCTGACGCCATCTACTCCTCCAGATAACGAGCTCGATTGGGGCATGTTCCCGAGCGAACGCCTCTCGCCTCGCGCAGTCCCGACCGTCGCATTTCGAACCCTCGGACGAATTGGGGGGAGGAGGCTGCGGCTGCACCCCGACCACAACGTCCCCTTGCGAACGACGGTAACTGGCCGCGATGGTTGCTCTCTGTGATCAATTATGCCCGGGGGTCGCTCCCTCGCACACGAGCTGAGGAGGGTCACTCTGAAAGATCGTGTAGGCACCTGGACACGTTTCCTCGACGGCTTGCTCCGTCGAAATGCAGATGACGCCACACCCCGGAACGTCGAGACAGCCTTCGCTTGCCTTCGGACAGCTGACGTCGCGCGTCGGACAAGCCTCGTGGTCGGAACACGTCACGCCCGGTGGCCGGCTACATCGACCCGAGCCCCAACCGCTGCTTTTCCCGGGAGGTCGAATCGCTCGGGCGTGTTCGGCGTGACTCCGGAAGTCGATCGGATCGGTTGCCAAGCTGCCACACCCGCCTTGCCACCCGAGACAGACTGTCGCCTTCCTGTGGCCCACCTTCACCGAGCGGAGCCAAATTGCCAGAATCTTAGCGGCCGGTGATCCTGGCACGAGTTTCGCTCCCGACGGCGGCTGGTGTCTCGAGCGCATTCACTTTCGGATGCGCTGGGCAGCACCTTGGAGCAGAAGGGTGTCATTCGACCTGGTTTTGAAGAAGCACTTCGACGTTCTCGTGCTCTCGCTCGTCGCGGTCTGTGCGTATTTCCAAGCCGCCGGAGTCACGCAGCTCGTCGGCAGTTCCCTCATTGGAGAATTCGAGGGCGCACCGCCAAAGAACTCGTCCTTCGTGCCTGCCCCGTTCACGAGACCCAGCGCCAAAGCCATTTGGACCCGAAACGCGTTCGATTCCGTCACAGGTCCATTCGAGGACAAATCCAGTCTTCGCGTGGAGGTCGGCTCCATTTCGAACGGCAATCCCTTGACGGTGGCCCGGTGCGACGATCTGGCTGTTCAGATTGTGAGTGAATCAAGTGATCCGCTGTGGTCGTTCGCCACGATGCAAGCGAGGGGCGAGTCGCGGCCCGTGTTGCGACGGGTCGGAGACCAGGTGGGCGGCAGGAGATTGATCCACATCGGCTTCAACCCGCTCGAGGCAAGCCCTGCCGTGTGGCTGCAGGGAAAGTCTGTTTGTCAGACATTGCTTTTTGCCGAACTGTCACCCTCTCCTGGGACCGAGCCCCGTGGAACACCCGCCGCGAGCACGACCGACGGCGACATTTCTATCGGGATCCAGAAGGTCAGCGACACACATTTCCGCGTCGACCGCACCATCGCCGAGATGATTCTCGAAGACCCGACGGAACTCATGCGTTCGGTCCGCGTCGTCCCCGAAAAGAAGAACGGTGAGGTCGTCGGAATTCGCCTGTTTGGAATTCGCGACGGCACCTTGTTCGGCCTACTTGGACTTCAGAACGGAGACCGCCTCGAGACCGTCAACGGCGTCAGCATCACCACCCCCGAGAAGGCACTCCGCGTCTACGCGAGCGCGCGAAGCGAGACCAGGCTCACGCTGGCGCTCACCCGTCGCGGCAGGCCCCTCGAGATCGATGTCGATATCGAGTGAGAGAGGACCCGCTCCAGACATCGGCTAAAACTCAGGCGAACGAATGGTCCAAAAGCCGTCGATGCGTGGTGACAGGTCCCAAGCAGTGGAGACGCGGAGGCCGAGGATGTCCTTTCCACCGCGAGAACATATGACGGCGGATTCTTGAAACGAGCCGTACGGAGAGGCGGAGACTGGGCGGCACGAACAGGAGTCGCGGCAATCGGTGGCGAGACTGGTGAGCTGGCTGACGGTGTGAGGACCCAGCGTCAGTCGGTCCTTGAGAGCTCGGACGGAGGCAGGGTTATTGAGGGACGAGCAGATGGAAGAAGCGACGGATCCGGCGTTGGCGAAGCTCAGTAGCTTGGGCCCGAGAATGGCCAGAGCGCCGGTGACGACTAGCGCAATCCATTTGAGGTGGAACTTCACGCTGAACCCTCCCGCCCACCTAACGTTATCCCAATCGGCTGCCGCGCGGCCACCTCACCAGAATACGATGACCGGCCGCCACGACCAATGGGAGTGATGGAGCGGCGACCGAGGAACGACGCGCCAGCGGAGCGAGACCGACCAGTGTGCGGACAGCCGCATTTGGGGGTTGGGTGACCGAACCTCGACATGTGTGCCGTGCTGTGTAGACTTCTACACATGGCTACCAATCTCGCGATCGACGACGAGCTGCTCGAGGAAGCCCGGAAGGTCGGCGGGCAGCGAACCAAGAAGGCGACAGTCACTGAAGCTCTCCAAGAGTACATACAACGCCGCCGACAGGCCGAGGTTCTCAAGCTGTTCGGGAAGATCGAAATGGCCGAAGACTACGACTACAAGAAGCAGAGGCGCCGGAAGTGAAGGTCCTCGTCGACACCTCCGTCTGGTCTCTAGCCTTGCGCCGCGGTGAACCGAAACGCGCTGACGTCGTCAAGGAGTTGGAGGACCTCGTCTCCGACGGTCGAGTATCCATCGTCGGCCCGGTACGCCAGGAGCTGCTCTCGGGAGTCCGAGCACCGTCGCAGTTCCGAAAGCTTGAAGAGGCGTTGGCGAGCTTTCCCGACGAAGACCTTGAGACAGACGACTATGTGGAGGCAGCGCGGTGCTTCAACAAGTGCCGAGCGCGAGGCGTGCAGGGTTCGAACACCGACTTCCTGCTGTGCGCGGTCAGTCTACGCAGGGATTTTCCGATCCTGACGACGGACCGAGACTTCGTTCACTTCGCCAAGGTTCTGCGAGTGAAGCTCGCAATGAGGCTCACCTAACGTTATCCTAATCGGCTGCGGCGCAGCCACCTCTCCAGAATACGACGACCGGCCGCCACGACCAATGGGAATGATGAGCGGCGGCCGACGAACGACGCTTCAGCGAGCCGAGACCGACCGGTTCGCGGACACCCGCATTGGGGGTTAGGCGCCGACCTGCTTGATGTGCTCGCTGAGCCACTTCGTGAATGACTCAAGCGACACTTTTCCTGACGCGACGTTAAGAATGACGCGCTCCTGTTCGTCGACGTCTGCCTCAAGCCCATGTCCGTTCAGGATGAGAAACACCTCAAGCGCGGCGTGACCAACTCGCTTGTTTCCGTCGATGAAGGGGTGCCCCTGAATCAACGCGAAGCCCAGTGCTGCAGCTTTCTCTACAACGCCAGGGTACAGATCATTCCCGTCAAACGTTGCGCGCGGCTGGGCAACCGCAGCCTCGAGCTGTCGAAGATCACGAAGGCCTGATGCACCACCCGATTGTTCGACAACCAGCTCATGCAAGCGCAGCACTTCGCCCAAGGTCACGAACCGCATCACGCAAGACGGCGGTACAGCTCCGCGTTCTTGCGAAGCACCGCGGCGGCAGCCGCATCGAAGTCCTGCGATGGGCGCGCCACCAGATCTGCCACCGCGGCGCGGGCCAGCTCCTCCGGCGCAATCCCGAGGTGCTTTGCTCGTTCCGAGAGTTCCTCCAGGAGAGCTTCTGACAGTTCCAACCGCACGGCGCGAGTATAGCGCAGAAGCCGGGGCGAGCCGAACGCCTGCAAAACGGCCTCCCGAGGAGAGCGCCTATCGTTATCCCAATCGGCTGCCGCGCAGCCACCTCAACAGGTTACGACGACCGGCCGCCACGACCAATGGGAGTGTTGAGCGGCGGCCGAACCACAACCCGTCCGCGGAGCCCGACCATCCAGTTAGCGTTCAGCCGCATTGGGGGTTAGGTGGGCTCTTCCCTGACTTCAGCTTCAACTCCAAGGCCTCGCGCACGGTGACCAAACCACCGTCGTAGAAAAGGTAAACGTCGCCCGAAGGTCCGTGAGTGGACTTCGCCGCGTCAGAGCACCTCGCGAGCGAAAAGGTCTCGTCCCAACGTTCCGCGAGCTCCTGCGCCGACTTGGCCGGACGCTCCAAAAACAGTGGACCCTCGGGGTAGAGTTTCGTCAGCCCGATTCGGTCTGCGCGACGCACCAATTCCCGCCGAAGCTGTTCAAGCGAGCGCTGCGACAACTGACGAACCTCGCGCTGCACTCGCGCGGCGTGCAGGTGCGGCCGAATCACCAGCAGATGCATGCACCATAAGCAAAAGAGGAGGACGCTAGCTCCAGCGCACCAAAGCAACATCGCCTCCACCTAGTCAGAATAACACGACCGGCTCACGCATTCGAGGTCGTGGGTTACTCTTGAGCTACCAAGAACAAGGGCAGAGCCAAACGAAAGGAGAGCCGGTCGATGACGAAGAATACCAAGTTTGTGGGCCTAGATGTACGCGCAGCCACGGTGACGATTGCGGTCGCGGAATCCAGCGGGGAAGTGCGGTCGCTCGGGACTGTCGCCAACGAGGTGGGCGCGATTCGCCGCGTGCTGGGAAAGCTTGGCAAGAAGGAGGACCTCCGTGTCTGCTACGAGGCGGGACCGACGGGGTTCGCGCTGTACTGGGAGTTCACTCGGCTGGGCGTCGCCTGGCGCTCGAGTTGCTCTCAGGCTTCGTTGGGTCGCCTCACGGCGGCACGGTAGAGCGCGCCGGCGACGAGCAGCATGAACAGCACGCCCGGCCAGCTCAAATCGAACTTGCCCCAGTGCGCGAGGACGTCTGCGTTGCCGGTCACGACGATGGGCACCGCGAGCAAAATGCCAACGAGGGCTTCTCCTGTGATCAAACCCGCAGCAAAGAGAGTCCCTCCCCCACCTGGTTTGCGACCACGACGCGCGCGGTCGGCCGCATGGGCCACGAGACCCCCCCCGAGGATCGGCACCGAAAGCTCGAGGGGAAGATAGATGCCCACGGCCACAGCCAGCACGGGTGTGCGGAACTTCGACCCTCGGCGTTCGAGCCACGTGTCGAGTGCGATCACGCACACGGCAACGACCATCCCCACGCTCACGAGACCCCAGGGCAACCCACCGGTGAAGACTCCCTTCGCCACCGCGGCCATGAGGCTCGCTTGCGGCGCGCGCAGCGGCCTCGGGTGCTCGGCGGTCGGCTCACCGATGCCGTACGCCTCGAGCAAAAGAGTCAGCACGGGCGCCATCACGAGCGCAGCCGCGATCACCCCAAGGCACTGCATGATCTGCTGCTTGTAGGGCGTCGCTCCGAGCAGGCGCCCTGCTTTGAGATCCTGCATGTTGTCGCCGCCGATCGCCGCCGCACAGCACACCACGCTCCCCACGAGAATGGCGGCAGCCGGTCCGATGGCGCTGTCGGGACCGAGCATGAGCAGCAGCAGCAGCGACGTCATCAAAATCGTCGCGATGGTCACGCCCGAGACCGGATTGTTCGACGAGCCGACGAGTCCCGCCATGTACGCGGCCACGGCGCAGAACAAAAATCCCGCAACCAGCATCACCACCGCGAGCACACAGCTCACCCAGACCACTTTCGTGGCGTCGTGAAACACGAAGAACAGGGGGACCAAGCTCACGCACAGCGCCACCGCGACCCACTGCATCGGAATGTCGCGCTCGGTGCGCTTCAGCACCCCGCCGCGCGCGAGCTCCCGGTACGCTTCGACGCCCGTGCGGATCCCGGCAACCAGTTTCTCACGGAGCGCCACGAGAGCCCAAAGCCCACCGACGATCATCGCGCCCACGCCGATGTACCTCGTCTGGCTCGACCACAAGCGCCAAGCCTGATCGGTCGCGGTTTCCTCCACCGCACCTTCGAGCCCCGCGAGGATCGGGACGGCTACGAACCAATTGAGAGCGCCCCCCACGAACACCAAGACCGCGATGTTCAGTCCGACGATGTAGCCGACCGCCAAAAGGGCTGGGGAAAGGTTCGAGCCCACGTAGACGATGCCCGCTCCGACGCGCGTTGCCCCCTCGACCACGCCGTGGAAGAGGCGCAATCCTTCACCGCCGAGCTTGAACGCCGCCCCGAGGATGCCTCCGACAACCAGGCCTCCCACGCCCGGATCACGCACGCCGCTCCGCGCTCCATCGGGGTCATCGCCCGAGGAGTCGGTGGAGGAGAGGCTATGGGCTGGCTCGTCGAGCACCTCTTTTCGCGCCTTCTCCCCTTCGGGGCTCCCTGGTGGCGAAAAGGCGAACTCTCCGCCAGAGCCCGCCTTGAGTACCTCGGCCGTCGCGACACCCTCCGGGAAGAGAAGCTCGGGCTGCGTCACCAGCGCTCGGCGCAGAGGAATCGTGAAGAGCACTCCGAGGATGCCGCCAAACCCAGCCAGCAGCGCCGTGTGCCAATACTCGAACCCGCTCCACGCGCCGAGCAGAACCAGCGATGGAATGGTGAAGATGACTCCGGCTGCAACGCTTTCACCCGCGGATGCCGCCGTCTGCACCACGTTGTTCTCGAGAATGGTTCCGCCGAGCACGCGCAAGAGCGCCATCGAAATGACAGCCGCTGGGATCGAAGCCGACACGGTCATGCCCGCAAACAACCCCAGATAGGCATTCGCTCCTGCCAGGATCATACTGAGCACGATGCCGAGGACGGCCGCCTTGGGCGTGAGCTCCGCCAGCATCACCCTGTCGGGCACGAAGCCCGGCTCCTCCGCGCCGTCTCCGCCGCCTTGCGCCCTGGCTCGAGAGCCCCCCGATGCCTCGTTTTCGACCGCTCCCACGGGGGCAAGCCTACACGAACTGGTGGCTCAGAACGCGGCGCTCAAGCCGAACGCCGCTCCGTAGCTGCTCAAGCGAAAACTGCCCTTGGTGCGCTCGGGGGGCAGACCAACCACCGTGAACTCGGACTCGACACTTCCTGCCACCCCAATGTCGATCACCGGGGTCATCATGATCCCCACGTGGGAAACCGGCGTGAGCACGACCATCGGCTCCACGGTGAGCTGACCGACCTTCTCCGTGTTGCTCCCCGCCTCGCCAGCGCTCGCGGTCGTCGAGGCATAGCTGTAGCCGACGCGCGGCCAAAACCACACCGTCTCCCCGAGAGCGAGGGTGAAACCGGCGCGTGGATTCAGGAGCACGGTGGTCGTGTCCGGAAAGCGGATCTCGGGGTCAGTCTCGCCGTCTCGGGTCAACGTTTCCGTGCCACTGGTCGTCAAGAGACCGAAGCCTCCGCCGATGGTCAGGCCGAAGGACAACTGAATGTCGAAGCCCACCCGAGGGAGCATCGAGGGGTTCACACTGTCGTCCCCATCGCCGATCGAGCCGGAGCTCGAAAGGACGTGCACTTGAGCGCCACTGCGCTCCCGCTCGAATTTACCGAACACGGTTTCTGCATCGGACGTCGCCCAATGTCCGACGACGCCAAACGCTCGCTCGATACTCACGATCACCCGAGCATCCGAAAGCCGCCACTTCGCCGGCGGAGCCGCCTGAGTCCGCAAGGGCTCGTCCGCATAGGCCGGACTCGGCACGGCGCACCCCATCGCGCAGGCGAACAAAGCCGCAAG
>JBNKGC010000072.1:25924-26172 GCA_050289625.1 Polyangiaceae bacterium | reverse complement strand
GGAAGTCGTCCTCGATCCACCGCAAGGGCCACCTCAATAGACCTTCGCCGGCCCTTTCACTGGGCCTTTCGAGGCAAGTATGGACCGCCCTCGGACCCGGCCCAGCGCCCCGAAGCCGCGCAAGCGGAAGCCGTCAGGAAGTAAACGACGGGCTCTCCACCCATTGACAGCTTTCCCGGACGCGTGCGAAAGACCTCGCCGAACGTCCTCTCTGGGATGCGCGTCCATGCGAAAAGCTCGATTTGTCG
>JBNKGC010000072.1:0-25914 GCA_050289625.1 Polyangiaceae bacterium | reverse complement strand
CATCGGTGCTGCGGGTGCGCGTCGCCGGCGCCGAACTCGCGGCCGCCGCGGTCGCGTTCGCGAACCACGAGCGGACGGAGAGCGTCGCCCTGTGGTCGCTGCCGCAGCCGCGTCACTGGCACTCGTCCAGCCTGACATTGCCCTGGCACAGACCCCCGACCGCCCCACCCCCTCCCCCACTGACGCGCCTCCTCCCGAGGAGCGCACCCCCGAAGCTGCGCCCGAAGGCGAACCTGCTCCGGACGTCGAAACGGCTCCCGAAGAGCCAACGACTCCAGCAGCGGAACCCGCCGGCGAAGCTGCACCCACTGCACCGGCAGCTTCTGCACCAGCCCCACGAGCCACGGCACCAGCGCCGCAACCGGCTGCTGCGGGCACCACAGGGCTCGGCCAGTGGCCGGAACCAGAACAGGACGCCGAGGACCTCGAGCAACAGGGAGAGGAGCGCCCCAAGGAGGTCGACAAGAACCGCGTGTTCGCCGAGGACTGGTGGTCTCACACTCGTCCCACGCTGGAGCTCCACGGTTACTTCCGCGTTCGCGCGGAGATGTTCTATAAGTTCGCGCTCGGACGGATCGACAACCCGGTGAACGCGATGTGGCCGCGCCCGTCCGACGACTTCTATGTCGACCTGAACGGCGCCGAGTATGGGCCCGCTCTGTGCACGCCCGACGAAGCGGGCACCGGTTCCAGCGACGATCCCGCCGATGCGACGGAGCCCTGCGAAGACAACACGCAGGCCGGCGCCAATCTCCGCTTCCGCCTCGCGCCCGAGCTGGTCATCTCCGACAACCTGCGAGTCCGAAGCCAGATCGACATTCTCGACAACCTGGTGCTCGGTTCGACCCCCGGGGGCTACGCCAACGACGTCGGTGACAATGGATACGTCGTGGCCCAGCGCGACGGCTACACGCCCATCAGCGGCGACACCACGACCCAGGTCACCCGGGTGTCGAGCATCAACGGCGTCGAAGACAGCATCGCCGTCAAGCGGGCTTGGGCCGAGTACAACACGCCGGTCGGTCAGCTTCGCTTCGGCCGCATGCCGGACCAGTGGGGCCTCGGCATGCTCTACAACGCGGGCGACGATCCCGACGGCGACTGGCAGTCGACCGTCGATCGCATCGCCTTCACCACCAGTCTCCAGTCCCTCGCCCTGTACGTGGGTGCCGCATGGGATTTCGCCAACGAGATCCCAAACAGCGCAAGCTTCTCCATCGCTGGTTCCCAGCCCTACGACCTCGGGAACAAGGACGACCTCAGCCAGTACAACTTGTGGCTCTTCCGCAAGGTCGATCCAGAGCTCGAGCGGCTCTACCTCGCCAAGGGAGACTTGGTCCTCAATGGCGGTCTCTACCTCCGCTATCAAACCCAGCGGCTCGCCAACGATACTGCGGGCTCGTGCGGTGCGGGAGCCGCCGCTCTCGATTGTGAGCCAGGCCAGGCGTCGCAGGGGTACGCGCGTCGGGGGCTCAACGTTTGGACCCCCGACCTCTGGCTCGAGCTCAAGTACAAGAAGTTCAAGTTCGAGGCCGAAGCCGCTTCCCATCTCGGTACGATCCAGAGCACCTCGACGCTCCCGGGCGACAACAACTACGAGAACTCCGACGGGGACGACGGCTGGGACGTAAACCAGTGGGGTCTCGCCACTCGGCTCAGCCAGCTTCTCGTCGAAGACCGCCTCGAACTGAAGTTCGATTTCGGTTGGGCTTCGGGTGATTCGGACGTCGAAGGGCTGAGCCCCGGCCGAAGCGGCGCGCAGGCACAGATCGGCGACCGCACGATCTCTACGTTCCGCTTCAACCCGGCCTATCGCGTCGACTTGATCCTCAACAGGAACATTCTGACGCGCGTTCAGGGCACCTATTACTTCAAGCCCGGTGTTCGCTACGACTTCATCCGCAAGGCGACGGGCCTCAGGCTCGGCGGCATCGCGGAGGCCATCTGGACGCGGGCGTCGTCCTTCATGCAAACACCTGGGCACGAACGCGACCTCGGCATCGAGCTCGACGGCACCCTGTACTTCCAATCGATGGACGGCTCGCTGAACGACGACCCCCAGAAGATGGGGGGCTTTTTCACGATGCTCCAGTACGGCGTGCTCTTCCCCCTCTCGGGTCTCGGCTACCAGTCGGACCAGGTGCGCGCCGGCGGCGGAAGCCCCCCCGACTTGGAGACGGCTCAGATCCTGCGCCTGTACCTGGGCGTTCTGTTTTGAGCGTTAGGGGGACGGACCCGCCCCCCTCGTCGCGGCGAGTGAATCGCCACTCCTCACCCCACGGTCCCGCTGCGCTCCGGCGCCTCCCACTTGGTCGGCGGCGGTGCTCGCGGCCTCGTCACTCCTCGGCCTGCGGCCTCGCGTGCCTTGGTTTGTTCCGAGCCGAGAAGCTTCGGCTGGCGGCGATGGCGGCTGCATCTGGCCTCACGGCTCAAAGACAGTTGCTCACCCCCACCCGCCGCCGGAAAATCCGGCGGCTCGCAATGGGGCTTGCTCGCCGGCGGTTTTCCGCGCCTCGGCACTCCTCAGGCTTCGCCTTCGCTTGCCTTCGGTTGTCCCTGCGCACCGGCCTCGGGTCGCGGTGCTCGACGCCTCGGCATTCCTCGGCCTTCGGCCTCGCGTGCCTTGGTTTGTCCGCAGCACCGGCGTCGTAACCGTCCCCCCCGGGCCGCGCGAGCACACCGCAGGCGCGCACCACCCCACGTGAGCTGCCCCGCTTTGCGCACACTCGGACCCTCGGCCACGCCAGCACGTCGAAGATCGCTCGGAACAAAATGCGCGCTATACGTGACGAGCGCAGCACCGATGCGGGTCGCTGCACTTGGTCGTGCTCATGCCGATGCTTTCGCTGCTTTCTCGAGGACCGATCTCCGCCCGGCAGAAGACTCTCGGCAGCAGGGCGTCGAGTGCCATCGCGACGGCCGCGATTTTCTCCAGCCTGTTGCTCTCGGGCGGCTGCGGTAGCAACACCCCCGAGATCCCCGATGAGCTGTTGACTCCCGTCTCCACCGGTTCGGGAAACTATCCGGGTGGGCCCTATGGGGCCGAAGCCGGCGACACGATCGAGAACCTTTCGTTCACGGGTTGGCGAAATCCCCTCGCTGTAGGTCGCGATCCGGCGCGCCTGGAGACCCTCTCCTTCTCTGATTTCTTCGACCCGGATGGCGAGGAGGGCTTCGAGCTCATTCTTCTGAACACCGCCGCCGCCTGGTGCCAGCCCTGCCGCATCGAGCACGCCGATCTGCCCGATCGCAACGCAACTTACGGCGCCGACGGCTTGGTCATCTTCAGTCTCCTCTTCCAAAATGCCGACGGCGAGCCAGCGACCACCGACGATCTGTCGCTCTGGACGAACGCCTTCGACACGGACTTTCCCATAGCCCTCGATCCCGACTTCCAGATGGGTCGGTACGGTCCTGCGGAAACGCCTCCGACCAACCTCGTCGTCGACGCCCGGACCATGAAGATCCTTCGGCGCTTCGATGGCAACCAGGAAGGGCCCCTGTGGGCCTTCATCGAGCAAGAGCTCGATGATCGATCGACCCGGTGATGACGGAAGGCCGGGGGACACCACGTCGCTCATGTCTCGGAGCGAAGCACCGCGTTCCGCTCACCTGGGCCGTCCTGCTCGCGACGCACTCCGCCCGGGCGTTCGACGCCGGGACTCTCGAAGAGGAGCCCGTCTCCCTCGACATCACGAACACCACCAGCGTCGTCTACAACGGCGACAATCGCGACACCCGTCCGAACACAGTAGAAACGCTGGTCAACGACGACTGGGGCGCCGTTCTGAATCGCCTGAACGCGCAGGCCAATTGGCAGAACTTTCGCGCAGGCCTTCGCCTGGACGGCGCCTACTACTACGCCTCTCCCGACCCAACTGCGATCGGCCTCGACCTCACGGCGACCCGCACGCCGAGTCCCCTCCCCGATCCACTGTACTTTCGCCAAAAGGTAAGCGAGGCCGGAGTCGAGCGGTCGAATCGCTACATCAACTGGCTCTACCCGGCGAAGTACTACCTCGGCTACTCCACCGAACACGTCGAAGCGACCGTCGGCGACTTCTACGCCCAACTCGGGCGGGGTCTGGTCCTCTCCCTCCGCAAGCAGGACGAACTGGCCAGCGACACGACGGCGCGCGGAGCCCGAGTCACCGGTCGCGTCCGCACGGGCGACTGGCGATTCGAGTGGACTGCGCTGGGCGGGTCCACGAATCCCCTGCGCATCGACGATGCGAGCGGTCGCTACCTCGGCGTGGATTCGAGCGTGACTCCTGGTTTCCTCCGCTGGACCGAAGCCGGCATGCCGCGCGCCGTGGAGACGGATTTCGCTCCAGACACCGGGGACTGCCAGACCTTTGCGACTTGCGGCTACGCCCCCGATCGCATCGCTGCCGGTCAGTTCGAGTTTGGCCCCAAGAGCTTCAAACTCGGCACCCAAGGCTCGCTCCTCGTTCGCCAAGCTCCGCTCACTCAGGACGTGGTGCGCACCGCGGACCGCATCCTGACGGGGAGTCAATCCATCGACATTCCACGCCTCGGGGACAGCACGTCCGTCTACCTCGAGGGTGCCTTCCAGGCCCTCGATCATGACCAGGCGCCCGAAAACGACCTGTCCGGCTATGCCGTGTACGGCAGCCTGGACTACAACCGCGAACGGTTCTCTCTGACGGTCGAAGGCAAACACTATCGCCGGTTCTTTCCCCTTTCGGCGAACGTGAGCCTCGCCCGAGCTCGGGAGTTTTCCGGAGTCCAATACTCCGCACCACCCACCACCGAGCCCGTGTGGAACGACACACAGTTCGAGGGTTTCAACACGTGCGTCACCGGCGGGCGCGCCCAAGGCGACGTGCACCTGAGCCGAGACGTCTCGCTCTTCGGCTCGGTTGGAAGGTACGACACGTGGGCCGAATCGGTCGTGAACGAAGGGTGCGTCATCGACGACGAAAACCTGAACCGCGTGTGGGATCTCGCTTCCGGCCTGGAGATCGCGAGCGACGGACGCAAGAGCAAGTCGAACCTCACCCTGGGGATCCGCGACGATCAAACGGCGCGCACCGTGACGGACACCTTCGGACCGACCCACGTCTTCTACCGCGAGTCTTATGCCCGCTACGACGTCGTCGAGTGGCTCGAAGGGCCCTGGTCTCTCCAGTTCCAGGGCTTTCACCGCTACCGGCACCAAACCTTGGGCGGGCCCGATCTTCCGTGGTGGGAGGGCCAACACCTGACGGCGGTCGATCTGTCCAAGGTCGCGAACCTCGCCGTGGGCTTCGAATACGACACGAACCCCCGCACACCCGACCTCTACTTCAACTCCCAGCTGACCTACCGCATCGACGCCGGTTCGAATTTGACGTTGTTCTTCGGACAACGGCGCGGGGCGCTGCGCTGTGTGGCGGGTGTGTGCCGCGTCTTTCCACCGTTCGAAGGAGCGCGACTCGACTTCACGATGCGCCTTTGAGCGGTGCGGAACTCCCGCGCGAACACCACTCGGCTCAATGCGCGTCGAGGGCGACCACGATCTTTTCTTCGAGGGCCTGGCTGTCGCCGGTGGAAAAGCCCTCTTTCTTCTCGATCACTCTCCCATCGCGACCGATGAGCACGGAGTACGGCGCGCTGGTCTTCGGGTTGTAAAGGCTCACGACCTGGGTCTCCTCGTCGAGCAAAATGGGAAAGGTGATCCCCATCTTGCTGACCTCCGTACGCACGCGAGCGAGCGAGTCCGGGCCATCGATCGAGACACCCAAGATGACGAAGCCCTGGTCCCGGTACTTCCCGTAAAGCTCTTCGAGGTGAGGCATCGCCACGAGGCACGGGTCGCAGAAAGTCGCCCAAAAATCGATGAGGATGACGTCCTTGCCCAGGTGGTCACTGAGGCGCACGGAGTCGCCGTCGAGGGTATCCAACGCGAAATCCGGCGGGCGAGCTCCGCGGGAACCGGCGGAATCGCCGGGCGCACTCGAGGCGTCGGAGTCTGACGATTCCGCCGTGTGAGGCGAGCTTGTGATCGCCGAACTCGCACCGCAGCCGGCCGTCGAAAGACTCAACCCGAAGGCGGACAGGAAGCATCGAAGAAGACGGGACAATCGGACGGACATGTCGTGGGTCGCACTGTACCGCAGCGCACGCGTGGGTTTCCTATCGTGAGAAATGAACCACGGGGCATGACTCGAATGTCATGGTTCGAGCTCGAAAGACCCACCCCCGGACACATGGCCGGCGCACCATACATTGCAAACCACCCACAAAACGGATCCGCCTGTCGCACGATGTCCCACAAATCGACGAGCGCGTTTTGCGCACAGCGCGGAGCGCTTCGCAGCCGATTCTAGGAAGAATTCGCGAGGCTGCCCCGTAGGCGCTTCATCGACTTACACAATCGGGCTGGAAGGTGGCCCCAGTCGTGCAAACCTCCCGCCTTAACACGCTGCTGACTTCCCTGTAGAAGACAGCGAACCCTACGAGGTCACGCCGCTGTCGGCGCGACACAGCCCGCGGGGTCACCCGCTCTCAACCAAGTCCTTCCCCTCCTGCCACACACACGAATCGATCGGCTTGGGGAACCAGAGGAATCCAAGGAGCCCTTCAATGAAGAATTTTGGACTTAAGCTCGCCGCCCCGGCCATGCTCGGTCTGTTGACGGCCGCGTTTGCATCGGGCTGCAGCGAAGACGGCCCCGGCCTCCCCGGCGGCGATTGCGGAGGCCAGATCGGAGCCCGCGTCGATTCGCTCAAGGCCGCTGTCGACGGCCTGGTGTCGGCGTCTGGCGAGATGAAGGCCCAGCTCATGGTCGCCTGCGCCGGCATCAACGGTGAAGACATGACCGGTGCGGCCGCCCCCACTGACGAGGAGCTGAAGGCCAAGTGCGGCGAGGCCGCCGCGACCATCAGCGCCCAGGTGGATGCTGGCCTCACCATCGAGTTCCAGCCCGCGTCCTGCAGCGTCGCTGCCGAAGCACAGGCAAGCTGCGAGGCGGACTGCCAGGTGGACGCCGAGTGCCAAGAGCCCTCGGTGGAGGCCCGCTGCGAAGGTGAAGCCAGCGTGAAGTGCGAAGGCACTTGCGAAGGCAGCGCGACCTGCGAAGGCTCCCTCGAAGTCGCTGCCAACTGTGAAGGCACCTGCGGCGGCACCTGCGAGGGTACCTGCGAAGGGACCTGCGAGGGCAACACCGCCAGCGGCGGCGACTGCAAGGGCACCTGCGACGGCACCTGCACCGGCACCTGCACCGGCTCTTGCGAGTTCGCTGCCGATGCCACCGTCGAATGCAACGCCGAGCTGAAGTGCGAAGGCGAGTGCACGGGCAAAGCCGAGATCAAGTGCGAAGGCGAATTCACCCCGCCGAGCTGCGAAGTCGACGCGGACTGCTCCGCTGGTTGCGACGCGAGCGCTAGCCTCGAGGCCAGCTGCACCCCGCCGGCCGTCACCGTCACCGGTGGCGCGGATGTCAAGGTGATGGCCGACATCCAGGCTCACCTGCCGACGGTCCTCGCCATCCAGGCGCAGGCCGAAGGTGCCGTCGACGCGAGTGAAGAGGTAGTGACCGCTTTTGCCGCACTCCCGGGTGCCATCTCGGCCGACGCGGAGTGTGCCATCGCTCTCGGTGCCGACTTCGTCGCCGACCTCGAGGCGCAGGCTTCGGCCTCCGTCGAGGCCAGCGCATCGGTCAGCGTTTCCGTCGAAGCGAGCGCGGACGTCTCCGGCTCCGCTTCATCCGGCTGATTCGGTCCAATACCGAATCGGTCTTCCTGACCGAATCGAACACCGGCGTGCTCATCGGAGCACGCCGGTTTCGTTTTGTAGACCTTCTCCCGAAAACATGCTCGAGGTTTCCGAGTCCCCGGACAGACAACGAGGCGCCATGCAAACGAGGCATTGACGTTGGCGCGCGTCTTGCTCCTCACTAGCGAGGGCCTCGGTGCTTCCCGAGAGTAGATCATTGAGGTACGAGGCGGCGAGAGTCCGGTCGACGTCGGCATCGGAGACCGGAGAACCGAGAAAGCATTCCGATGAAGAGATTCGCCGCGACCCTGGGAGGACTCGCTCTTGTCATCGTCCCTGCGTGCAACGACGACAGGGAAGTTTACTGCGATTGCTGCGGCACGAAGCTGGGCGCGAGGGCCGAAGCGATCGACGCCGCCGTCGCCAGCCTCATCGACGTGTCCGGCACCATGAAGGCCGAGCTCATGGTCGCCTGCGCCGGCATCGCCGGTGAAGACGCCGCCGGCGTGACCGACGTCAGCGACGAAGACCTCAAAGCCAAGTGCGACGAAGCAGCCGCAGCCATCAAGGCAGAGGTCGCCGGCGGCTTGACTCTCTCGTACGAGCCCGCCAAATGCAGCGTCGCGGCCGAGGCTCAGGCCCGCTGCGAAGCCAGTTGCCAGGACGATGCCACTTGCACCGAGCCGGACCTCGAGGCCCGCTGCGAGGGCGAAACCAAGGTCACCTGCGAGGGTAGCTGCGAGGGGATCGCCACCTGCGAAGGCAGCGCCGACGTCGCGGCCGCTTGTGAAGGAACCTGCAGCGGCACCTGTGAGGGGACCTGTGAAGGGACCTGCCAGGGCAACACCGAAAGCGGCAGTCAGTGCAACGGGAAGTGCGAAGGAACCTGCACGGGGACCTGTCAGGGCTCCTGTGTGCTGACCGCCGATGCCACGGTCGAGTGCGACGCCGAACTCACCTGCGAGGGGGAATGCTTGGGCAACGCCGAGCTCCAGTGCGAAGGCACGCTCAGTCCGCCCACCTGCGAGACGGACGCCGAGTGTGCCGACAGCTGCGAAGCCGAAGCCAAGTTCGAGGCAGAGTGCGCTCCGCCGCCAGTTCGCGTCGAAGGCGGCGTCGACCCAGCGGTCGTGACCAACATCGAAGCGCACCTGCCCACCATTCTCGCCGTCGAAGCCCAAGCGCAGCTCGCCGCCAAGTCGGCTGGTGCGGTCTTGGCCGCGATGGTTGAGCTGCCCTCTGCCATCTTCGAGGACGCCTCCTGCTCCGTCTCGGGTGTTGCGGAGATCGCCATCGACCTCGAGGCTCAGGCCGAGGCCGCGGCCCGTGCCAGTGCCTCGATCAGCGTTTCCGTGGAGGCGAGCACAGCGGTCGCCGGTGAGGCTCGAGCCGGCAGCTGATGCCAGGTCGAACCACGACTCGTGGCCCCGCTTCCCCAGCTCGAAATCGGACATCCTAGGAGCAACCAGTGAAGAAATCGCGCTGCGAAGGCGAAGCCAAGGTCGTCTGCGACGGGGAGGTGCTCGGGCACCGCAACCTGCGAGGGTAGCGCCGACGTAGCTGCCGCTTGCGAGGGGATCTGCGGCGGCACCTGCCAGGGAACTTGCGACGGAACCTGCGAGGACAACGCGGCTGGCGAGGGCGAGTGCAGCGGTCTCTGCAACGGAACCTGCACCGGGACCTGCAAGGGTTCGTGCGAGCTGTCCGCCGATGCCACCATCGAGTGCAACGCCGAGCTCCTCTGCGAAGGCCAGTGCTCGGGCAGTACCGAGCTCGAATGTCAGGGTGAGCTCACCCCACCGAGGTGCAGCGTCGATCCAGATTGCGCCGGGAGCTGCCAGGCCGCAGCTCGGTTCGAAGCAGAGTGCACCCCGCCCGCGGTTCGCGTCAGCGGGAACGCGGAGCCCGAGGTCACGGCGAGCATCGAGGCGAATCTGCCCGTGGTTCTGGCTGCGAACGCCCAGGCCGAGCTAGCCCTCCAGTCGGCGGAAGGGTTCGTCACGACGATCACTGACGTTGTCGATGCTTACCTCGCCGACGCCCACTGCTCGTACTCCGATACTTGGGACATCGCCGCCAGCCCATCCACAGTTGTCGAAGCACTCGCCAGTGCAAGCTCTTCGCTCCGAGTCTCCTTGGAGGCCAGCGCCGAAGTTTCGGCCGAAGCTGCAGCCGGGATGTGATCCAGCGGCAGCGCCTGAGCCGACGGCAGCCAAGAGCGAACCCGGACACCAATGTCACACCACATGTCGCCGGCCCCTTCCCGGCGGTCCGCCCACGGCCCATCACCCGCCGCGCTCTGCTCCGGCAGTCGAAACGATCGTCACCCCAATCGCGAGGCGTTTCCTTCGACACGCCGGTAGGGGAGCTCGGGAGAAGGAGCCGCGTACCCACACTCGACCACGGTGGGAGACCAAACGAACCACTATACCGCTGAAAATATCCACCCCTGGCCCAACTCTTGCTACGTTCTTCCGTCAGCTTCCACCGAGTCTCTCGTGAGTTCTCGGTGAGGCCTGACCAAAGTCATACCCAATCCGGTGTGACGCCCCCCTGCGGGTTTCCCCGCTCACCATCCAGTCCTTCCTTCCGAAACACGAGTCACGGGTCTCGAGGAGCGGGGACATCGAAATCCCAAGGAATCCTTTCATGAAGAATCTCGGAATCAGGCTCGCGACTCCGGCCCTCGTGGGTCTGTTCGCCGCCACCTTTTCTCAGGGCTGTAGCGAAGACCCCACGGCATGCGGCGGTCAGATCCAAGCCAAAGTCGAAGCGGTCGACGCGGCCGTTCAGGGCCTCGTGCAGGCGTCAGCCGACATGAAGGCGCAGCTCATGATCGCCTGCGCGGGCATCGTCGGCGAAAACATGACGGGCATGGGTGAGGTCAGCGACGACGACCTCAAGGCCAAGTGCGGCGAGGCCGCTGCCGCCATCAAGGCCGAGGTGGATGCCGGCCTCACTCTCTCTTTCGAGCCCGCCAAGTGCAACGTGGCCGCCGAAGCGCAGGCCAGCTGTGAAGCGACCTGCCAAGTCGATGCCGAGTGCACCGAGCCCTCGCTGGAGGCCCGCTGCGAGGGCGAAGCCAAGATCGCTTGTGAAGGTAGCTGCGAAGGAACGGCCACCTGCGAGGGCAGCGCCGAAGTAGCTGCCGCCTGTGAGGGAACCTGCGGCGGCACCTGCGAAGGAACCTGCGAGGGCACCTGTGCGGGCAACACCGCGAGTGGCGGCGAATGCAACGGTGAGTGCCAAGGCACCTGCACAGGCACCTGCAAGGGTTCCTGCGAATTCACTGCCGACGCCACCGTCCAATGCGACGCCGAGCTCACCTGCGAAGGAACCTGCGAAGGCAACGCCGAGATCAAGTGTGAAGGCGAACTCAAGCCGCCCATGTGCGACGTCGACGCGGATTGCGCGGGCAGCTGCGACGCCAGCGCGAAGTTCGAGGCCGAGTGCACGCCCCCTGCGGTTCGGTTCGAAGGTGGCGTCGACGCCACGGTCATGGCCAACATCGAGGCCAATCTACCCACGGTGCTCGCCATCAACGCCCAGGCGACACTTGCAGCCGAAGCTGCGGTCGACGTGCTTGCAGCCGCCGTGGAGGTTCCCGTCGCCGTCGCCGCGGACGCGCGCTGCGCCGTCTCGGGGGCGGCCGACATCGCGGCCAGCATCGCTGCGCAAGCGGAAGCCACCGCGAGCGCGAGCGCATCGATCAGTGTCTCCGTCGAAGCCAGCGCCGAGGTTTCCGGCGAGGCTTCGGCAGGCTGATCGGGTAGGCGTTCCGAACCGGAAAAGCCGGTGTGCTCCTCATGGAGTACGCCGGCTTTTTCTTTGCCGACGCGATGACACCGAAAGCAGCGTCGAGGAGGAGGAGCGCCATCGCGAGCCCTTCGCGCGCACCCTTCCTCGCGCCTGATGCGGCGTCCGTCCGCGGATATTCAAACTTGGTCCGCCGGGGAATTTCTCTGGTCAGTCGCACGTAACGCGGGCACAATCGCTTCCGTCGCAGCTTGAGCGCCGTTCGAACGCTGCGGCCTGGCGGGGAGGAGAAACGTCGTGCGTCATTTTCGAAGTGTTCTCATGGCCATCGGGGGTCTCGTGTGCTTGCTTCTACCGAGCTGCTCCGACGAGCCCGCATCCACGTCTCAGTGCGAGATCCAGCCGCGGCTCGATGCGCTCCTCACCGCAACTGACGAGCTCGCTACTGCCGCGGGGGAGATGAAACGCCAATTGGCGGTGGCATGCGCTGCGCTGGCAGGAGAGCCCCTCGCAGACCCATCCAGCGTGACCGACGAAGCACTTCAGGCAGCGTGCTCCGAGGCCAGGCTGGCCATCCAACGCCAGGTCGACGCCGGGTTGACCATCTCGTTCGAACCCGCGGTCTGCCTGACCGATTCAGAAGACCAAGCTGCTTGCGAAGCGACCTGCCAGACCGACCCCACGTGCGAAGAAGTCAGCCTCGCAAGTCGCTGCGAGGGCGAAACCGACACGCGCGAGGGCACGCTCGTTTGCGTCGGTGAGCTTGCGCCGCCCGCATGCGCGGGGGACGCAGCGTGCTTTGGTGCCTGCGAGTCCATCGCGAAGTCGCGGGCGGAGTGTCTCGAACCGGTCGTCACCGCTACAGGGGGTGACGACCCCGGCTTCATCGCAATGCTCGAGGAGCATCTGCCCACGGTCCTGTCCGTCACGGCGCGTGCCGCCCTGGCCGTCGACTCTTCAGCCGATATCGTGGTCAGCATCGCGGACCTTGCAGCGGACACCTCGGAGGCCACTGGCTGCGGACTCGACGAGGAAGAGTTGAAGGACTGGGCGAGCGAGGCCGTCGCCGCGACGGCCTCGCTCTCGTGGTTATTGCCCTCGGTCGAAGCCCTGAGCCAGTAGACGGGTTCTGGCCAGCGCGAGATTTCCCCTCAAGCCTTCCAGAGTCAGCCCGTTCTGGGTCGTTCGAAAATGACTCTCCCCCAGCATCACCGCTCCCCCGACGCGGTGCCGGCCTCCGGTGTGCCCGTCTCGGGCACGGTCGGTCCGAGTCCGTCTCGAAGGGTTCGCGCTCGCCCCGAGCTCGAGTCCGGGATACCCGCCGCGTGGCAGACCGCCCCGGAGCATTCGGAGTCGGCCGCGCCGAGCGCCCCCGTCGCAGATCCGACCGACGCCCACCCCGATGAGGGCGATGCACTAGGCGCCTCTCTTCCGCTGTGTTTCGGCTTCGGAATCGGCCTCGTGCTGGCGCGGATGCTCGGCCTCGCCTGACAGCGTCGCCCCCCTTGGGAGGCGACGCGCCCGATTTGACAGGCCCCCCACCGGGCCGTAGGTGAGCGGCGTCATGAGCGACACCGACAAGGCAGCCGAGACGACCGCATCCACTCCGCCCGAGACCGCCACGGACGTCTCCTCGCGCACCATTGGGCCGGACGACCCCGTGCCCGGGGTGAAAAATGTCGTCCTGGTGATGAGCGGCAAGGGCGGTGTCGGCAAGAGCACCGTCGCGGCGAACACGGCCCTCGCCTTGCGGCGAGCCGGCTATCGCGTGGGCCTCCTGGACGCGGATCTCTACGGTCCCAGCATTCCGACCATGCTCGGCGTGACCGGACAGCCCATGAGCGACGGCAAGAAGATTCGTCCGCTCCAGAGGTTCGGAGTGAAGCTGATGAGCATCGGCTTCCTGCTCGAGGACGACACATCAGCCGTGGTGTGGCGCGGCCCGATGCTCCACGGCGCGCTCATGCAGTTCCTCGGGGACGTCGATTGGGGAGAGCTCGACTACCTCTTGCTCGATCTGCCGCCAGGCACAGGTGACATCGCCCTCACCCTCTCCCAGAAGGTGCGGAGCAATGGCTCCCTGCTCGTGACCACGCCCCAAGAAGTTGCGCTACAGGATGTGTACAAGGCCGTCTCGATGAACAAGAAGGTCGGCATCCCGATCACGGGCATCGTCGAGAACGCGAGCTACTTCATTTGCGACGGCTGCGACAAGAAGCACGAGCTTTACGGCGCGGGCGGCGGTCAGAAGATCGCCGACATGGCCGAGGCACCGCTACTCGGCCAAATCCCGATCGATCCGAGCGTGCGCAGCTGGGGAGACGCCGGCACACCGGTCGTGCAGGCCGCGCCCCAATCCCCGGTGGCGCAAGTTTTCGCCGCGATCGCGACCCGACTGGTCGAATGCCTCGACGAGGAAAATGCCCGCTCGGGCATCGGACTGGACATCGACCGAAGCGGCGGAGTGAACCGTCACCTGCCGATCACCCGATGAGGCAGGGGCGGAGGACAAAGCCGCATACGAAGCGTTCGAGGACAGTCGGAAAGATTCTGGAAAAAATACTGCAACAACTGTCGCGAGCGCCGGCGCGGCGATTTCACGCCAGCGCGGATTTTCTTCGGGTGAGCGGTTCGTAGAATCCGCGGTCATGAGGCGCGTTCGGGCACCTACGGGGCTCCATCGAGGGCCCCCTACCCGCCCGTGCAGTGACAGCCGATTGGCTTCGCCCGCGAGGCGCGTTATAGGCGGCGCAGCCCATCGGCACGACGAACGGTCCGGAGACCCCCATCATGACATCTGCCAACGACAGCGGTTCCGACGCCGCGCAGAACGACGCCTCGACGTCCGACGCGCCGGCGACGAGCGCGGAGACCACTCCGACGGAACCCACGAGCCCCGAAACGACCACCCCGGAGAGCGGAAGCCCGGAGGCTTCCTCCTCTTCCCCCGCAAGTGAAACCACACCGGCGGAACCCGTGGAAGCCGAGGGCGCGAGCGCAGGTGAGGAGTCGTCCACTGACACCCCCGAGAGTGAAGCATCGGCTGGTGGCGGCACCGAAGCCGCCGCGACCGATGCTTCCGAGGCGACGGGTGGTGAAGCGGGCGCCGAGCAGTCCGCCGAAGCCGCGGTTGAGGGCGAGGGTCAGGCCAAGAAGCGCAAGCGCCGACGTCGCAAGAAGAAGAAGAAGCCCGGTGAGGAAACTCACGCTTCCGAGCGCTCTCCGTTCCACGTCGGCGAAGAGGTGTTCGGCAAGGTCACCGGGGTGCTCGAGCAAGCCATCATGATCGACCTCTCGGGGAAAGCTCTGGCGATCTTCGACCGGGGTGAAATGGAGGCGGACGACCTCGTCCCCGAGGTCGGGGACCGTTTCGTCGGAAGCGTCCAAAATGACGGCGGGCGCGGCGGCCTCGTCGTGCTTACCCGAAAGCCCCTCCGGGAGGAGGAATCGAAGCCCATCGTCGAACAGGCGGCTAAGGACGGCACCCTCGTCGAGGGGCTAGTGACCGGCGTCATCAAGGGCGGCGTCGACGTCGTGATCAACGGCCTGCGGGCGTTCGCCCCGGCCTCCGGGGTCGATTTGCACCCTCAAAACGCGAACTTGCAGCAGCTCGTCGGCGAGCGCCTCGAGTTCAAGGTCACGCAATACGACAAGGGCGGTCGCGACGTGGTGGTCACGCGCCGACCGATGCTCGAAAAGGAAGCCCACGAGCGGCGCAAAAAGGCACTCGAGGTTCTGCAGGAAGGCTCCGAAATGGACGGAGTCGTGCGGACCGTCGTCGAGTGGGGCGCTTTCGTGGCGCTTCCCGAGGCGGAGAACCTGGAGGGGCTGGTGCACGTGTCGGAGGTCTCGCACGACCCGCGCGAGAAGATCAGCGACATCCTGAAGGCCGGCACCAAGCTGCGGGTGAAGATTCTGAAGATCGACGAGAAGGGCAAGATTTGGCTCAGCCGAAAAGCCCTGATCGAAGACCCGTGGGCCAGCGTCGTCGAAAAGGTCAAACCCGGCGAGGTGATTGAAGGCACCGTCACGCGGGTGGAACCCTTCGGCGCGTTCGTGAAGATCGGCGACGGCATCGAGGGCTTGTGCCACGTGTCGGACCTCTCGTTCGAGCGCATCGACGATCCGAAGAAGATCGTAAGCGAGGGCGACACGCTGCAGGTTGTCGTGCACCACGTCGACTCGCGATCCCGCCGCATCACCTTGCACCCCACCCTGACCGGAGAGCGCGCCAACGAGGCGAGGCAGAAGGTCGGTCGGAACGCCAAGCTCAAGGTCGAGGTTCTGAAAGCCGACAGCCCCGGGCTCAACGTCCGGATTCTCGGCTGCACCGGGCGGCAAGCGCGTGGCTTCATCCCTGCCGGTCAGACGGGGACCCAGCGAGGAACGGACCTCCGCAAGCATTTCCCGCCGGGCACTCAGCTCGACACCAAGGTGATCGACTTCGATCCGCGGCGCGGCGAAGCGAAGCTCAGCATTTCCCGGCTCGCTCAGGACGAGGAGCGGAAGGCCCACAAGGAGTACCGCGAAAAGCTCAAGGCGGAGGCGAACTTCGGAACCTTGGGCGATCTCCTCAAGGAGAAGCTCGCCAAGTGAGGCCGGGGCGCAGCCCGCGCCCTTTCTCCGGTTTCTGGCCGAACTCGAGCTCTGTCCGACGTGCGGTCGACGGGTCAAAAGTGAACGACTCGTCAACTGGCGGTGGGACTGAACGAGCTTTCACCCAAAAGGCGCCAAACGCGCGTTGACAAGCCCCCCTGGTTCCCACATATTCCCGGCCCCCCAGACCTTTCGGCATGCCCTGAACGAGAGTGTCGAGCCGCTCGAGCGGCGTCACACTGACGGCAGGCCACCGAAGTAGCGTGCCAAAGAGCACCAGAGCTGCGGCGGGTCCTGAAACGGGGATTGTTCACTACCTTCCAGCGAGAAAACGATGGTTTCGCTCACCAGGCAGACGAAGACTCGGCGCAAGATGCGGTCCAATTCCGCGGGCCGCGATGCAAAGCGCCTCCGCGCGAAGACTGGAACGCCCGAGTTCCCGATTCATCCCGAGGGCTACGACCCCAAGGCTGCTGACGCGAAGCCCGAAGCAGCGAAGAAGAGCTGACCCCGTTGAGGAATTGAGATTCGATGGCTAACCACCCTTCCGCCGAAAAACGCAATCGCCAGCGCCTGACTCGCACTGAGCGCAACAAGAACGTCCGCACTTCGGTGCGCACCGCCGTCAAGAAGGCGCGCGCAGCCATCGAAGCCGGAGATGCCGCTGCCGCGGTCGCACCCGTTCGCGAGGCCGCGTCCGCCCTGGCACGCGCTGCGAGCAAGGGCGTGCTCCACAACCGCACCGCCGCGCGCACGACGTCGCGCATCCAGAGCGCTCTCAGCAAGATCGCCGGCTGAGCCGGTCCCCACATCAAGGGCGCACCAGCCGTCTCGAGGCCGCACGAACATCGTGCGGCCTTTTTGCGTTCGGCTCTCTCGCCCACGCCCGGAATGACGTGAGACAGCTAGCTCCCGGCGCGTGCATGGTGCTCCCCCCTCGCGAGCCCCCGGACGGGGCGAGGGCCCGCGTCGCCCTACGGCTTCGCGGCAGGGGTCCCCCCAAGACCTCGCAGCACGGAACAACCCGAGGCACGCGACGAGCCGATAGGCGAGGAGGAGTGACGAGGCCGCCTCAGCACCGCCGGGGAGCGAGCCCCCTCGCGACCCGCCGGGGCGCAGCGGGACTGTGGGGTGAGGAGCGGCGATTCACTCGCCGCGACGAGGGGGGCGGGGCCGCCCCCCTAAAAGCCAACTGGCCGCACGAACATCGTGCGGCCTTTTTGCGTTAGGCTCCCTTCACGGGAGTGGGGGATCGCCCGGTTCGAGTTTCCGAGGTAGAGCCCGCGCTCGCCATCTCACTGGATATCAGGGAGCCCATGACGAACGACAAGGCCATCGAGACGATCAAGGACGAACAGCGCCGCTTCGAACCGAGTAGCGAGTTTTCCGAGCATGCCCGGGTACGGTCCAAGGAAGAGTACGACCGGCTCTACGCGGAGAGTATCGATTCTCCCGAGGCGTTCTGGAAGCGAGAGACGGTCGACCTGGTGTTTCACAAACCCTGGAACCAACTCCTCGACTGGGAACTCCCGTTCGCGAAGTGGTTCGTCGGCTCCGAGCTCAACGCGAGCGAGAGCTGCCTCGACCGGCACCTCGACGGCAGTCGAAAAGACAAAGCCGCCATCGTCTGGGAGAGCGAGCCCGGTGAAACCGTGACCTGGACCTACGCTGAGCTGCACCGAAAGGTGGTGGAGTTCACCGCAGCGCTCCGCAGCGCTGGGGTCGAAAAGGGGGACCGCGTCGCGATCTACATGGGCATGGTCCCGGAGGTCGTGGTGGGCATGCTCGCTTGCGCGCGCATCGGAGCCCCGCACACGGTCGTGTTCGGCGGTTTCGCCGCCGACGCTCTGCGCGACCGAATCAACGACTGTGGCGCCAAGGCCGTTCTGACCCAAGATGGCGCTTGGCGTCGGGGCAAGGTGGTGCCCCTGAAGGCGACCGTGGACGAGGCCCTCGCCGGCACCGAGAGCGTGCAAACCGTGTTCGTGTACCGGCGGCTCGGGGACGAAGCCTGCGACGTCACGATGAAGGCCGGGCGGGATCTCGACTGGTACGACGCCGCCCAGGCGGCGGACACGACGCTCGGGGAACGAGCCGAAATCGTCGATGCCGAGCACCCCCTGTTCATCCTCTACACGTCGGGATCCACGGGGAAGCCCAAGGGAGTCAAACACACCACCGCCGGTTATCTCGCCGGTGCCCACGTCACGACCAAGTACGTCTTCGACCTGCGGGAGGACGATGTCTACTGGTGCACCGCCGACGTAGGGTGGATTACAGGCCACAGCTACATCGTCTACGGCCCTCTCTCGAACGGCGCGACGTGCCTCATGTACGAGGGCGCCCCCAACGAGCCGGACTGGGGTCGTTTCTGGAGCATCGTCGAAAAGCACGGCGTGAGCATCCTCTACACCGCGCCTACGGCGATCCGCGCCTTCATCAAGGCGGGGAACGAATGGGTCGATCGCCACGACCTGGGTTCACTCCGGCTCCTCGGCACCGTCGGAGAGCCGATCAACCCCGAAGCGTGGCTTTGGTACTACGAGAAGATCGGTCAGAAGCGCTGCCCAGTCGTCGACACCTGGTGGCAGACGGAAACGGGATCCATCATGATAACGACACTCCCGGGCGCGCACACCATGAAGCCCGGCTCCTGCGGGCTCCCGTTCTTCGGCGTGAAACCCCGAGTCGTCACCAGCGCCGGCGAAGCGTTGGGAGCGAACGAAGGCGGCCTGCTCGTCGTTCAAAAACCGTGGCCCAGCATGCTGCGGGCCATCTGGGGAGACGACGACCGCTTCCAGAAGCAGTACTTCAGCGAGATCGAAGGTGCGTATTTCACCGGCGACGGGGCCCGCTTCGACGAGGAAGGGTACGTCACCGTGGTCGGGCGAATCGACGACGTGCTCAATGTGTCCGGGCACCGCATCGGCACCGCGGAAATCGAGAGCTGCCTGGTCGCGCACCCGGCTGTTGCCGAAGCCGCGGCGGTCGGGCGACCCCACGACCTCAAGGGGCAAGCGCTCGTCGTATTCGTCACCCTGAAGCCGGGATTCGAGAACAACCCCGACACGCAGACCGCCTTGGGCTCTCACGTTGCCGGCGAGATTGGCAAGTTCGCTCGCCCCGACGAGGTGCGCCTCGTCGATGGTTTGCCGAAGACACGAAGCGGAAAGATCATGCGACGCCTGCTGAAGGACGTAGCCGCTGGCCGAGAGGTCCACGGCGATCTCTCGACGCTCGAGGACAAGAGCATCCTCGAAAACCTCACGAAGACGCCCTGACGTCTCAGCTTTACGATGCGACCCATCATCATCGGAGCGGGCCGAGGGAGCCGCCTCGGACCCGAGACCAACCACGTTCCCAAGACGCTCGTTCCCGTCATGGGCCGGCCCATGCTGGAATGGATTCTGGAGGCCATCGCGGAGGCGGGATTCGAACGCAAAGACGTGATCTTCATCTCGGGGTACCGAGAGGAGGTCGTCCGCGAGCGGTACCCCGAGTTCACCTTCGTCCGGAACACCGACTGGGAGAACAACAACATCCTGTTGTCTCTCTTGTGCGCTCGGCAGCATCTGACGGACGGCTTCGTCTCGACCTACGCGGACATCGTCTACGACGGCGCCATTGCGGCGAAGCTCGCCCAAAGCCCGCACGACATCGCGCTCGGCTGCGACACCGAGTGGCGTCGCCGGTACGTCCACCGAAGCCAGCATCCGGAAACCGACGCGGAAAAGATGCGGATCGACCGCGATGGAGTGGTGGAGCTCAGTCGCCACATCGAGAGCGACTTGGCCGACGGCGAGTTCATCGGCGTCATGAAGGCGTCACGGATCGGTGCAGCACAGCTCATGGATGCTTTCGATCGCGCTCGCGGCGTTTACGCTGGAAAGACGTTCCGCGAGGGGCGCACCTTCGAGAAGGCCTACCTGATTGACCTCCTCGAGCACATGCTCCAGGACGGCGTCGTGATGGGCTACGAAACGACTCCCGGCGCCTACATGGAAATCGACACTTTGGAGGACCTCTCCTTCGCTTCCGAGTGGTGGACGTCCCGACCGAGCTCCAACCGATGACGACAGCCCGCATCGACGCACCTGCGCTCATTCGCCAGCTGGACCCCTTGGCCCGTCGCTCTGGCGGACAAGGCGCGGCGGTCTTCGACGCGGATGGGACTTTGTGGACCTACGATGTGGGCATCAACACCTTCATCGATGCTCTCGAACTCGATCTGCTCCGTGAGGCGGCCCGCACCGCCTTGCTCCAAGAAGTGGAGAAACACGGTTTGGCAGACTCCTCGAGTTTGCATGCGGACGCCAACGCGCTCGGCCGGATCTTGGAACGAGCCTTCGAAGAGGATCGCTACGCCGAAAAGGCAGCCACCGAAATGCAGGTCTGGGCCTACGCCGGTTGGTCGGAAGACGAACTCCGGGCGCATGCTCGCCAGTCGCTCGAGCGGCACGGGCACTCGGCGCATCTCTACCGCCCGTTGCTCCCCGTCGTTCAGTGGGCTCGCGATGCCGGTCTGCGCACGGTCATCGTTTCGGCGTCTCCTCAGATCGTGGTGGAGGAAGCCGCCGCTTCCTTGGGTTTTTCGGCAAGAGACATCATTGCCGGACGACCGAAGCAGAACAGCAGCGGTTTCCTTCCCGAGCTCACCGAACCCCTCCCCTACGGCAAAGACAAGGTGTCCGCCGCGCGCCGACTGATCGGGGACGCCGCTTGGCTCGCGACGTTCGGCGACAGCGCCTTCGATGTGGACATGCTCGCCGAAGCGCACCTCCCTGTAGCCGTACGACCGAAGGACGAACTTCTCGAGCGACTCCCGCGCCTCGCGAGCGCAGTTCGATTCGTCGAGAGTTAGCTTGCTCCCGGCACGAAATACGCTCCGGCCGTCGCGGGCTCCAATCAGGGGCGAGGGCCCGCGATGCACTTCCGTTGCCCGAAGTCTCGCCTGCGAGTTTTTCGCCGATCCGTAGGCCATCGCTCGGAACCCACTCGCAACCACCTCGACGGACCTCCTCCCCCTCCACTTCACGAGGTGCGGATGAATCGACCCTCGTTGAAAGTCGCAACTCACGTCGTTGCCCATCACGTGAAACCCGCGAGAACGTGGCGCCATGTGGCCGAACTCACGACTTGCACCTGCCCTGAATGGGCGTCAGATTTCGCCGCCTCCCCGCTGGCAACCGACAGCGAGTTTTTGGTAAACGCCGATAACATGACTACGCCCCTCTCGATTTTCTCCCGCTCGACCGTCGCACCCGGTACAGCTTCCGGCAGGAGGCTGTACCAAAGGACAAGGAGAGACAGCGACCACACCGAGGGAAACAGCCCAGCGAGGGCGGCACCGCACCCGCTCCGGGTGCCGCCCTCGCTGGGCAGCTTCTTCCGGGGAGCTGCACTCAGCCTGGCCTGCGCCGCGCTCGTCGCCTGCGGTGGCAGCGAGAAGGAAGCGAAGTCACCGGACGAGTGGGTCGTCGCGAAAGACTCGGAGCAAGGCGACGGCCTGGAGGTCACGCAGGAATACGGCGGCATGAACCAGGAGAAGGTCGATCGCACCTTCAGGAAGATCTACCCCGACCTCGCTCAATGCCTGATGGACGGGCAATCGCGCCTCGAATTCCTCGGTGGCGACGTGAAGTTCTTCCTCAAAGTGAACTTGGCCGGGCAAGCCGAGCAGGCGCACATCGAGGAGTCGACTCTCGGCGACTACGAGACCGAGCAGTGCATGGTCAGCGTCATCAAGAGCCGCAAGTGGCCGAAGCCGGTGGGAGGCAAACTCGGCAAAGTGCACAGCTCGATGGGCTTCGACCACCCCGACGACGTTCGTCCCCCCACCTCCTGGGCGCAGTCGGACATCGAGGGGGCGCTCGAAGAGGTCACTGACGCTGCTCGGAATTGCGGGCGAGGTGGCCCCTTTACCTTCACCGCGTACGTCGACACTAGCGGCTCGGTCATGGCTGCCGGAGTGGCCCACAGCGACGACCACGGCGAAGCCACCGCCTCCTGCCTCCTCGAGGCGATTCGCGGATCTCACTTCCCCTCACCCGGCAGTTGGCCGGCCAAGGTTTCCTTCCGCCTCTGAAGGCGAGCGCCGCCAGGCGAGCACCGCCTTCCGTGGCACGGCCTGACGAAGCGGTTTCGGAGGCGTACGCTTCGCTCCGATGACCAAGCAAGGCGGAGCCCGATCGACCGAGACGCGCGCCCTCGTCACCGGAGCTGGGAAGCGCCTCGGGCGAGCCATCGCACTCGCGCTGGGGCAGCGGGGAGCCTGTGTCGCCGTGCACTACAACGAGAGCGTCGATGGGGCTCGCGAGACGGCGCGCCTGATCGAGGAGATGGGTGGCCGAGCCGAGCTCTTTCAAGCCGATCTGCGAAACCCGACCGACGCCCGCTCCTTGGTCGATCGCGCTGTCTCGAGCTTCGGCGGTCTCGATCTTCTCGTGAGCTCGGCCGCCAGCTTCGAGCGCATCCCGTTCGGCGAGGTCGACGATGAGGCCTTCCTGCGCAGCATGACCCTGAATCTGGCCTCACCGTTTGCCCTTTCGCATCAAGCCGCGAAGGCGCTTCGTGAAAACCGCGGCAACATCGTCTTCATCACTTGCTCGAGCGCCACGACGCCGTTCAAGAATTACCTCCCCTACACCGTGTCGAAGGCGGGCCTCCGCCATCTGACACGAACGCTAGCGCTCGAGCTCGCCCCTGAGGTGCGCGTCAACGCAGTCGCGCCAGGGACGGTCCTCCCGCCCCCGGACCTCGACGATGCGGCCAGAGAGCGGCTCGCTCGGGCCGTGCCTCTCGGACGCCTCGGAGCCCCGGAGGACGTCGCGCGCGCCGTGCTGTACCTCCACGACTCTCCATTCGTGACCGGGCAAGAGCTTCAGGTGGACGGAGGGCGTGACGTGGCGAAGCCCGAACGCTTCGGCTGAGCGCTCGGACCTCGCAGAGGGCGCCATTGGACGATCGTCGCGAGCGATGCTCGGGATGGGCCCACGGCGCCGTTCACGTCGTCGACGTCAAACGTCGTCTGCGTCGTCCGGCTGGTCGGCACCGGGTGGCGCAGCCTGCTTGTTCTCTCGACCCGCCGCTGGCTTGGGGTCACCCTCCGATTCCGTGGCGTCGGGGTCTTCACCGTCACACTGCTCGGAGGCCGCCTGAAGTCGAGCGAGCTCTCCGAGCGCCGAGTCGAGTCTCTCCGCCGCCTTCTTCTCCTTGTCTTCGGAGTTGGCGCGCAGGCTCTTGGTTTCCTCGGTAAGGCGCTCGAGCTCTGACTGCGCTGCGTCGAGCCTCTGATTGAGTCCGTCCTTCTCCACGGAGAATGCGCGGAGATGATCTCCGACGCGCGCCAACTCTCCGCGCAGCTGAGTCACCAATTCAGCGTGCTCGTCTCGCTGCTTGGCTGCTCTCTGGACGTCGAGCTCGACTGCCGCGAGGGTTTGGTCCTTCTCCGCCAAACGAGCCTTGAGCTGCTCGTGCTCCGCCTTCAGTTTGGCAAGCTCCTGCTCGGCCGCGTACAGGCGCTGCGCGGCACGACGATGACCCTCCCGCTCGACTTCGGCCGCCGACTGGGCTTCCTCGTACTGAACGGCCGGCACGCAGCCTGTGACCGCGAGACACGCGACGAAGCTGCGCACCACGATGAATTTGTGGAATTCGCGATGAGGAGCCCGCTTGAAAAGAGTGACGTTTGCCATCGGTCGTTCTTCCGTCGGTTTCAATTGAGGGGCGTTCCGCGGCGATGGACGAGATCCACGTGTTCTGCCAGACAGAGTCGATCCACGTCGGACATGCGCACGAAGCACAGCCCTTGGTGAGTCCCGAAGGACCAAATCGGTCGCGCCACCGCAGTGATGGGTGCCAATCGCTCGGGCAGGTTGAGCTCGAGCTTCAGGTACAGGGGTGCGTCGCGAAAGTCGTCCACCGGACGGCCCCGATCAATCAGAATCCCCGAAGCCGAGACCTCGACTCCTCGGCACGGCGCCACCAGGTAGCCGTTGGTGGCCATGACCCGAAAGTCCGTGCGGCCGCGTAGTCCTATGCGTCGTTCCATGGATGCATCTCCGTTGTTCGAACCCGATCGTAGGGAGAGGACCCCCGATCGGGCCAAATTTGAACCTACACGTACCCACACGAAGGAGACCACCCCACCGCCGGACGATGGCGAAGGCCGCGAGGCCCGTCGTGGCCAAACCCTTGCTTTGCAGAGGGTTCCAGCCCTGGAACTCGGGGTACCGGCCGCCCGGCCCGTTTGCGAAAAATCGGACAGCATAGGCGCTTCGAACGACCCACTTAGTGAAGTGCGAGCGGGTCGCCGCGAAGACTTGGCCCGTATCCTACATACGCGTACCTATACCTTCATGCTTCGCCGCCGACTGCGACAGATCGCATTCGCAGGTCCTCTGCTGGGCAGCTTGTGCCTGGGTGCCGTGCCGTCCGCCGTCGCGGAACCGCAGGCCAATTCGCCCCAAGCACCGGCCTCCGCGGCGGCCCCCGCGCGTCACCCGGTGCGCTGGTCGACCGTCCATTTCCAGGGTGACACCGCCCTTGCTTCACTCGAGGGAGGCGGAGAAGCGGAACTCACCCTCGATCGTGAGCTCCAAGAGGCAACGAGGACTCTTCTCCGTCGAGCACGTCCCGTCGCCGGAGCCGCCACCTTGATCGACGCGGAAACCGCGGAGGTGCTGGCCATGGTCGAGCTCGGTTCGACCCCCGAAGGGAGCTTGCTCTTCGATCCGATCGCTCCGGCTGCCAGCCTATTCAAGATCGTCACGACGGCAGCCCTTCTGGAAAGGTCGCACGTCACACCTCACCAGGAGGTGTGTTACCGCGGCGGGCTGCGGAAGATCACCCGAAGCCATCTCGAAGCTGCACGGGGCAAAGGCACGCTCTGCTCACCATTCGCCCAAGCACTGGGCTTCAGCAGAAACGCGGTGTACGCCCAGCTGGCGACCCAAAAGCTGATGCGCTCCGACCTCGTCGAAATCGGGGAGGCGTTCGGCTTCAACCATCCGCTTCCGTTCGACGCGACTGCGAGGCTCGGATCGCTCGAGGTCCCTTACAATGACTTGGACTTCGCCCGGGCGGCCGCCGGATTCATCGGCAGTCGCCTGTCGGTTCTCGGCGCGGCTCAGCTCGCGCTCACCGTGGCCAACGCGGGGCGTGTCCGATCCATCTCGCTGCAATCCAAATCCGCGGCCGAGACACCACTTCCCCGCAGGATCTACGGCGAGCACACCGCTCAGTGGCTCCGGCGCATGATGGAGGTCACGGTCCACAGCGGCACTTCCCTCAGCGCTTTTTCTGACGAACGAGGTCGGAGCTATCTCGGCTCGATCCGCGTCGCGGGAAAGACCGGGACGCTAAAACCCACATCGAACTCGCCGACCGCCAGTTGGTTCGTGGGCTTTGCCCCCAGCAGAAAGCCCAAGGTCGTGGTCAGCGTTCTGCTGCAAAATCCCGACAAGTGGTATCGCAAGGGGAATCAGGTTGGCCGCGATCTCCTGCGCTACTACTTCAGCCACGCCGGAGCCCGCGGAGTAAAATCCCCGCTGTAGAGCCATCGTCGCACCCCAGAACGCGAACTGCCCGGAACAAACCGAGGCTCGCGAGGTCGCCGCGTTCGAGCCGGCCTCGCGAGGGCCGGGGAGGCAAACCCGACACACGCGACGAGCCGCCAGGCGAGGAGGACGAGGGGGGCGCCGCGCCTCCATAAAGGTCAGCCGCACGGAACAAGCCGCACAGAACAAACCGAGGCACGCGAGGCCGAAGGCCGAGGACCAGCCGAGGCACGCGAAGGCGAAGCCCGCAGGGCGCAGCCTGAGGAGTGACGAGGCGCCGCGTCCC
>JBNKGC010000071.1:0-26263 GCA_050289625.1 Polyangiaceae bacterium | reverse complement strand
AAAAGACTTTTTCAGCAGCCTGCTAGGGGCCCGCTTTCCTCCACCGTTTCGACGCGCCTGGAAGCCACCTGGGGTGGAGGTGCTAGTGAGGAAGATCGGCGGACGGCGAGTGGTCATCGCTCATGAGGAGGATCGGCTGGTCGCCGAACTCTCGCCGTCCGTAGTCGATCAGACCGTGGATGAACACGACCACGCCGGCCATCTCGAGAAACTCCTCGAGCGTGACGATGAGCACGTAGGTGAAGTTTTCCTCCCCGTGCATGGAGGCGTGGGCAGCGCTCACCATCTCTACACCGATGGCTCCGCCCACGAAGAGGAGCCCTGCTGCCACGAAGAGCGTGCTCGTTCTCCGCGGCAGGGAGCGCAAGAACCCGAGCAAGTAGACGCCAAGCCCGACCACGAAGAGCGCGCCGGGAATCACCCACGCAAAGCTGAGGGCTCCGCTCAGACCAAACGCGTCGCGGATGGGATCGATGGAGAATTCATGCAGCATCGCGATCTCGTCCAGCGAAAGGAGAAAGAAGATCACCGCCAACAGGCGCCACTTGTTGCGCTGGGGATCTCCACTTCGACCTTTGCCGCGGGCAATCACCGTGAGCAGGAGAGCGGCCGTCAACAGTGCCAGCGACGAGTACCAGCTCGGCAAATTCGCCTCGAAGTCGACGTAGCAGATGTTCACGAGCCCCATGAGTCGCTCGTGGCCACCGAAGTACTTCGCCGCCTGAGTCGTAAGACTAAGGCTGGTGATCAGGAGAACCGCCCCAGCGAAGAGGCGACTGACCCTGTAGGCCGGAGGAAGAGCGAGGTGCACGCGCATCGAGACAGACTCCTTGAAAGGAAACCCACTGTTCGAAACGGTCCGTCACGGAATCGCCTGATGGCGATGACCGCTAACGGTGATCAGTGAAGACATCAGAGGGCGCGGTGCCGTACGCCTCGTGAAAGCGTGGCGCGGCTCGGAGCAGGACGACAGGTCTCTGAGGTCGATGTCCTGGCGTGCTCGTGCCCAGGAGTGAGCCGCGGCATCGAAGCCCTTGAGGGAGCACAGGTCGAAGCCTCGAAGGCCGGACATTTCGTAGCGATCGACGATGGCTTCGAGGTCCTCGCGGCCGAGCGGCTTTTCCACTCCCGCGAGGAGGTGCGCGCGGAATTCACCTGTGGACGTGGTGAGCCACGGGTTTTCGACGAAGAAGGTTACGACCGGACGCGAGAGGTTCCGGGGTTTGAGCAGGAGCACCGACGGGTCGGTGTTTTCATGGACCACCGCGCCCCACTTGCGCTTGTACCGGAGAACGCCGTCGTCGAGCATGGAGCGGCTCGCGCAGAAGTCGAGCACGCGAAAGCCGCTTTCGTACGCGTAGACCAGGCTGAAGTAGTAGACGGCGCCGAGCGCGGCCGAAGTCACGTTGCTGCTGAGGCCATCGGCCAAACCGAGCCAGAGGTTTTGTAGGGTGCTCCCGGTCTTGTTCAGCACCATCCCCGACAGCTTCCTTTCGCCCTGACAGACCTGCAGCAGGCCGTCGCTGGCGCAGAATTCGCACACCTTTCCTTCCGACTCGAGCACCGTCGCTTCGGAGAAGCGGCGGCGAACGTACGGCTCGTACATGGTCCGGTAGAAGTCCCGGTGATCCGGCTCCAGCCGCGTGAGGTGCGCGGACAGTCCGTGCTTTGCGACGCGCTTGAGATCGTTGCGCCGAGCGTCCCGGCGAAGGACGGCAAGATTGTCCTGCCAGTGCTCCTTCACGAAGAAGCTCTGGTTCACCCAAGCCGGCGTGACCAAGTAGTCGTCCTGATGGAACAGGGACGAGTAGGGCCAGCCGACGTCGACCGCCACCAGATCAGCTTCACGCTCATAGTGAGCCACGGCTCGCGGCGCCTGCCAGGCGTGGCGCCGCGGCAGGGTGCGCTCGATCTCGAACTCGGCGAAGAGGAGCTGAGTCAGGTAGGCGAAGTTGGCCTCGTCGCCCACGTAGAGCAGGCGCAGCCGTCCCGATCCGTGCCTTTCTTGACCCGAAATGAGCAAGGAGCGAGCTGTCGTGCGGCCGGCGGCATCCTTGAGATCGCTCGCCCGATGTTGGAAGTCTTCGAGGCGAGCTCGCAGTGCCGGCAATCGCGCGCGGCGGTGCGCCCGCGGTTGTTCGGGTGGTGGGGACTGGTCGTGCCGAAAGCTCCACGGACGTGACATCGGGTTTCCCTTTCGTGCGCTGCCTGGCTCGGGCTCATGATGCGCTGGCTGCACGCTGGGCCCCTGGACTCAGCTCTTCGCAGCGGCCTTCTTCCAGGCGCCACACGCGATCGGCGAGGTGGAAGTAGCGGTCGTCGTGAGTGATCACGATGACCGTCTTTCCGCGGTTCTTGAGCTCCGGGAGGAGCTCCTCGTAGAAGCGGCGTCGAAAGCCGGGGTCCTGCTCGGCAGCCCACTCGTCGAAGACGTACACGGGACGGTCTTCGAGGAGGGCCGACAAGAGAAGGAGCCGCGCGCGCTGTCCTCGCGAGAGGTCCAGCCCGTGAAAGCGGCCCTCGTGGAATTGGACCCGGTGGGAGAGTCCAAAGCGGCTCAACTCCTGGGAAATTCGCTCGCCGCGGCTACTTCTGGTGACGGGACGATCGAACAGGAACTGATCGGCGAACACGCCGCTGAAGAGCTGACGGAAGTCGTCCCGGTTGTCTCCGTCGACCGTGACGCCGTCCCAGACGACGCGGCCGCCGTCCGGTTCGTAGAGACCGCAGAGCACCTTCGCGAGGGTGGTCTTGCCGCTTCCGTTGCCTCCGACCACGAACAAGAGGTCCCCGGGCTCGACCGAAGCGTGGACGGGGCCGAGTCGAAAACGTGCGTCGTCGCCGTCGGCCGCATAGCTCATCGTCGTCCCATCGAGCTCGATGCGCGAAAACGTCATGGGCTCCTTCGAGCCCGTGGTCAGATCGGTTTGTTGCGCCAGGTTTTCGAGCTCGGCGGTGAGCGCTTCGAGTCGGACCACGGCAATGTCGGTCGCGACGAGCTGCCCGTACACCTTGAGTAGGGCGCGCAGGGGTCCCATCAAAAAGACGATCGTGAGAACGTACGCGGTCAGCGACGAGCGGTCGATGGATACGAGCTCGGGGAGTGCGAAGAGGACGATCCCCAGCAAGGTATACAAAGACAGTTGTGTGACGTGCTCGGCGATGCTGTACCGCACGTCCGCCGACACGTTGAGATCGAGGCTTTTCTGGGTGGTTTTTGCGATTTCGTCCGCGACGAAGCTCTCCCGCCGTCCGCGGTGGAGCTTGAGTTGCTTCAGTCCGTCGATCAGGCCGCGGTAGTGCTCGAGGAGACGATCGTCGCAGCTCCGTGCCTCTTCCCAGTGTCGATGACTGAGCGCCAGGGCAGCTCGCTGACTGGCGATGGCGACCGTGGCGAACGCGAGCAGAGCCAGCAAGGCTGGAGGGGAGAGCCACGCCAGGTAGGCCGCGCCACCGACGAGCATGGCCACCTGTGCCGAGACGTAGGGCAGAGTCACGTAGGCGCTCTGGATGGCCTCGATGTCGTCGGTCAGCAGTGAAAGAAGGCGGCCGCTTCCCAGACCCTCGATGCGTCGGAGGTGCGCCGTGCTGATTTGGCGCACCAGCGAGTCTTTCAGGCGTGCCGTGGTTCGAGCTCCGATCCGGAGCAGCAGAATCTCACCCCAAAAGCTCGACCCGACCTTCAGTAGGGCTGCTCCCAGGAAAGCGACTGCAAGAAGCGCTAGAGATCCATCTTCGGCGAGCGCCCGGTTCAGAATCGCGAGCAAGGCCGTGCTGCATCCACCAGCACCGAGGCTGACCAGCACGACGAGCAACGTCGTCCCATTGGAGAGTCGGGCCAAAAATCGAAGGAGGCGCATCGTGCTTTTACTCCTTCGCTTTCGGGTCGACGGGACAGTGGCCGAGGGCGCGAATGCGCCGGGCAATCGTTTCCGCGGTCACTGTGAGGTGTGGTTCGTCCAGTACCTCCGCATGGCTGCCGGGCAGGTAGTCGAGCTCGACGCCTCCTTCGCAGAGGCGACTCCAGCCGAGGTCACGCTCGCAATGGGAAAGGCTGTGGCCGCGCACGCGAAAGACGTGCCCAACACCGCGGAACGGAGTGGGCTCGTGGTGTTGGAGGGCTTCCCAGTGCGCGCTCACGAAGCGGCGGTAGTCCTCGGTTCGGTTGCGGTCCTCGAGGAAGGCTTCCAGATCCTGATCGGCGGGTTCGAGGGTGCCCGAAAGGACCTTGCGCCAGTTGCGCCCTAGCCAAACGAGCTGCTTTTCCCGCGGCCAGGTGAGAAACCCACGAGCCCAGTGGTAGGCGTTCGACGCGAAGCCCGTTGCAGCCGACAGTGACTCGAACGGAGAGGCTGGTGCAACCGTGGCTACCGACTCGATTAATCCCAGGAAGGCGACCTCTTCACCTTGCGCATCGAGCTGACCTGCCATCTCGAACGCGAGGTTGCCGCCGAAGCAGAACCCGAGCAGGTGATAGGGGCCCTTCGGTTGCACGCGTCGCACCTCCTCGATGTAGTAGCTGGCCATGTCCGGTAAGCGCCGGAAGGGTTCCTGTGGAGCGCGAATCCCGTAGCTCGGTCGCGGAAGGCCCATCCGTCGCGCCAACTGTTCGTACCGGAAGAAACCTCCAGCGCCCCCGCCGCCTAGGGTGTGCATCCAGAAGAGTGGCGGATCCGAACCGTCACTCGTGAGTTCCACGATGCAAGACCAAGCCTTTTCCCCGACGCGAAGCGCCTCCGCGAGCCGCGCTACGGTGCGGGTCTGAAAGAGTGCTGTCAGCGGCAAGTCCTTGCCCGTTCGCTCGGCCACCTTGGCAAACATGGTGACGGCCAGAAGCGAGTGCCCACCGAGTTCGAAGAAGTCGTCGTGGACGCCGACCCGACTGATGCCGATCACGTCTTGCCATATCCGGCACAGGTCGCGCTCCAGATCGCTGCGAGGCGCCACGTAGTGGTGCCTCAGATCGACGCCGGCATCGTCCGGTTTCGGTAGCGCGCGGCGATCGACCTTGCCGTTGGGCGACCGCGGGAGCTCCTCCAAGCGGACGTACGAGAAGGGAACCATGTAGTACGGAAGCCGGTCGCCGATGAAGTCGCGCAGCTTGCGCACGTCGATCGATCTTCCTGCACGCTCGACGAAGTACGCGACGAGACGGTTCTCGCCGGGTCCTCGTTGCTCGGCGATCACGATGCCGGCGGCTACGTCGGGATGCTTCTCCAGGGCGCTTTGCACCTCACCGAGCTCGATGCGGAAGCCGCGGACCTTCACCTGTTCATCGCTACGCCCACAGAGCTCGATGGTGCCGTCGGCACGGAAGCGGCCGACATCCCCGGTGCGATACATGAGGGCGGCTGCTTCCGGAGCGAAAGGATCCGAGATGAAGCGCTCACGGGTCCGAGTTTCGTCGCCCAAGTATCCTGCGGTGACGCCGTGCCCTCCGATGTAGAGCTCGCCGTGCACTCCCACCGGTACGGGCCTTTGGAGCGCGTCGAGGATGTAGACGCGACTGTTTCGGAACGGTCGACCGATGGGCACGACCGCTCCCTCCGGTAAATGACTGACGTCTCCCTCGAAGTAGGTCGAATCGATCGTGGTCTCGGAGATGCCGTAGGAGTTGATGAGGCGTGCACTCGGCGAAAGGAGCTTCTTGACCCGCGCGTATTCGCGCGTGTACCAGACGTCCGAGCCAGCGATGAGCACGTGCATGAAGTCGAGGCGCTGGCTCGTGCTTTCCAGATGGTCGACGAGCATCCGTAGGACCAGCGGTACGAACTCCGCGCAGTCGACCCCCTCGTGCTGCATGAGCTCGTACAGTTCACGAGGTCGCATGAGCGTTTCGTGGGGGCAGAGCACGAGCTTCTTGCCCGAACAGAGCGCGCGCACCAAATCACCGGAGAACACGTCGAAGGACGCGCTCGCCATCTGCAGATGCGCCCGAAGCTCGTTCAGGCGGTAGGCTTCCTGCCACGCCTGGAAGATGCTCATCAGATTGGCGTGGGAGGTGGTCACGCCCTTCGGACGCCCGGTGGAACCGGATGTGAAGATGACGTAGCAGCGATCGGCCGCGCTCACCGTCACCTCGGGTGGAGTCGTCGCGTGATTTGCGATCCTGCTTTGGGCCTGATCCAGAAGCAGCAAGGGAGCTTCGGTCGGAGGTAGGCTGGTCCGGAGGCGCCCAAGCGTGACGACTGTGCGCACGGCGGTGGACTCGAGCAGGGTTGCGAGGCGACTCTTTGGATAGAAGGTGTCGAGAGGCAGGTAGGCGGCTCCCGTCTTCAGCACCGCGATCAGCGAAACTACCAGCTCGGTCGTGCGGTCCAGGCAAACGCCCACGATGTCGCCGGGCCGAACGCCGTTCTCGGCGAGATGACGAGCGAGTTGGTTCGCTCGTCGGTCCAGGTCCCCGTAGGTGAGGCTGCCGTCCTTGGCACTCACCGCGATGGCCTCTGGCTGGACCGCGGCGTGTTCGGCGATGACCCCGTGCACCGTCCGTCCCTCACCGCAGAGGAGCGCAGCGGGGTTGAAGCTCTGGAGGGAACCGAGCTGTGACTCCGGAAGCCAGTCGATCTGGGCTACGGGAAGGTCCGCGCCGTGAGCCATCGCGGTGAGCAGGGTGCAGAGCTGGCTCGAGGCGCGCTGGATCGCGCCGGGGTCGATTTGACTCGCGTCGAAGGTCAGGTCGATGGTGAGCTCGGTGCCGGTCTGAACAGTGAGGACGAGGGGCAAACTCGAGCGTTCGACGAGCTCGAGACTGCGCCCGGCCCACACTGGATCCAACTCGGCGAGGCGCCGCCCGAGGGGCTGGCCCTCGAGCATGACGAGTGAGTTGAAGAGAGGCGCTCCGCGGGGGATGTCGCTGACGGAGTGAATGTCGAGCAGCGAAGTGGCCTCGTGCTTGCGTAGCTCCAACGTGTCCTGGCGCAGCGCTCCGAGCCACTGCCGTACGCTGATCTGTTCGTCGACCCGAACGCGCACCGGCACGGTGTTGATGAGGAGGCCTACCGTGCTTTCACCGCCCTCGCCGAAGCGACGTCCCGAGCGCGTGACACCGAAGACGACCTCTTGTTCCCCGTGGTATCGCGCGCAAAGGAGCCCCCAAGCAGCTTGCACGATCGTGCCCAGGGTCACGTCGCACGCGGTGGCCAAATCCAAGAGAGCCTGGCTCGTCTCGGCTGACAGGTGACGGGTGATGCTCCGTGGGATCTCGACGCCGTTCGGCTCGAGGGCATCGCGCAAGCCGATTGGTGGGGTGGCGGAGGTGATGCCACGCAAGTACCCGGTCCAAAATGCCCGGTCCGCGTCGGCGTCACGGGTGTCGAGCCAGTCGAGGAAGCGGCCGTAGCTGGCCGGTGGCTCGAGTTCCTGGGCAACTCCGCTGCGCTTCGAGCGGTAGGCCCGCTCGGCCAGATTGAGCACGATGGGCATCGAGCGCCCGTCGAGAAGGATGTGGTGGAATGTCCAAACGAGCCGATCGCGCGATGGCAGCCGGAAGACGCTCAGGCGCATCAGGGGCGCGCGGTCGAGGCGGAAGCCCGTCCGACGGTCGTCGGCGAGCCACGTTTCATAGCGTTCTTCGGCGGATTCATCGCCCAGCTGGCTGAGGTCGTGAACTTCGGCATGCAGCTCGACCGTCTCCTTCACCCGCTGAGATGGGGCGTTGCCACCCCAGGTGAACTCCGAGCGGAGGGCTTTGCAGAGCCGGGTGACCTCCTGCCATGCGGACTCCAGTGCTGGGATGTCGAGGCGCTCTTCGTAGTCGATGATCAATTGCTCGACGTTCACCCCGGCCTCGGGATCGAAGAGGGACTCGGCCAGCATGCCGGCCTGCATGGGCGCGAGGGGACGAAGGGGGCGCTGAAGAGGTGGCTCGAGTCTTCGTGACATTGGGGACCTTGGGGATTGGGAAGTGCTGTGCCGAACACTTCAGGGGAGCCGCCAGGAGCGGCCTGACCAGGGTGGGCAGATCTCACGGAGCGGTGCGCCGGAGTCTTGAGAAAATTGGGGCTTTTGGCCCAACCCGAGAAGTTGCGGAGGCACTTAATCGGCGGTCGGCTCGGCCGTTGCCCTTCCGATGTGGCAAGCGGGAACGATCACGCCTCTCTCGGGGTTCCTGGAGGGTGGGAACGACTGAGCGAGGCCGTGCGTTCGCACTCGTTCTGGGAGCACCCGGTAGTCGCTGGGCTCGAAGCGGGCACGCTCGGTAAGAACCAGCTTCGCGCTCTGATGGAACAGCTCGGACCCGTATCGTTTCACTCGACGGGATATCTCGGCCGTTTGATTGCCGTCTGTCCCTTCGAGGAGTTTCGGATCCTCCTCGGCATGCGCCTTTCGGTGGAACTGGGAGAAGGAAACGCCGAGGGGTCTCTCTTGCGTCGGTTCGGGGCGCTGTGTTCCGCGCTGGGTTTACCCGCAGTGGAGTCGTCCGAGCTTTGTCGCGAACCCGAGACGGAGGAGCTCGTCGAGGATCTGGTTTCGTTGCCGGACCGCCTGGGACTCGAGCCTGCACTCGGAGTCTTGTGTTTGGGGCTCGACGCCGTCGACGAGAGGCTCGATCGGAGCCTCCGCAGCGCTCTTCTGCGCACGTTCGAATTGCCCGAGGCCGCCTTGGCGTATTTCCAGGCGAAGAAGCGCTGTCGGGAGCTTTCGGCGCCTCTGCGAGGCTTGCTCCAGGGCCTCCTCACCAATCGTTTGATCGAGGACGAGGTGGAGGGGGCGCTGAACGGTGTCCTCGACGCTCGAGCGCGCTTCCTCGACGGGGCCGTGCGGTCGGGGCGGCGTCGAGATTCGAGCCCCTTCTCGGGACCCCGCTGGGCGTGAGGCGCAGCGAAGGGGTCGCGCAACCGTGGGCGGAACGCCCGGGCCTATCCGTCAGCGCGAGAGCAGCACGCGGAAGACGACGCGTCGGTCCTTGGCCCGTTCGTTTTCCGGTCGCGTGTTGGGTCCGTAGAGGGACGCCGTCACGCTGACGGTGCGAAGGCGACCGGGCTCCACGCCCCGTTCGATCAACGCGTTGCGGACGGTTCGGGCTCGCTGTTCGGCGAGGCCAGGCGACTCGCCGCTCGCCGACATTCCCACCACGGCCAGACACTCGAGGTTCGGTTCGGCCTTGAGGCGAGTCGCGAGTGCGTCGAGCACTGACGTGCCGGGAGCCGTTTGGGTGACAGCACCTTCCTCGAAGAGGAGCTGCTCGGGGAGCGTTTCCGCCCCGCTGTCGTCCGCGCTCGCGTCGTAGTCCGCGCTCTCTTGTTCGATGCGCGCGCAGCCAGTCACCTGCGGCGCGGCGACTTCCGTGGGTGGAGTGAAGGGGGACAGACGAACCGAGAGCGCGCCGGGAAAGCACTGATCGTCGACCAACTGCTCGCAGCTGACCTCCGGCTGGGCGTGGAAGTACGCCTTGACGTCCCCGGCATACACCGCTCGGGCTTCGACCGTCACTCGAGCCATGGGAACGCTGTTCGGCGCACCCTGGGGTTCGTACAGTCCCTCGTAGATGACCAACGGCACCGGGGCGGATCGTTCTCCCAGCTTGGTCACCTGACGCAGCGTGCAGGTGCCCGACCAGGGAGGCGTGCACGGTTCGGTCGTGCTGCGACTGCTCGCGCATCCGCCGCCTACGGCTGCCGCGACGAAGGCAGCGGTCGAAAGCGCGACCGTGGCGCGCAGTGCGCGGGCGTGAGGGCGCGGGGCGCTCGCCTTCTTTCCGTGATCGCTGGCGTCGGTGAAAAGCTTCCGCTTCACAGTCATGGGGAGTCCTTTTCGGGTCTCGAGCGGATCCGCTCGTAGATGTCGAAGTCTTCGATCCGCGTGACCAGGGAGTAGTTGTCGACAATCTCGCGAGAAAGCGCGGTGAAGTCGTCCAGGCTGTCGGCCGAGTCGAGTCGGTTCCCGGTGACGAAGGGGAACACATCCCGCCGCTGCACCACGATCCATCGCGGCCAGTCCTTCTTGAGGTCGTCCAGTAGCAGGCGCCTGGCGGTCTCGCGCTGCCACTGCGCTCGTTGCGGCACGTCGTAGATGAAGCGGCTCGCGTACTGTAGCTCGCTCATCCAGTAGATCGCCGGCTCGAAGCCCCAAATGTAGAGCCGATCCGTCGGATCTGCCCGCGATCGCAGCTCGGAGGCAACTTGGCGGTCGGCCGTCAGGCTGTAGTCCGCGACGTAGTAGAGCTCCTGGTCGAGCTCTTCGCGTGTGGAAATCGGACCCACGCGTAGGAGGTAACCCGTGCGCAGCAAGCTACGATGCCAGAACCCGTGGGGCACGTCGCGCACGGCGTCGCGCATCGACGCGACGACCACCACGAAGGTGAGGAAGGCGAGTGTCCCTGAGGCACTCCCTATGGCGAGCCTTCGCCAGAGCTTGTACAGACCTGCTCCAGAGATCAGGGCGATCAGCGGGAGGGTCGCGCCGTAGTGGTATTGGAAGAACTTGCCCTGCATGGCAACCCCGGCGAGCTGCACGGACACCACTCCGAGGATCAGGAAAAATCCCTCGCGCTCCCGGTCGTACAGGGGGCGCATCACGATGGCCGCGATGAAACCGGCGCCGAGGAGCGCGGAGAATCGAAAGAACGCCTCCTCGACCGCGTGATAGAACATCGTCGGTGCGCTCTGCCCCTCCCAGCTGAGCTGCGTGTAGCCGGGCGCGAATTCACCCAGCGTCCACCACAGGTCGCCGAGGGCGCCCCGCGCGGCAAACCACAGCGCGCAGAGGGCGATCGGGAATAGGCTGCCCAGCCCCACCACTACGAAGGTCGACACCCCCCGCGCCCCCGCGCCTCGGGCGCGCTCCTTGCTCGCGAGGTATGCTGCGCACACCACCGCGCCTCCGCCGAGCGGTGGCTTGAGCAGGAACGCGATCCCAAACAGGGCGCCGACGCCAGCCCAAGCCCAATGGCGAAGGCGGCGGGGGATCTCGACTGCTGTCAGAACCAGAGCACCGATGGTCAGAAACCCTGCGAACGACTCCGGTTGCCCCGTGTGCCAGAACTCGAGCTGCGCGTGGAGCAGAGCTGCCAGCGCGCCGCCGACGAGTCCGGCGCACCGAGAGCCGAAGAACTCCGCACCGAGACGACGCATCCCGATCACCATCGCGATCAGGCCGGCCACCTCGATCAGGCGCGGCGCCATCATGCTCTTGCCGAACAAGCCGAACGACAGCGAGTACACCGCGAAGATCCCTGGCGGCTTGAAGTCCCAGACGTCGCGGTAGGGCATCGCCCCGTGCAAGATTCCTTCGGCGACGGTTGCGTAGATGGCCTGGTCGCGCCCGAAGGAAAACAACAGGATCTGCAGCCCGCTCCAGATCACCGTCGCCCAGCACAGCGCGGAAAGCCATGCGTCGGGATCGCGGACCTGCTCGGTCGGAATGACCTCGGCAGTGCTGGGGGGCGGTACCGAGGCACTCGGCATGGCTTTGGAAGCTACTCAATGTGGGCTCGAGTGACCAACTCTCGTCTCGATTCCTCACCCAGCGCCATGTTTCGGGGAGGTGATGGGCATTGGGCTGATGGGCATTGGGCGCAGGTGCTGTCCCTGTAGGTCGCTCTGGGGCGGACCGTCGGGTGGCACGAATACCCACAAAAACGACGACCCCCGGACGATCATGTTTTTGGATCTTCGCGCCGGTGACGTCCCTTCTTTCCGGCGATCCTCGTCGAACTCACGACCCGCTCATGCTCGCGACGAACTTGCGCCGTTCTACCGACTCATGCATGCAGTCACCACGGGCGATCTCACGGAGAACTCAGCAAACGCTTCCGTCGGTGTGCTACCGAGTGGGCGAAAAGATCACCGTTGCAAGACGCCTTTGCACAGTTACCATGTCAGATTGAGCGGCCGCGTGTCCGAACCACCTCCTCGCAATACTAGGACTCCCCCCACCATGAACCCACACAGCCACCACGACGCCTCGGGCCGAGGCCCTTCGCGCCTCATCGGGCTCGGCGCAGTCGTTCTCGGGTGTCTGCTCGTGATCGGTTGCTCGGGTGACGGCGATGTGGCCCCGCCCGCTTGGGTGCATGGGGCGTCGGCGCCTCGCTATGGTCCTGCGGTTTCGGGTCCGTGCGAGGACGGAGCGCGTCGCTTCTGCTCGGTCACTTTCGAACAGGCCAACGGGATCCACTCGTGCTGGCAGGGAGTCCAGTACTGCGTGGAAGGTCTGTGGAGTGCATGTGGTGATCTCTCCGACGCACCCGATCTGGGACTCGGTGGGGCCGGCGGCGCAGCTGCAGCGGATTGACGAAGTGAGCGTGAGGAGCTGAGCCGGCCGTCGCCGGGCGGCTCAGTCTTCGTGGGGCGACACGAGCGACGCCGGTGGGGAAACGCTCGGAGCCAGGGCCGTGGGCAGGCGGGAACCGACGATGTCGCAGCCGAGCCCACAGGAGTCGTAGCTGGACCCACAAATCCGGTGAATGCATGCCCTCAGGGCTGCGTTCACCCGGATTCTGCGTGTTAGCATGATCGTTGCTTTCTCCCTGCCCATCGTCTCGGGGGCTGCGCTGGGACGTGGGCCAACTTGGCCCCGACGCCCCGGCAGCGCTTCCGAGAAGAAACCACCGGGAGTCGGCTGCATTCCCTCCTGCATTGACCTTTCGACGGACGCTCGACCGTGCCTTCGCTTCTTTCACCTGACCACGTCCACGGCGGCAAAGCTGCGGACCGACGTACGCAAACCTTGCGACATGCGGAAAAAAGTTCGAGCGCGGACCGAGGGGTTCGCGAGCGATGAACGGCTTGAAAATGAAAAACCGAAGCAAGGAGCGGCACGTCAATAACGCCATTTTGGGGGCGGCAGCCGCCCTGTTTTTTGGCGTGTTCGGCACCTTGGCTTGTTCGGACGCGGAGGGGCCCGGCAGCCTCGACGTTTCGTCGAGCGTCGATCATTCGGTGGAGGTGGGCCCCTGCGAGCCCGGCGCGGAGCGCGCCTGCGGCGTGACTCTCGAACAAGCAAACGGGATCGTCACCTGCTTCGAGGGGACCCAGACCTGTGATGCGGGTGTCTGGGGGGAGTGCCAAGGGGAGCGCGTGGTCAAGCGCCCCGATCCCACCTCGCAGAGATACGCGGACCACTACAGGGCTCTCGCTCTGAGCGTTCCAGCGGTCTGCGTCGGCAATGCTTGCGACCCCAGCTGCCAGTACTTCGACGAAGACCCACCTGACTTCACCATCGGCGCGGGCGGTGCTGGCATCGGGCTCGGGGGCGCGCCGAACTGGTCCGAACCCCCGGGGACCGCGGCCTGCGGCCACGAGCTGTGCACCGCGGGTGTGGCTCTCGACCCAACCTGCCACCCGTGCGTCGAAAAGGTCTGCAATAGCTCGGGCCTCGGATACTGCTGCGACACGAGCACGGGCACTTGGGATGCGGCGTGCACCGACGCCGTGTACACCGAGTGCGCGAGTACGACGCCTCCGTCGTCGTCCACGCCGAGCATCTGCGACTTCGCGCTCTACACCGAGTCCAATCTGGCCCTCGCTGACCGCGCGCAAATCGTGGGTGCCCCCGTGGGCGCCCGGCGGGATGGCGGGACGGGGTACGCCGTCGACCTCGGAAATGCAGCTGCTGGGCAGTACATCGAAGAGATCATCGCCAACGGTCCTATCGACATCCAGGGCACTCCCGTTCTCGGGAGCTGCACGACCAGCTCGATGACCATCGACAAATCGGCTTCGGCGGCTTGTGGCAGCGAGACCTACGGGGCAACGGTGAGCATGCCCGACATTCCGACCAAGTCGATCAGCTGCCTCCCGGTCGGTGGCGGGGTGAACATCAACAGCGGAACCGTGACCGCATACAGCGGTGACAATCAGCACTACCTCCTTTCGAGCACTTCGACTCTCATTCTCGCCGAACCAGGCGACTACGGCGACGTGGTGATGAGCGACGGAACGCTCATTCTCCAGCAGCCCGGCACCTACACCTTTACCCAGCTGAGGTTGGACGGGTCCTCGCCTAAGCTCATCATTCCGGACAACGGCACCGTCAAAATCGACGTCTGCACGGACCTGAACTTCGACAACGGCGCCATCATCCAAAAAGCGAACGGCGACGAGCCGGATCTGTATCAGGTGCAGTTCTACACGGACGACGCTTGGGTGAAGATCGGCGTCGGGGCGCTGCTCAACACGGTGATCGTGGCACCCAACGCCACGATCACGGGCGGCAACTCCTCTTCGATCGCGAAGGGACTCATCTACGCCGAGGCCATCGCCCTGGAGCCGGACTTCCATTTGGACGCGAGCTGGCTCGACCGTGACGAATGTCTCGCCGCGGGCGTCGACAGCTCGGTGTGCGGGGGCTATCGGTCGTGGGAGCTCGGTCGCGTTTACCAGCAGGGGGACGTGGTCAAAGCTTCGAACGGTAAGCTCTACGAATGCGCCGGTGCCCCGCTGTGGGCGTCGGCTGCTGCGTGGTGTGGTCTCTCCGGCTACGAACCGACCGTGGGGGTGTCCTGGCCCACCGCTTGGGTCGAGGCGGGTGACTGCCCCACGACTTCCGCTCCTTCGTGTCCCGTGGATCTAGACGTTCCGGCGACGCCTTCCGCCAGCGAGCCCTGTTATGACGGCGGTGACTGCCAAGTGAACAGCCGTTGCACGGAGGTTCTCACCGGAGGCACCTGTGAGCATTCGAAGTGCTCCACTGGCACGGCGCTCGACCCTGCGTGCGACGACTGCGTGTCCCGCATCTGCGGTGTTGATCCAACTTGCTGCGGTCAGTCCGGCGGAACCTGGACCAGCGCCTGCGTGGACCTGGTGAAGACCGAGTGCGACGCCTTCTGTGGCTCGGGTGTCGAAACCGGAACCTGCGTCGACAACGGCACTTCGTTTTCAGACCCGACCTGCGCCAGCGCCGATCTCGCCGTAGACATCTCCTGCGCCGACGACATTCCGGTCTGCAACCACGGGACCGTCGACGTCGCGGCGGGTGATGCCGTGCTCACGTTCTACCCGCGCGTGGGACAGCAGTTTGCTACCGAAACCCCAGACCCGTTCTGGGCGGTGGGAACCTGCACGGTGGCTCAGGCCATCCCCGCCGGCAGCTGCGTCACGGTGTCGTCCTGCGATCCTGCCTTGCTCAGCGAAGATCTCACGGTCGTGGTGAACGCGAGCGACTCGGCGGCGATCAACGAGTGCAGCCTGCTGGACAACTGGAGCTACTACGTCGAAGGACGCACCTGCTCGGCACCTGCGGCGGGGCCCTCGACGGTGACCCACGAGTACGAAGCGACCTGTCCGGCCGACACGAATCCCTCTTGGGGCCTCTTGTCGTGGGAAACGCAAACGCCGGGCGCGTCGACCATCGACTTCAAGGCTCGAGTGGCAGCCAGTTCTGCCGAACTCAGCTCCGCTTCGTTCACCACGGTCGGCACGGCGTACGTCGACTCGTCGGTCACCCCGGTGGTCGATACGCAGAGCTGCCCGCGCAGTGGCACGGTTGCCAATTGCCCCGTCGACCTGACGAAGGAGCTGATGCTCGCGGGCAATCAGCCGGCCTTCCTCGAGCTGGAGATCACCCTCAATCCGGATGGCTCGAATGCGCCAACGGTCGAGGACTGGCAAATCACCTATTCGTGCGTCTACGACCAGTGAGAACGGGCGGTGTGCGCTTGCATCGATCGTCCGCTGCTGGTTCGCTCCCGCCCGCCCCGCCGAACTTCGAGTCCGGCGTGCCGGCGGGTTTCCTACCGATTCCGCTTCGACTGTACCGCGGCGAGCGGACCCTCTGCTAAACTCCGGCTTGTCGAGCCGGGCTTTCCCCGATGAGCTTTCTTTCGATTCGAGGCCGTATTCTGAGCGCCGGCGCTGGGGCCCTGCTTGCGGGTGCCTGGGCGTGCAGCTCCGGTGACGACGGAAAGCCGTCTGCCGGTTTTCCCAGTCTGACCGGAGGCAGCGGGGGAACGACCGGCGCGGGAGGAAGCGGTACCGGTGCCTCGAATACCGGTGGCCTGGCCGGTGAGGGCTCCGGCGGAGCTGGCGGCGTCGACGGCATTTGCGCTGACGTCCAGTGCCCCTACGACAACCAGGTCTGCGTGGCCGTCGGAAACTCGGCCAGCTGCCGCTGTCGCGACGGTGTGGGCGCGGCCGGGTGTCTCGATCCCTGCGCGACGAATCCCTGTGCCGATAACGCCACCTGCACCAGCTTCCCGGGCGGCTTTCGTTGCGACTGCGACCCCGGTTACGTGGGCAACGGCATGACTTGCGAAGACGTCGACGAGTGCGACTCGTCGCGTGGTAACGCCTGCGCGAGCGACGCCGAATGCAACAACCAGAACGGCAGCTACGAGTGCAGCTGTGACTCGGGAGTCGGGGACGGCTACTTCTGTAAGGGCACCGACTCGTGCTCGCCCAACCCCTGCCAACACGGAGGCGTCTGCTCGAACACCCCCTCGGGTCACATTTGCGACTGTCCGGACGGCTACGGCGGGCCGAACTGCGAGAACTCGTGCGCCACTCTGACCTTCGCTGATCCGGTTCTCGAAGCACGTGTGCGTTTGGCGGTGGGGCGGCCGACGGGCGACATCTTGCCCGAGCACATCGTGAACGTGACGACCCTGACCCTGGAGACCGACTTGGATCCGGGCACCGACGACCAGGTCACGTCCCTCGACGGGCTCGAGTGCTGGACGAATCTCGATACGCTGCACTTGTTGCGTTCGGGGGTGACGGACCTGTCGCCACTCGCGAATCTCGGTGCTCTCGAGAAGATCGACCTGTCCTGCAGCCCGGTGAGCGACCTCTCGCCCCTCAGCAACCTGATCCACCTGCGTGAGCTGACGTACAGGGCGGGTGCAGCATCTTGTCCCAGCGCGGGCTCTTCGCTTTCCGATCTGTCGCCGCTCGAAGATCTGTTTGGGCTCGAGAAGCTGGTGCTGAGCGGACACGGCTTCACGGACGTTTCCGCCCTGGCGGGGCTTGGCCGACTCCAGATCCTTGACCTGAGCGAAAGCGCGCTCACGAGTGACGACGTGTTCGCGGGTCTGCTCGGTCTCGACACGCTCTATTTGGCGAAGAACGACTTGAGCTCGGTGGAGAACATCGGGGCGCTGCCCGCCCTGCGCGTGCTCGGTCTGGAAGAAACCGGGCTAACGGATTTGTCCGGCCTGGCGGGAGCGACGCGCCTGCGGAGTCTGAACCTACGGCTGAACGGCATCACGGACGCGAGTCCCCTGTCCGGCCTTGCGGGCCTCGGTGAACTCGAGCTCGGGGGCAACACCATTTCATCGGCTGCGCCGTTCGCCGAGATGGTCGGCGTCACTTCGCTCGGCCTGGTGAACAACCAGATCGCCTCGTTGCAGCCCTTGGTGGACAACCCCGGTTTCGGCTCCCAAGGGATCCTCTGGATCGGCGGCAACCCGCTCCCGTGCACTTCGCAGCAGGCCCTCATCGACGAGCTCAAAGCGCGCGGGCTCACCATTTCAGGTAGCTGCCAGCAGTAGCCGCGCCGTCCTGCCGCGAAAAGGTTCTCCGGACGCCGTGGGCCCCCTGACGGAGCCGTGGGGTGAGCTAGCTGGCGGAATCCCGCACGCAAACTTGGGATTTCATTCCGCCGAGATCGATCGCAAGATGATTCAGGGCTGTCTCCTGGTGTTTGTGCCTCAAGAGCACGTGTCGACTTGCGGCCGATTCTTCGTGACCGCGTTTTCCAGGAGGCAGCCATTTTCATTTTCCCTGCCCGCGCCGCTGCGACTCGCAAGCTCGCGACTGCGCAGAGAAAAAAATGCTTCGTCAGTTCGAGCGCCACCCCATGCCATCTCGAAGGCGGAGCCCCAAGGGCGAAGCCTGAGGAGTGACGATTCACTCGCCGAACAGAACCACCCGAGGCACGCGAGGCCCGCAGGCCGAGGAGTGACGAGGCGCCCCCCTGCAAACCGAGAGGAGTGACGAGGCGCCGCAGCGCCGCCGGTGAGCGAGTCCCCTCGCGAGCCGCCGGAGCGCAGCGGGACCGTGGGGTGAGCAACTGTCTTGAACGGGGTGCGGCTAGATTGTTGTGGATGCAGGCTGGAGACGGAGGTTCTCGGCTCTCAGGATGGCGTTGAGCATGACGAGCAGCTTCCGCATTGCCGCGACAATGGCCACCTTCTTCGGCTTTCCTCGCTCCACGAGCCGCACATAGAAGGCTTTGATCACTGGATTGTGTCGGGTGGCAACAAGGGTGGCCATGTAGAGCTTGGCTCTCGCGTTCGCGCGACCGCCCCAGGTGACGCGCGGCCCGTTCTTCGTCCCGCTATCCGCGCAGAGGGGAGCGAGCCCTGCCAGCTTGGCGATCTGCTTGCGGTTGAGCGCCCCGAGCTCAGGTAGCTCGCTCAGCAGGCTCGTGGCGGTCACCCGTCCAACGCCCTTCTGGCTTTCGAGCGCCTGGAGACGAGCGCTCCAGGTCGCAGACTTCGCAATGTGCTCGTCGATGAGCTTATCCGCTTCTCGGAGCTTTTCCTCCAGCAGCTCGATGGTTTTGCGGAGGCTCTCTCGGACAGCCTTCGAGCGGGCTTGTTTGAGGCGATTCTTCTCGGCGACGACCATTTCCGTGAGCTGCCGCCGACGAGCCACGAGCGCTCGAAGCTCCTCGGTTTCTTCGTCCGGTACCATCCGCACCTCAGGCCGCATGCGTTCGGCATAGAGGGCCAGCACGCGCGCGTCGACGGCGTCGGTTTTCTCGAGCCGCCCCATGGCCTGGGCGAACTGCCGAGCCTGCCTGGGGTTGATGGCGACTGCCGGAAGCTCCGCTGCCACCAGAGCGAAAAGGGCGGTTTTCTGATAACCACCGCTGGCCTCGAGGACGATCCGACTGACGTCCCAAGCCCCGAGCCATTCGATGAGCTTCGCAATGCCCTGGGGGTCATTTTCGAAGCGCCGGACCTTGGTCTCTCCGGTCAATGCCACGTCCAGGTGGGCCTTTGCCACGTCGATTCCTACCGCTACCGAGCTGCTGTCTACCATGTTGCTTCCTTCCTGCCGCGGGCAGCTCCGGTGACACCCAGCCTTGCGTGATTCGGGCTCAAGATGCGAATCCTGGCCCAGGCAACTGTTCGGGGAACGCCGGAGCGCAGAAACCGGCGACCTTGCTCACCCACGGGCTCTTCGGCCCAAGGAGCTATCGATCTGCCGGAATCCGCCCTCGACGCCCCCCTTGTACCGAAGGATCAAGATACAAGGAGCCCGAATTCACTTCGGGCGACGAGGGGGGCGGGTCCGCCCCCCTAAAGATCAGCATAACGCCGCGGCAAGAAATGAATCGTGAGGCGAGCGCGCGCGTTCTGATAGTAGACGAGCGCTGCCCTCCCGAGCGCGGTCGCGACGTACCAACGCCGGAGCTTCGGAGCGATCTCGGAGAAGGGGTGCCCCCGGAACGGGCTCTGCCCCGAGCGATGGATTTTCCTGAGCTCGGCGTCGCTCGGTTCGAGCATCGGCGCGACCATGCGATCGAGATAGAGGCTCGCCCGCGCCCGCCGCCGCAGGAGGTTCCTGAGCTCGAGGCTCGTCACCCCTTCGGCACGTGCCGCTTCCTGGAGGGCAATTGCGCCCCCCACTTGCTCGGTGAGGATCACGCGCGCTGCCCGCATTTGGGCCTCCACCTGCTCCTCCGTCGGATTCGGATCGATGCGCAGAGACGCGAGCAGCGTTTCGGCGATGTGACGTTCCAACGCCGCCTGGAGGTGGTGGCGACGATAGGGTTGGTCCGCGTTCACCGCGTGAGTGGGGTCGGCCAGCGCCTCGAGGCGGGCCTCGAATGCCAACGCCCTCTCGAAAATGAAGTGGGGAGAGCGCGCGCCACCGGTTTCCGGCGCACTGAAGCGAACCACCGCGCGGTCGAGAAGGAGCCGGGGTGCCGGTGCCGCCGAGCCCGTTTTCTCCGAGGGCGCGGACCCAGGCGGTTCGTCTGCCTGCGCAACCGATGGGAGTGACGAGACGAGCACCAAAAGCCCCACCAGGCGAATGCGACGCAAGACAGATGCCGCTCGACGAGAAGTTCGCAACCGCATCGCCTCTGCGGCGTTCATCGAAGCGAACTTCTCGTCGACTGTCGCGTCTCCGACCCTCACTGGGGTTCAGCTGCGCGAAGCAGTCCAGCGTTGAGAGGACGGTGTCGTGTCTGTTCCGTCCTCCGGGGGATCATCCGCCGCCGGCGACACACCCGGAGCCGCGGGCGTGTCGTGACGACTTGCGTAGGTTCGCGCCGAACGACGCGCCTTCACGAACTCGGCGAACGCAATGACCTTCTCGAGGTCCCTAGCCCCGAGAGTCTCGGCGACCTCAATCAGTTGCTTGCGCAGGAGCTCCGTGCTGCGCCCCCGACGACCACCCAGCTGCTCTTGGGAGATTCCCGTAGCAGGAGGGCGTTCCGAAACGGTCTCGACGGGCGGAGTTGGCGGCGCAGCGGGACGCGCGATGGGTCGAAGACCGTGTGCGCTGAGCCACGCCTCCATGAACACCCGCAAGCGCTCGCTGCGAAAGGCAAACCAACGCTCGCGCTCCGTGGCGTACGACATGAGCACGTCCTTGAAGCGACGAAACGCACCCTTGCCGTCGATCGCAGCGGTGAGCCGCTCCTGAAGCTCGTCATCCTCCAGCATCGGGATGAATCGCTCCATCCACCGGTACTGTTCCCGTGAGCTCACGGGATCGACGCGCATGTAGTTTCCATCCGAGGCAATCCGTGCATGCATCTCGGGATCGGCGATCCCGTCGACCACACGAAGCACCTCACCGGTCACCAAGTGGAGATAACTGTGGACTTCGGGGGCGTTGTTTTCGAAAGCATCCTCGAGGGCTTCCCAATCGACGGGAACATCCTTCAACGGTGCACTTCCCCCTGAAGCGCTGCTCGGTTCGGCATCAGCCATGTCTTCTCTCTTCGCTTGGGACCAGCAAGGCTCGCTGTCCTTGGGGTGAAAAGTCAATCCAAGGCTCAGAACGGCAGCCCCTCCGGCAACTTATCCCCTTGACGGAACGACCGAAAGAGCGGCCGCCTCGTCCGAGTCCGCCCGATTTTTCCTGACCAATTTTCCTGACAACGTGTCCTCGACGCGCTGAGCGGCTCGGACGCCCCATCGGTTCGGTCGCGCCCGAACCCGCGGACGCTCCAGCAGTGCCGACACGACTCCCGGCAATTTCCGGGAGCGACCGTCGAAACCCGACCGAACCGCCTCGAATCACCTCTACGAACGCTACCATCTCTTGGAACGCGCGTCGGGCCACTCTGCATTCCACCAGAAAATGGCTGGCTCGTTGCCCACACCCGCCGCCTGATTCCGAATGCGAGCCGCGTGCCGAGCGGGACCTGATCGCCGGCCAGCCCGTTTCGGGGCTGCACAGGGACAGCGGAAGATTGGAAGACGTCGAGCGAGGCTTAGAATCTTCCGCGCCTGCACTCTTTTCGAGCCCCCGAGGGGCACGCTCAGGAGCTGGTACGAGCCCGTCGAACCGCTTCGCCCCACTTTTCTTTCACGGAGGCTCGCGCAGCCACATCGAGCTCCGGCTCAAAAGACCGCTCGGTATGCAGCATGCCGCGAGCCTGCTCGGCTCCCGAAGCCAGTCCAACACCCACGGCGGCTAGCATCGCAGCTCCGCGAGCCGTGGACTCGAGATCCGCGGGGCGTTCCACCTCGACCCCAGAATAGTTCGCCTGAAGCTGCATCAGGAGATCGTTGGCTGCAGCGCCCCCGTCGACTCGGATCCGCGTCGGTGCGCGTCCCAAGTCCTCGGCCATCGCCGACAGCAGGTCGCTCACCTGAAGCGCGATCGCGTCCAAGGTGGCTCGCGCCAGATGGGCGCGCGTCGTGCCGCGCGTGATCCCCGTGATGAGGCCGCGCGCCTCTGCATCCCAATGAGGCGCACCCAGACCCGCCAAGGCCGGAACGAAGAAGACACCATCGCTCGATTCGACGGATCGCGCCAATGCTTCGATCTCTGGTGCAGTGTCGATCACTCCCAGTCCATCGCGAAGCCACTGGACCGCCGCACCCGCAATGAAGCTGCTCCCTTCGAGGGCGTAGACCACCCGATCGCCAATTTGCCAGCCAAGCGTAGAAAGCAGTCCATGCTGGCTCGGAACGGGCTCCCCACCCGTGTTGACCAAAACGAATGCCCCCGTGCCGTAGGTGCACTTGGCATCGCCCAGGGAGAAGCACCCTTGACCGAAGAGCGCGGCATGCTGATCGCCCGCGATGCCCGCTATGGGAATTCCATCCGGCAAACCGGGAACACCACGAGTTTTCCCGACGACTCCGGCACTCGGCACAATCGTCGGAAGCACGGCCTCGGGAAGCCGCCACAAAGCGCACATCTCCTGGCTCCAGGAAAGCTTGCGCAGGTCCATGAGGAGTGTGCGGGAGGCGTTGGTGACTTCGATCACGTGACCACGGTCCCGCGGAGATCCACCGATCAGTCGCTCCACTAGGAAGCTATCCACGGTACCGAACGCGAGTTTTCCCTGCTCCGCGTCTCTCCGGAGGTCGGGGCTTTGATCGAGTAGCCATTCGACCTTGCTCCCGGAGAAGTACGGGTCGATGACCAAACCGGTCACCCGACGAACCTCGGGTTCGCGTCCACTCTTCTTGAGCTCCTCGCAGCGGTCAGTCGTCCGTCGATCCTGCCAGACCAGGGCACGGTGCACGGGTTTTCCCGAGTCCTTCTCCCAGAGCAGGGTCGTCTCGCGTTGGTTGGTGATCCCGAGCGCCGCGATGGTAGCGGGGTCGACCCCCGTTTCCGCGAGAACTCGATCGAGCGCCTCCAAGACGCTGCTCCAGATCTCGTCGGGTTCGTGTTCGACCCAGCCTGGTCGCGGAAAATGTTGCGGAAACTCCCGGTTGGCCCGGCCCACGGGGTTGCCGTGGGTGTCCATCAGGAGTGCCGTCGTGCCCGTCGTTCCCTGATCAATCGCAAGAAGGTGCTTTGGCCCGCCCATCGACACCAGCGTATCAAAGCTCCGGCTCGCGCCCAGCCCCGCGGCCCGCCCGCGCCCCGCCCCGCCTCGGAGCCCGCAGCCGATTTTGGCGGCCTCCGTGTCGACCGCCGTCCAAGAATGCCCCCAACGTCCAAGAATGCCCCCAACGTCCAAGAATGCCCCCAAGTGGAAGAGTGCGCGGAGGTCAGAGGTTAAAAGCAGTGGGCTCGGACGAGAGCCGGGGACGGGCCTTGTCCGAGCCCCAGGAGGCGGTTAGCCTAGGACCAAAGATGGCGCGACTTTTGCTGGCTACGCCCGAGGGGCAGCAGATCGTCGAGTTGCGAGCGCGCAACTCGCTCGGGCGTCATCCAAACAATTCCATCCAGCTGCTGGACAAGATCGTCTCGAAGGAACACTGCCTCATCGAGCAGCGCGGCGACCAGTTCGTCCTCAAGGACCTGGGAAGTCTCAACGGAACCTTCGTCAATGGTGAGCGCGTCAACGGAGAGATCACTCTCCCCGAGGGAGCCGAGATCACCCTCGGCCAGACTCGCGCCCGTTTCGAAGGTGACACGGTGGGCTCCACCGTACCCCAGCCGCCACCCTCAAACGCGCAGCAGCCGCCTGGCGCGACGCCCCGGTCGCACGCTCCAGCGTCCCCCCTGTCCGCGACTCCCTCCACTGTCGGGGGAGTCAGGACGGAGCCACAGATGGCACAGCGCCCCGCACCGCCCGGCCGCGCGGGACGTGCCCTGTCGGGAGGAACGCGGATCGATCTGAACGATCAAGCGCGATCGATCGGGACCCAGATCGCGGCAACGCAGAAGGGATTCCTCCCCTACGACCAGGTCTCGACGAATCCCCAGCAGCTTTCGCAGGACTACGAGCGTCTTAGGCTGTCGCACGAGCTGTCGAGAGAAATCGCCCTCGAGCGCGATCTCAACAAGCTCCTCGAAAAGATCCTGCAAACGATCTTCCGCTTCGTGCGCGCCGACCGCGGCGTCATTTTCCTCACCGAAGGGGACGACCTCCTTCCCGCCGCCAGCCTGAGGCGCGACGGGACCGACTCGCCAATCCCGGTCTCATCGACGATCATGAGTCACGTCGTCAAGGAGCGCGCCACCGTGCTCACCCACGACGCTGCGATGGACTTCGCTGCCTCCAAGGGCAAGAGCATGATCCTCAACCGGATCAGCTCCGCCATCGTCGCGCCCCTCTTGCACGACGGCGACATCCTCGGTGTTTTGTGGCTCGACAGCGAAAGCCTCGCGCAGTTCCAGCACAAAGATTTGGAGATCGTTACAGCCATCGCGGCCCAGGCCGCGATGTTCATCGAGATCAACATCCTCGGGAAGAAGATCGAGCAGGAGATCGTCAACCGGGAGCGCTTCAGTCGCCTCCTTTCACCCAACGTGGCCGAACGCGTCCTGTCCGGCGAGCTCGAGGTGAAGAAGGGTGGACAGCTGGTTCCGGCGTGCACGGTCTTCAACTCCGACATCCGCGGCTTCACCAGCATGAGCGAGAAGGCTCAGCCGGAAACCATCGTCGAAATGCTCAACGAGTACTTCGAGCAAATGGTGGAGACGCTGTTCAAGTACGAGGGCACGCTCGACAAGTTCATGGGCGACGGCATCATGGCGCTCTGGGGCGCACCGGTCGCTCACCCGGACGACGCGCTTCGCTCGGTGCTGTGCGCGCTCGAGCAAAAGAAAGTGCTCGCGGAGTTCAACAAGTCGCGGGTGGCGTCCTCACGACATCCGCTCGACGTGGGGATCGGCATCCACACTGGTCCCTTGGTCGCCGGCTACATCGGTAGCTCGAAGGCGCTCAGCTACACGGTCATCGGCGACACCGCGAATACCAGTGCGCGCCTCTGCAGCGTGGCCGCTGCCGGGCAGATCATCGTGAGCGAAGCGACTCTCGACCTCCTCAAGGGGAAGTTCGCGTACGAGGAGCTGCCGCCGGCCCACTTGAAGAACAAGGAAAAGCCCTTCCGCTGCTTCAACATCATCGGCCCGCGGCCGAGCGCGCAGGTGCCCGCCTCAGCAGGCGGCGGCGAATGACGCGGCCTCGACGCGCCGCGTAGTACGCAGTGCGTCGAAACGATGGGCGAGCCTGCGAAAGCGCACGAAAGCTCGAGCAGGCGCGCGAAACTGAGCACCCGCGCTTAGAAATTGAGCCCGCGAACCGTCGCGCTCGCCCATCGTACGAAGCTCATCGCACCAGTCGTTTCGGTGTCTCGAAGGCTCGCGGTGGGTCATTCGTGGCTCGGTTGCCGCTCAAATTGGTTCATCCACCTCACGCGAAAAAATGCCGCTCGGTGGTCTCGACTATTGGTCCGCTTCCAGACACTCTCTCGGCCGCCGATGGCCCACGTACTGGCATTCGAGCGTCCTGTCGTCGAGCTCATCACAAGAGTTCGCGAGCTGCGCGACCTAGCCTCGAAAGACGAACGCTACCGATCCGAGTTACAACGCTTGGAGGACAAAGCGTCGCGCCTGGCGCGTGAAGTCTTCGCGCAGCTTTCACCCATGCAGAAGGTGCAGCTCTCTCGGCACCCGAACCGTCCGTACACCCTGGACTACACGAAGCGTCTCTTCACAGACTTCGTGGAACTCCACGGGGACAGGCGCTTCGCCGACGACGCGTCGATCGTCGGAGGCATCGCCCGTTTTCACGGGCGCAGCGTGATGGTGATCGGTCACCAAAAAGGGCGCGGGACCAAAGAGAACATGTACCGCAACTTCGGGATGCCGAATCCCGAAGGGTACCGAAAGGCGATTCGCCTCTACGAGCTCGCCGATCGATTCCGGCTGCCCGTCATCACCTTCATCGACACTCCTGGAGCCTACCCCGGTCTCGAGGGGGAGGAGCGGGGCCAGAGCGAGGCGATCGGTGCTTCCCTCGAAGTGATGGCAGGCCTCGGAGTCCCCATCGTGACCACGGTGATCGGCGAAGGCGGCTCGGGCGGCGCGCTCGCGCTGGGCGTGGCCAACCGAGTCATGGTGATGGAGTTCAGCTACTACTCCGTCATCTCCCCCGAGGGCTGCGCGGCGATTCTCTGGAAGAGCGCCGAGCATGCGCCCGAGGCGGCCGAGCGACTCAAGATCACCGCGCCGCATTTGCTCGAACTCGGCGTCGTCGACGCGATCGTGGACGAACCGCCCGGGGGTGCCCACCAAGACGTCGATGCGGCGGCGCGTCTCTTGGACTCCGCGCTCTACGAGGCTCTGACGTCCCTTTCGGATCTGTCCCCCGACGAGCTCCGCGAGGACCGCTATCAGCGCTTCCGCAAGCTCGGCTCGTACATCGCGTGAGCTCGTTCCGGCGCGATACGATCTCCGGACATCGCGAGCCCCTGACGGGGCGAGGGCTCTGGCCATCGCGA
>JBNKGC010000070.1:0-26585 GCA_050289625.1 Polyangiaceae bacterium | reverse complement strand
GGGCGTCCTGGTCCGTTAAGATACCGGCGGTGGTGGCGTGTCCTCCACGCGACGAGCGGTGCAGCCCTGACAGAACAATTCGCCTGTGCGCCGGTGGAATCTGCCGGTCGTGCCCGCCGGCATCTCACTTTGGCAACCGTCACAGAGCGAGCCAATGGTCAATGTGTCTTCGTCGTACCCTTCGAGATCGCGCTCGACCCCCTCGACGATCAGCCCGCGCGGTCGCGTCTTCACGATCTCTCTGCGGAAGCGCTCGTGGAGAGACAACCAGCGATACATCAACCGCTTTTCCAAACCATGGCGCTCGATGCACTCCTGAAACAGGCGCTCTCTGTGGTCAAACAGGTCGTCCGAGATCACCATCCAGTGGTGGGCATTGAAGGGACCAAGGCCAAAGTAGTTCTTGGTGCCGTTGATGAGGTCCGCCGTAAAAGAAAACTGCTTGTCGATGGCGCGCTGCTTGGTGACATGCTGAAAGAAGGGCGAAAGTCGAGGATCTTGGAAGGCTCGGGCGTAGAAGTCCTCGAGAATGGCACGCAGTCCCGAACCTTGCTCCAGGGCGTTCCACAGTTCGGGGTCAGGCTCGATTGCGCCAATCTTCTCTCGGTCGCGAGGCATTGTTGTATGGGCGAACTCGAAAGAGTCCGAATGAATGGCCCGGCGGGGTACTCCACATGCCATAGCCCTGGCGCGCGCCTCGTCCACGGCATCGGGGTGACCGGCAACGTAGACATGGGCGTGGGGCTCGACCGAATCCCTGCAGAATGCTGCGTCAACGGCTCTGCCGCGGTACACACTAGGTTCTAGAGGCCCCTCGCCCCCGGAAACGCACTCGGAAAAGTCGAACCTCGCGTGGTTGCTTTTCAGTTTGGACAAGGCCTCGGTCGCATAAAGCGTCCTCGCGTCGCGTACTCCGTGATACAAGTGGATCTTGCCGCCCCATCCTTTGCGCAAGGCCTCCCTGGCGAGAGCAATCATGGGCGCCACCCCCGTTCCGGTCCCAATGAGAACAAGGGGGGTTTCTTCGTGTACCTCGCGGAGAAAACAATCACCGGTTGGCCCACTGATTTCGACCGTGTCTTCGGCCCCGAGCGCGTCGCACAGCCAACCGCTGACCTTGCCACCTTCGATACGCTTGACGTCAATCTCTACGAAGTAGTCGTCTTCGACGATGTTGCCCAGCGAATAGCTTCGCACCAAACCGTCGGGTGTGCGCAAATTGATATACTGGCCAGCCAGGCAGCTTAGAACCGTGAATGGTTCGAGAACAATCCGGGTGATGCCGGGAGCCAGCCTCATTACCTTTTCGACGCGCGCCTGGACGAACAGTTCCTCGCGTTCGGGTCGGGCAACAGTGAGGTCCCCGGCTGGCTTGCATTGGCAGGGGAGAAAGTACCCTTTCTCTCGAGCTTCTTGGGGAAGCCTTCGTGTTGCTTCGCCACCTACCTCACCGTCGACGCACTTGAGAATGCAAACTTGGCAACTTCCTCGACGACACGAATGTTCGACAGACGCTCCCCCTCGCACCAAGGCATCCAGTGCGTTCTCGTCAGGGCGCACTGGATAGCGTCGACCCTCGAACGTAATCTGTACCATCCGAGCACTGTAGTACTCGCGCAGCCTGACCGCAGCCATCGCGGGAACCCTTGCTGCAAGGGTTGCTGCAAGCGAGCCCCCCCAAGCGAGTCGCTCAGGGATGCACCTTTGTGAGCTCCCGGGTCGAGCAGGGTAGTCAGCGAGCACACCAACCCAAAACGGCTCTCCCATGGGCGTCTGCTTGCGGTCCTGCTTGTCCTGGGCGAGCCCGATTCTCGGCTCGGCGCTGGCGTGCTCGTTAGCGGAGCAGCCTTCGAGGCGGCGCGTCGTGCGCCCGTCGCGCCCCCGTGTGGGCTTGGTCGCCGACAGTGATGTTAGTCGGGTGGGTTGAGCTGGGAGGACCGTCGCCGTTCAGCTCCGCTACCACAGTGTGCTCGCTCCGAACGCGCGCCGGGGGTTTCAGGTCGTGCCGAGTCACGAGCCGAGGTCTCTCGCCGACGCGTCCGCCGCCGCGCTGGGCGACGCCCAGCAGTAGGGCCTCTTCGGGGAGGATGAGCAGAAACCGCTGAGGCACCCGTGGGCGCTTCTCCTGCGCCACGTGCCTGGTGGCCGTCAGCACCTGTCTCGGCTGCGGGGGCCGCATGGCGGGTGACGGTGCGTCGAGACGCCAGAGCCAAGGCGAAGAGGGCCAGGGCCAAGCCGATGACGATTGCGGTGAGCACGAGCGCTTGAGCCAAGGGGTTGGCCGTCGGCTCGAGGGGGGCAGACGCGCCCTCGGTCACCAGGGGGAGCGCGGTGTGCTCGAGACGGCCCATGGTCAGAAGGAGCAAGTTGGCCGCATTTCCCAGAAGCACGAGCCCGAGGATCAAGCGGATGGGATGCCCCGCGAGGAGCAGGTACACGCCTCCAGCGAAGAGCGCGCCGACGAGTACGGCAAAAATCGGCTCCATCAGTCGTCCCCCACGAGTCGCAGCAGGCTGGTCCCGAAGCCCAGCACGACGAAGTACACGCCCGCATCGAACAGCAGAGGCGTGCCGAGCTTGAGCGATATCGCGCCGAACTCGAGGGACGTCCAAAGGCCCGTCAGAAAAGGCGCCTGGTGGAAGGTCCCCAAGAGGCCGCTGGCCACGGCCAGCCCGAGTCCAAGAACGAGAAAGCCCCGGGACGAGAAGCGCAGGGTTCTTTCGACATCGTGCCGCCCCCGGGCCACGAGCAAGAGGGCGAACGCAGCGACCGCGAGCAGTCCCCCGCTGAAGCCCCCCCCGGGAAGGTGATGCCCTCGGGCGAACACGACGGCGGAACACAGGAGCATGGCCGGCACGAGGGCACGAGCCGTCGTTTGGACGATCAGAGTCATGGCGTGGCCTCCTTTGGCCTGGAGCGTTTGAGCAGGACGGTGAGCCCCAACGCAGCGATCGCGACCACCGTGATCTCTCCGAGGGTATCGAGAGCACGAAAGTCGACCAGGATGACGTTGACGATGTTGCGCCCGAAGCCTTCGGGAACACTTCGCTGCGAGAGAGCCTCGGCGACCCTCCCGTCGAAAGGCACCTCGAGCACGCCGAGGACGAGCAGCGTGATCAGGACGCCCGAAAGCGAGGCGAGCGCAGCGGCGCCGAGTCGCCGCGCTGGCCGCACACGAGACAGGCGTCGCGGCAAGTGGCGGAACAGGAGCAATGCACTGATCAGAAACACGGTCTCCACGAGGAGCTGCGTGATCGCCACGTCGATGCCTCCTGCGACCAGGAAGAGCATCGAGAGGCCGATGCCCACGCCTCCCAGCGCCAACAGGCCGACCAAACGAGTGCGGCTCCGGACCACCACGACGAGGGCGGACAGCACGGCCAGGGAGAGGGCGCCGGTAGTCCAACTGGGCATCCAGTCGCCGCTCGGGAGCACCGGCAGCTCGACCAGAAGCGCGGCGCCCACCAGCGCGGTGGCAGTCGCGAAGATCCAGGCGAGATCGCGAGAGAGCTTTCCACCGCTCACGTGCGACGTCACCCAGTTGGCTGCCGTCAGCATCCCCGCCACCAGCGAGTCATAGGCGTTGTCGAAGGGAGATGCGCGACGTGGCGGGGACGCCCTCCAACTGCGCCCCTGGCTCCTCCGTAGCCGAATTTGCCAAAGTGCGTAGACGGCGACTCCAAAAACGAGGGAGCCCACGCTGAGATACAGAGCCGGCCCGAGGCCATACCACGACGCCAAGTGAATCGGGGCGGAGTGTCCGAGCACGTCCTGCACGGCGCGCCCGATCAGACCTCGAGCGGAGCCCGGCACGAGGCCGAGCACGAGTCCTGAAGCGGCCAAAATGGACGGACCGAGCCACCAGGCGAGGGGCAGTTCGTGAGGGGTCGTTCGACCTTCGCGCAGGCGTCCGTAGAAGGGACGCAGCACCAAAATGGCGGCTGCGGCGATCGTGAGGCCATTGGTGACCACCGCGATCAGGGGCAGCACGACCTCCACGCCCGTCCAGCCGAGTTTCGCCTTGTACGTCAGCTCCTTGCCCACGAAGCCGAAGAGAGGAGGAAGACCCGCCATCGACAGCCCGGCGAGAGTTGCCGCGGCCGCGGTGATGGGCATCTTCCGGGCCAAGCCTCCCAGCTGCTCGACACGGCGAGTTCCCGCTCCGTGGTCGACGTTGCCGACCACCATGAACAGCGCCCCCTTGTACAGAGCATGCACGATGAGAAAGACGAGGGCGGCCTTGATGCTGGCATCGAAGCTGAGGCCGATGAGAGCGGTCATCGTGCCGAGCGCCGCCAGGGTCGACTGGGCGAGGACGCGTTTGAGGTCCTTCTCGAGGACTGCTCCGACGGCGCCCACGAGCATGGTCAGGGCGCCAGCGCCGACGAGAAGGCCGACCCAGGCGTCGGTGCCTCCCAAGACGGGATCCATCCGAGCCAACAGGTAGATGCCTGCTTTCACCATCGTCGCCGAGTGCAGGTAGGCGCTGACGGGAGTGGGCCCCGCCATCGCGTTCGGAAGCCAGAAATGGAAGGGCACCTGCGCGGATTTCGTGAACGCGGCGACTGCGATGAGTCCCAGAATCGGCAGGTACAGAGGAGACTGTGCGACAGCTGGCGCGGCCCGACTGGCTGCCGCGAGCTCGTAGGAGCCGACGGTCTGCCCCAGCAAGAGAAACCCAGCCAGGAGCGCCAAACCGCCCAGGCCCGTGACGAGGAGTGCCTGTTGGGCCGAGCGCCGCGCCTCGGCCTTCTGGTGTTCGAAACCGATCAGCAGGTACGAGCAGAGGCTGGTCGCTTCCCAGAAGAGGAAGAGAGTGACGAAGTCTCCAGCTAGAACGAGCCCGAGCATGCTGGTGGAGAACGCCGTCAGGAGGCCCAGAAACCGACCCTGCGCCGGATGGTTCGCCAGGTAGCCGCCCGCGTAGATGGTGACGAGCGCTCCGAGGCCCGTGACGAGGAGGACGAACAACAGGCTGAGTCCGTCCAAGACGAGGACCGATCCGACGTTCAGTGAGGGTGCCCACTCGAAGCGCTCGACGAGGGATGCACCCTGCGCCACGGACGCGAGTTGACTCACAGCGAGCCCGAACAGAAGCGCTGGCCAGGCTGCGAGGCACCACGCCGAGCGGGGTCCCAAAAGGCGGTGAAGCGCGGGCGCCGCCAGGGCGATGGCCAGTCCGACGAAGAGCAGGGTGAACATCAGCCGCTGCTCCTGGGTGAGGCGAGGTTCGGTCCCGCGGGTTGCTCCCCTCGGCCGAGTGGACTTTCAGGAGCCCCGACGGGATGTCGCTTCCGTGGTGGGAACGCCCTTCGAGAGTCCGAGCGTGCCCGCCGGCCTCCCCATTGATCGACGACGGTTTCCGGACTGAGCCTCACGCGTCGCGAAAGATATGCTGCACGGCCGACGGCATGACTCGCCACCGGTGCCGTGAGTACGACGAAGAGGAGAGATGCGCCCGCGCGGAGCCATGCGTCGAGGGTTCCGAGGCCGAAGGCGACTCCGCACAGCACGAAACCCGCTCCGAGAACGCCCGCTTTGGCGGCCGCGTGAAGCCGTGTCAGCACGTCGGGGAAGCGCATGACTCCGACGGCCGCCACGAAAGCGAAGACCGCCCCGGCGAGCAGCAAGGCGCTTGCGACGGCGTCAGCAATCATTGCGAGCCCTCCGCTCGTTGCCTTTTCCCACCAGCCTGCTCGAGATGGCGCGCTAAGTAGAGAGTGCCGATGAACGCGGCCACGGCGACGACCAGTGCGGCATCCAGCAGGACGGGTTCGTCGGCGGTCAGCGAAAGAATGGCCGCGAGACCGATGGCCACGTAGGACGCCATGTCGACGGCGACGATGCGGTCGGCCGTGGTCGGACCCAGGAGCACGCGCAGGACCGACAGGATGAGAGCGAGCCCGAGGAGCAGGGTCGCCACGGTGAAGGTGATGGTCAGAAGAGTGTTCATGCCGCTGTCCTCGCTTCCGTGCCTGATGGAGTGCCGCGGACGAGCTCCAGGGCGGGCGTTTCGACCGTGCGCTTCAGCTCGTCGACGAAGGCGGGCAGGTCTTCCGTATTGGCGCCCATGACGTGAAGATGGAGAGCACGATGATCGGATGACACGTCGAGGCACAGTGATCCGGGGGAAAGAGAAATCAGGTTCGCGACCATCGTGATCTCGAACGGCGTTCTGGCCTCGAGTGGGAAGGTGACGATCGCTGGCTTGTTCCGGAGACCTGGTGTCAGCACATCGTGAGCGATGCGGAGCCCTGCCAACAGAAGCTCTCGGGTGTACAGAATCACGAAGCGCACGGTGCGCCACGGCCAGGAGGGGTAGTTCTTCCATCCCGTGAGCGGGCTCGTCACCCACAGGATCAGGTACCCCACGAGTGCGCCGGCGAGCCAGGTCGCGAGGGAGAAAGAGCCCGTGACGAAAACCCAGAGCAGGGCCAACAGCACGTGAGCGGTGAGGGCGGTCATGAGTCACCTCCGAGCACGGCCGCGCGATAAGCCGCTCCGTCCAAAACGGCCCGCGCTGCGCTGTCCGCCCAATCGACCAAGGGCTCGGGGAAGATACCCACGACGGCCGAGGCGACGACGAGGGCGGCGATGGCGAGTCCCGAGGAGGCGCCAGCCGCCCACCTCGAGCGTCGCGGAGCGATCGTGTCCGAGACGAGCGACCTGGCCTCGAGCCTCCCAGGGTTCGGATGGGGTTTCCAGAATGCGCGCGACCAAACCTTCGTCATCGAGAACAGCGTCAGCAAGCCGACGACGAGCGCGCCACCGGCGGCGAGCCAGGCGCCGACCTCGAACGAAGCGCGAACCACCAGCAGCTTTGCCCAAAAGCCCGAGAGGGGTGGAAGGCCCACCAGCGAAGCGGCGGCGAAGCCAAAGGCAACGGCGAGCTTGGGGCGGGCCTGAAGAAGACCCCCGATCCGGTCGAGATCTCCCGAGCCGGCTTCCTTCTCGACGACTCCCGCGATGAGAAACAGCGCACTTTTGACCAGCGCGTGGTGAACGATGAAGACGAGTGCTCCCACGAGAGCCAGCTCGCTGCCGAGGGCGAGTCCGAGCACCATGTAGCCGGTCTGGCTGATGCTGTGGAACGCGAGGATCCGACGAATGTCCGACTGGCACACGGCGCCGAGCACCCCGATGACCATGGTCGCCAGAGCCAGGACCAGCAGAACCTCCATCGAGTGACCCGGGAGCGGAGCGAAAGTCTGTCCGACGACGCGAATCAGGGCGTACACGCCCACCTTCGTGACGAGCCCCGCGAAGACCGCTCCGATCACCGGTGCGGGCGCCACATAGGCTCCCGGAAGCCAGAAGAAGAGCGGGAAGAGTGCGGCTTTGATGCCGAAGGCGACGACGAACAGCATGGAGACTGCCATCAGGGGAGAGGTCTCCTCCAGGCGCGCCGCCTGTTCGGTGATGTGCGCGAGGTTGAGCGTGCCGGTCAGCCCATACACAAGCCCGGTGGCGATCAGGAACAGGAACGATGCCACCAGGTTGATCGCCACGTAGCGGTAGGCGACGCGGAGCTGGTCCGGCTTGCGACCGACGACGAGCAGGACGAAGGAGGCGCAAAGCAGCACCTCGAACCAAACGTAGAGATTGAAGAGATCACCCGCGACGAAGGCGCCGTTGACCCCCAGGAGAAGCAACTGCAGCAGGGGATGGAAGTTCGTCCGCTCGAGCTCACCGCCGCCCTCGGTTCGGGCGAAGAAGGTGACGACGAGGCCGAGGACGGCCGACAGAGCCAGCAGGAGAGCGCTCAAGGGGTCGACGACGAGGGCGATCCCGAGTGGCGCCGTCCAGCCTCCCACGTGGGTCACGAGGATCTCGCCGCTTAGCACTTCGCCGACCACGAGCGCCACCACGCCCAACTGGAGCGCACCCGCGCCGCGCGCCATGCTCCGCCGTAGCCGCGGTCGATCGCCGACGGCGAGCATCAGAAGCGCCGCGACGAGCGGAACGATCAGTGGCAACGCGGCAAACAGATTCATGCGGTCGTCCCCATGTCAGCATCGTGAAGCACGGCCGCACCTTGGCAATCCAGATAATTCCGAAGTAAAGCATCGGAAAAACCAATGCTGCAGCGTTCCTCAGGTCGCGGACGGCCCGTGGTGGGTCTGGTCCGCAGGGGGTGAGAACGAAGGGACGTCTCACTCGGTCGACAAGAAGTTGCGGGCTGCAGTGGAGATCAGTGCTACTCCCGGATGTTTGATGCGTCGCTCGACGGTGATCGCGTAGATGCGCTCGCTCAGGCCGTCGGCATGCCCCAGTCGAGTCACTCGATACTGCCGGCGGATCTCCTTGTCGATGACCGTGGGCGCGACGAACACGCCCCTGCCTGCCTGACCAAAGGCTTTGATCAACGCGCTGTCTTCGAATTCACCCACGAGCTCAGGGCGGAGGGAGCGTTCCTCGAACCAGTGGTCCAAGGACCGTCGCATCACGGTGTTCTGCCCGGGGAAGAGGAACGGTGCGTCGCGGAGGGAGCGGGGAAAGCCTCGTCTGAGACTCTTGGCTACCGTTGGGGCGGCGTAGAAGCTCATGGGGCTTTCGCCGAGCAGGTGGTTGAAAGCGCGGACGTTCACGTTGGGAGCGATGGGCGAGTCAGCCAAGACCAAGTCCACCTGGTGGAGCGCGAGTTGGGCGAGCAGTCGGTCTTGGTCGTCTTCCCGCACCACGAGTTGGTTGCCCGCATCGAGCGCTGGCGAAAGCAGGCGGTGTACGATGAGCTTGGGGAGCACGTCGGCGGCTCCGACGACGAGGCGAGTGGGTCGAGTCGCCGTGCCCTGGCGGAGCGTGTCGAGCAGCTCGTGACCCAGGGCGAAGATGCGGTCTGCGTATTCGAAGACCGTGCGCCCCTCGGCGGTCAGCTGCAGCCCTCGCCCGCGGCGTTCGAAAAGCTCCGAGCCGAGCGCTTCTTCGAGCTGTCTCACTTGGCCGCTGACCGTCGGCTGCGCCAAGCGGAGGGCGCGAGCCGCCGCCGTGACGCTTCCCTCTTTGGCCGTGAGCCAGAAGTAGAGCAGGTGATGATAGTTCAGCCAGTCCATCTCAATGGAGCTTGGGAAGTCGGCTTGCGGTCGTCAACGCGGTTCCGTTCGCGACGATGCGACGATCGCCTGCGCCGACTGAAGAGAACGGAGTGGCGGGCACAAGAGTGGTCAATCGACGCGAAAGTTCACTCTTTTCGAAACCGAATGATGGGGAGTCGATGCATCGGGATAACCAATGGGCGCAACGAAACTACCTGCTGGTCCCGATGCGGTGGGGCCCCTAGACGGTTCCCGGCGTCGCCCAGGTGGACGCGGAAATCGTCTGGGAGCCGCCCTGGGATCACAGCCGCATGTCCGACGCTGCTCGCCTGCAGCTCGGTATGCTGTGAGGAGGAAGCTGTCAATCTTCGATCTGTGGTAGCGAGGGAGATCCTCTTCGTCGTCGGAACACGATGACGAGCACGACTCCAACCGTCACCAGCACGGCGGTGGGAGCGAGGGAGGCCTTTGGTACGAATGCCATCAGGCCGAGACTCAGAGCAAAACCGAAGTACGGGACGGCACGAGGAGGCGAGAAGCCCTCGTGGCGCTCCGATTCTCGAGCTCGTGGAGGCACCTTGCGCGTCGCCTGCAGGCGCAAGAGAGCGAGGTTGACGGTCGCGAAGATGAGCAAGAGCAAGAGGCTGGTAGCCCCCGCCAGGACGGGCACCGTGCCGGACAGCGCGAGTAGGGCCGCGGCGAAGAACACGATGACAATCGCGCGGGACGGCGTGCGCCGCCGAGGATGGACGTGCCCGAGCCAGGAGGGGACGAGCCGCGTTTGCGCCATGCCGTAGGTGATGCGTGAGGCCATGATGAAGTTGAGTAGTGCCGTGTTGGCGAGGGCGAACAAGGCAACGAATGTGAAGGTGTCGGATGGGATACTGGGGGCACTCTCGCGCACTACCTCGACCAGCGGCTGAGCGCTGTGGGTCAGCTGCTGGGGTGGCACGACGGCGATTGAGATGGCCGTCACTGCAAAGTAAACGAGTCCGACGGCGACCAAACCGATGATGATCGCGAGGGGCATGTTGCGCTTTGGGCGTTTCACCTCTTCGGCAAGCTTGACCATGTCTTCGAAACCGATGAACGCATAGAAGGCGAGCGCGGCACCTTGCAACACGGCGTGGAACGATCCGGTGGATGGTTCCGGTAACATGGGGGGTGCTTCGGTTACGCCGCCTCCGCGAGTGGACAGGTAGGCGGCACCCACCGTGATAACGAGCACGAGCCCGCCCAGCTCGATGCTGGTGCAAACGATGTTGAAACCGGAGCTGAAGCGAATGCCTCGCCAGTTGATCATGGCAAGGCCCAGCAGAAACGCGATCTCGATGGCCCACGCTGGGGCGTGGGGGAACGGCCCCCTCACGTAGCCGGCAAACGCACTGGCCAGCGTCCCCATTGACGAGAGACCCGAGACCAGAACGAGCCAACCCACGAGAAGGGCGATCTCTCGGCGACGGAACGCCCGCTCACAGTACCAAACCTCGCCGGCGCTGTTGGGGTAACGACTCGAGAGTGCCGCGTACGCAAGTGCGGTCGGTGCCGCCACCAGCATGGCCAGCACGAAGCAGAGCGCTGCACGATTGCCCGCGAGCCCTGCTACGTTGCCGACCAGCGCATAGATCCCTCCGCCGAGCATGTCCCCGATGCCGTACGCGACGAGCGCCGGCAGTCCGAGAGCACGGCTCAGCCGAGGCTCCGCATCAGCCATGCCGGGTTCCCCCGCGTGGGATTTCGGATGATTCGTTCGCGGAACGAAGAGCCTTCGAGCAATCGCACCGGCGGGTACCGCGCTTGTAGCGCAGACACGTGCCGCTCTTGTTTTCTTCGATCATCGCAAGCGATGCTTGCCATGGGAACCAAGCCTGCGTTCCAGGTAATCGAGACATCCGCCGAGCGACTCCAGTTTCCCGTAGTCTGATTCGGGCACGTCGACACCCAGCCTCTGGTACAGAGCGGTGACGAACCGCAAGAAGTCGAACGAATCGAGATCGAGCTCTTCGCGGACTCGCGCGTCCGGCAGCAGCGACGACACGTCGGCCTCCGGCGCGAGGCGACCAAGTTCCTGTTGAACCACCTGGTTGATTTCGTCGCGGGTCACAACTCTTCCACACGTTGCAGGAGCGCCCCGACTTGCGAAACGAATATCCCGCCCCGATGCCCGTCGCTCACGCGATGGTCGGCTGCAAGCGTCGCGACCAGGGTTTGACGAGCCACGCACTGTCCGTCCACGATCGCGGGTGCAGCGGAGATCTTCCCCAAGCCCACGAGAGCAACTTGGGGTGGAAAGATGACGCCGAACACTTCCTCCACGCCTCGCTCTCCCATGCTGCTTACTGTCAGAGTGGCATCGGAAAGTTCCGAACTCTTCAGTTTACCCCGTCGGGCCCGCTCGATGAGATCGGCGAGCTCCGCACCAATGCTTGGGACGGTTTTCGTGTCGACGTCGTGCAGGGCCGGTGCGACCAGACCGCCTTCACGCAAGGAGATGGCGACACCCAGATGAACGCTCGAGCTGGGGCGAAACCTGCCCTGCTCGAAGTACCCATTCACCTCAGGAACCTCATGGACGGCGCGGGCAATGGCTTTGAGGAATATCGCGAGAGGGAAGATCCGCTCCTCGGGGTTCCTCGTCGCATTCCGCTCACGCAGCCACTCGAGCGCTCTCGATACGTCGATCCCCGTCGAAAGGTAGTAGTGAGGGATTTCGCGCTTCGATCGCGTCATCGCCGCCGCGATGGCGTCTCGCATCCCCTCTCGGCCCGTCACCGCGGCGGTCGGCGAAGCTGCCGAAGCTGCACGTTCCACGTCTCCTCGGGTGATGGATCTGGCAGGTCCCGTGCCGCGAATCTCGTCGAGCGGCACCCCCAGCTCACGGGCCCGCACCTTGGCGGCGGGCGATGCTCGAAGGTCACGAGCTGAGCTCATCGCAGGCGGAGCTCGACGCCGCGGCTCGGGTGAGGCCCCCGCTGTGTCCGCCGATTCGGGCGGCGCCGTCCTGGATTTCTGCTCCCCTTCAATGCGGGCCAGCACCGTCCCAATCGGCACGGTGGTTCCCGGATTCACGAGCAGCCTCTCGACGACACCATCCTCGAAGACCTCGACGTCGATCAATCCCTTCTGCGTCTCCACCGAAGCGATAATGTCACCACGTTTGACGACGTCTCCGGGCCGGATCTTCCACTCGACGAGCGTGCCTGCCTCCATGTCGGCCCCCAAGGAGGGCATCGTGAAGTCACCCACCTCCACCCCCCACGACGAACTTCGCCCGTTCGATGATGCGTTCCGGTGACGGCAAAGCGGCCTCCTCCAAGTGCTTGGCATAGGGAATCGGCACTTCCAGGGTACAGACGCGCTGCACGGGAGCGTCGAGCTCGTAGAATGCCTGATCCATGATCCGAGCGCAGAGTTCCGCCGACAAGCTTCCCGTTTGCCATCCTTCGTCGATGATCACCGCGCGGCGGGTTCGCCGCACTGACTCGACAATCGTCTCATCATCCAGCGGGCGAAGGGTTCGAAGGTCGACGACTTCTGCGTCGATTCCGGCACCCAGGAGCTCGTTGGCGGCTGTCTGAGCCTTGTGAAGACTTCCTCCGAAAGTGATCAACGAAACGTCACGACCCGGTCTACGAATGCGTGCACGATCGATGTCGACGGAACCCGCATCGAAAGAAAGCTCGCCTTCCATCGCGTACAGCATGGCGTGTTCGAAGATGAGCACCGGATTGGGATCCTCAATGGCCGTCGCCAGCATTCCACGCGCGTCCTCCACCGTTGCGGGAGCGACGACGCGCACGCCTGGGATGTGGGCATACCATCCTTCGAAACTGTGCGAATGCTGGGCCGCCACCTGACGCCCGGCGCCCGTCGCGAGACGAATCACGACTGGGACGCTGATTTGACCGCCCGACATGTGACGCAGGGTTGCGGCATGATTCAGGATCTGATCGAGAGCCAGCAAGCTGAAGTTGATTGTCATCAGCTCCACGATTGGTCGCAGACCGCCCATCGCAGCACCAATGCCGATCCCCGTGAAAGCGAGCTCCGAGAGAGGCGTATCCCGCACCTTTCCCGAACCAAACTCCTCCAGGAAGCCCTTGCTGACTCCGTAGCATCCTCCGTAGGCGCCAACGTCCTCACCGAGCAGAATCACCCGCTCGTCGGACTGAAGCGCTTCTCGAAGAGCCATCCGGACGGCTTCGCGATAGGTCACGCGCGTCGTGGCTGGGTCGCTCATTTCGTTCCTCCGGCGTCGTTCGTCGTCTTCAGGACCGCACCGGGGGGGTCATCGATCCGCAAGGCGTAAACATCATCGAGTAGCGATGAGACTGGCTCGAGCGTGCCGGCGTTTGCAAAGTCGACGGCCTCTGCAACCTCCGCCTCAACCGTCTTGCGGAGCTCCCTCGCCCTCGCTTCATCGATCAGGCCGCGCTCGCGAAGTCTCGCCTCGTATTGCACGATGGGGTCGCGCCTCTTCCACACGTCGACTTCACGTTTTTCGCGGTAGAGCTCAGGATCGTACATGGAATGCGAGCGAAAGCGGTAGGTCTGGAGCTCGAGGAAGTACGGACCCTCGCCATGGCGCACATGGCCGATTGCACTTCGCGTCGCCTCGACCACGGCAACCACGTCCATGCCGTCGACCGTTTCCGCGGGCACACGGTAGCTTGCAGCCTTCTTCGCCAGATCCGTTTGCGACTGATGGCGCGCCAGAGCTGTCCCCATGGCGTAGAAGTTGTTCTCACACACGAAGAGGACCGGGAGCTTCCAGAGTGCCGCGAGATTCATGGTCTCGTGAAACGCCCCTTCGGCTACGCTGCCATCGCCAATGAAGCATACGGTAACGCGGGGGCGTCGCCTGACCTTGTCAGCGAGCGCAAGGCCCGCGGCGAGGGGCATCGCGCCGGCAACGATTGCATTGCCGCCGTAAAAGTGCCGGGAAGTGTCAAAAAGGTGCATTGACCCGCCACGCCCCTTCGAACACCCTTCTCGTTTGCCGAACATCTCGGCCATCACGGACCGAGCGGGAATCCCGCGCACGAGGGCGTGCCCGTGCTCGCGGTAGTGCGATACGATGGGGTCGTCGTCAGCGAGCTGGGTAATGACCCCTACGGCGCAGGCTTCTTGCCCGATGTAGAGGTGTAGGAAGCCCCGAATCCTCCCAGCGCTGTATTCCTGCACACTCTGCTCTTCGAACCGACGAATTCGAAGCATCTGGCGCAACCACTCGACCTCGAGGACCTGCAGCGGTTCCGTGGTCATCGGGTGCCCTCCAAGGTCGAAAGGTCCCCCTCAGGCAACCCCGCCTCTCGGGCGCGCAGCAGGCGCCGCATGATCTTTCCCGATCGCGTGCGGGGCAACGTTTCGAGGAAAGCGATCTCCTTGGGCGCTACCGCTGACCCCAACCGCTTCCTCGAGAAGCCAAGCAGGTCGGCGAGCAAAGCATCGCTCGCCACATACCCCGGCTTCAGTGAAACGAACGCCTTCACGATGTCGCCTACGACTGGTTCGGGCTTCCCAATCGCGGCAGCCTCCGCGACTGCTTCATGCTCGAGCAACGTGCTCTCGACTTCAAATGGACCAATCAGGTGTCCGGCGGACTTGATGACGTCGTCGGCTCGTCCGACGAACCAGAAGTATCCGTCCTCGTCGCGACGGGCCAGATCGCCAGTGAGGTAGTACCCTCCTCCGAAGCAACTTCGGTAGCGCTCGTCGTCGTTCAAGTAGCCGCGAAACATCGAAGGCCAACCAGGACGCAACGCCAGCTCCCCTTCTTGATGAGCTTCGACTATCGGTACCACACTGTCCTTTTCCCGTCGCACGATGGCCGCCTCGATTCCTGGCAACGGTCGCCCCATCGAGCCGGGTCGAATGTCCATGGACCGGAAGTTCGCAATCATGATCCCGCCCGTCTCAGTCTGCCACCAATTGTCGTGGATCGGCTTCCCCCACACCCGAGTGGACCACACGACCGCCTCTGGGTTGAGCGGTTCACCTACGCTGGCCACGAAGCGCAACCGATCTAGAGAGAATCGGTTCGCCGGCCCTTCTCCCATCCTCATCAACATCCGAACGGCCGTTGGCGCCGTGTACCAAACCGTCACCCGCTCGCGCTCTAGCGTCCGATACCAACGTTCCCCGTCGAACTCCGCTTCGTCAACGACAAGGGTGACCCCGTTCGTGAGCGGAGAGATGATTCCGTACGAGGTGCCCGTTACCCAGCCCGGGTCAGCAGTGCACCAAAAGACATCCTCGGGATGCAGGTCGAGCGCCATTTGCCCCGTGATGTGATGGGCAACGACCGCTCGGTGCACGTGAATCGCGCCCTTCGGTCGCCCCGTCGTGCCGCTCGTGAAATGAAGCAGCGCCGTCTCCTCCGGGGCGGTCGGCTCGATCTCGAACCGAGACGAAGCCCCCTGCAGGAGACTCCGAAGAGACGACACTCCCCCTGCGCGCTCCTCACCAGACCCATCCACCAGGAGCACGTGCTTCAGATGCGGCAGCAGCTCTCGAATGGGTGCTACCTTGCGCCGATAGAGCTGCGACGTGGTGACGAGCACCTTCCCTTCGCCTATCTCCAGACGAGCGCGAACGGGCTCCGGGCCGAATGCCGAATACAAAGGACAGAAGACACTTCGATTCTTCAGTGCTCCGAGCGCTGTCACGAACAGGTCGGGGGTGCGGCCGAGAAGCGAGTAGACCCGATCGCCCGATCCGACGCCGAGCACACGCAGGACATTCGCGAATCGCGAGCTCAGACCAGCGAGCTCTTCGTAGGTCACGTCTCGACGCGACCCATCCTTGGCAAGCCAACGCAACGCTGTTTTCCCACGCAATGGCCCCGCGGCGTGCCGATCCACCGCCTCGTGAGCGATGTTGAGCCCGCGATCCCCCGGCAATCCGTCAAGCTGTCGTTCCGCCTCCGCCCAGGAGAAGCCTCGACAGCCCGCGGAGTAGTTCAAAAGCCGGGGCGAAACCTCGCCGGAGGCCTCCTTCTGAATCCGCTTCATCGAGTGCTCCCCCTGGCGCATCCGCAGAGCCCCCATCGCATCGTCGCCCGTTGAAGACTGGGCGCCGCGAGGAAACATCGCAACTGGCGACCGAACCTCGCTCTTGCCGCAGTTCGGCATGTTCGCCACAGCGCTTGCCCTACGGTTCGCGGCTGCTCACATGGGTTAAGGTGCAGCCTCAGCGCTGGCCAGGCGAACGCAAGAGTGCACCCCGTCCTCGACACACCGCTTCCGGAGGGGGAACCTGTGACGTGACGGGAGCCTACTGTCTTGCTCCAGGGCGTTCAGAGAGATGACAGCCTGCGCTGAGCGGAGGAAATGAGCGGCAGGTGCAGACGGGTGGCATCCGGTGGCCGATTTGGCCCTCACTCGAATGGGGACCCAATCGGCGGAGGACAATCAACGCAGGTGATCACCGCTGTAGGGCGGCGTATCACGGCCAGGGGGGCGACCATGGACATCACGATGAGCGTGATCAAAGCCGACGTCGGATCGATTGGCGGGCACCTGTGCCCGTCCCGGCGGCTCGTCGACACCGTGAAGTCCCACTTGCGGGAGTGCGGTGCCTCGCTACTCGTGGACAGCTACGTCGGATCCGCGGGTGACGACATCGCGCTGTTGATGACGCACAAACGTGGAGTCGGAAACGCCGAGATTCACAAACTTGCATGGGACGCATTCGTGACCGCGACTCGCGTCGCCAAGGAACAGGGCCTCTACGGCGCCGGACAAGACCTCCTCAAGGATGCATTCACAGGCAACGTCCGCGGCATGGGTCCTGGTGTCGCAGAAATGCAAATTGAGGAGCGGCCGAACGAAGCGTTCTTGTTCTTCGCCGCCGACAAGACCGACCCGGGCGCCTACAATCTTCCGCTGTATCTGGCATTCTGCGATCCGATGAACACGCCAGGCCTCCTTCTCGCCCCTGGGATGGCGAAGGGATTTCGCTTCGTGGTCCTGGACGTGAGTCATACGGGAAAGGATCGTTTCATCGAGCTCCAGACTCCCGAAGATCTCTACTCCCTTGCAGCGCTGCTTCGGGATCCAGAACGCTACGTCGTTGAGTCGATCTGGTCTCGCGACACCGGGACGCAAGCAGTTTGTGCATCGACGTCGCGGCTCCACAACATCGCAGGTCGCTACGTTGGCAAAGACGACCCCGTCATGCTCGTTCGTGTGCAGAAGTACTTTCCCGCCAGCGGGGAGGTCGTGGCCCCCTACGCGATTGGGCACTTCGTCGGCGGGTCGATGAGAGGTTCGCACCAGATGCCTATCATGCCGTACCCGCTGAACTCCCCGGTCAGCTACTTCGACGGGCCCCCTTTGGTGAGCTGCGCTGCCTTTTGTGTCCACGAGGGTCGACTCACGGAGGCGGTCGACGTCTTCGCTTCGCCTTTCTGGGACACCGTGCGCTCGAACACGGCCGCCAAGGCGATCGAGATGCGTCGTCAGGGTTTCGTGGGCGCTGCCATGCTGCCGATGAACGAGCTCGAGTACACCGGAATCACGACGATTCTCGAATCGCTGGCCCCTCGCTTCAAAACTCGCTCGTAGCCGAGTGGGACGAAGGTCGATATCTTCTGTGCGTAAATCGCCAACCCCACGCTTGTTCGCCTCCCGTGATGGGAACCCAATAGGACCGAACACCGGAGGCGTGACTACCTGTCCTGGTTGCTGCCCGCAGCGGCCGCTGTCGTTCTCTCCGACCCGTTCTCTCCGATCACCGCAAGCAATGCTCGCTGCTCCCCGGACGGGGGGAGTGAAACCTGACTTGTTTGCTGTGGAGGTCCCGTGGACACCATAGGGCGGTGTAGAGGTGTGTAGAGGACAGGCCTTCCAAAGGCCATCTCCCAGGCCACGATGCCCAAAACCCTTCTGGCCAAGCTGCCGTCGCGACTGGTAGTCGCGTGCGAAAGTTCAGCGGAGCGGTGCAGGACTCGCGAAGTATGCGTCCGAGAGAGTCTTGAACTGGCCATTGTCGGTTGTGATACTCGTCTGGGTCGACCAGCCTGCGCCGAACACGACGCCGAGTCCACCTACGTCTACCAGCTCACTCGGGTGGGTCAGAAAGTAGTGAACTCGGTTATCTCGGTAGTGGTTGGGCGTGCCACCCGGCGTGTCGCTCGCAACTCCGAGTGGGGTTTGCCACCAGACGAGTGGTAGGCCGAGACCATCTCGGTACTTCTTCGCGGTTGCGAGGTACTCTTTGAAGTTCGGGCTCGTCGTGTTTGACTCGTCCCAGTAGTCGATGGGCCGTGTGCATTGATCATCGAGGCCCGCCTCGTAGCATCCGGCATCCCGATCCACCGTTTGCAGGACGGTGAAGTCTGCGGCGCCGACACCGACTTTTTTCATGAACGCGATGTTCTCGTCGAGGCTGGCGGCTCCCCAGGCAGACGGCGGGTAACCCAAACGCGCCTTCGGGGCATATGTTCGGGCGAGATGGACGTGACACGCGACCATTCCAGTCAGGTCGTTCGCGAAGGCTGCGCAGTCTGGCTCGATACTCACGCTTACGGCGACATTCGTAGGATCACCGCCGGGGGCCTGCGATTCGACGAACCCCCAGAAGTCCGGCTCGACGTTCACGAGCGCTGGCTTTCCGTAGATCGCTAGCCGCTGGAATAGCAGCTTCGCGAGGTGCCAATACTGCGTCATGAACCCCGCATCTTCCAGGTACGCGAGGTTGCCCTCTCCTCGTGCGGTGGACATGTAGAGGGAATACATGGGTATCGCGCCCACCGAGTCGGCTGCGTCTGCGACGGCGTTGACGTAAGCGCCTTCGGGCGAGTTCCACGTCTGCCAGCCGCTCTCTAGGTTCTGGCCGATACCAACGAGATACCGCTCGAAGATGTCGGGCGTGATGCCCTGTGCGGTGATGTCGCTAGCCTCCGTGCTCCCAAGCCCGACGAGAAGGCGAGCTGGCCTTTCAAGTTTCGCCGCGAGGTCGGCTTCAAGCGAAGCTCCCGTCGACCCGCCTGACGCTGACCCGCTTGAGCTACCTGACGCTGACCCGCTTGAGCCGCCGTCGGCAGCGTCGAACCCTCCGGCTCCCCCAGTGGTTCCCGGGGTGTGGCCTGTCGTCCCACCCAGGCCCCCGGACGACGCGCCGTCGTCCTTATTGCCGCTGCAGCCCCAGAGAGTCAGCGAGAGAATTACGAAAGTTGCAGAGTGTGAGGAAGCTCGAGAACGCATCATTTTTACCGTTGCCTAATTCGTGGCACTATGAATTAAGACGCGCGTCTGCGAGAATGGGACCAACTATTTTTGGCTCAAGGGTCCTCCCAGGAGCTCGACCGTGTTCGGGCGGACCACGCCCTCCTCGTCGACGCACGCGCTCCCCGAGGGTGGCCAGCTATCACCAGGGCCGCGGAGCAGCGCCTCTCTTCGCGACCGGGCAAACGTCTCGAAGACGGCACCACGGGTCGGGGCCGCGTCTCGCCACCCCTTCGCCACCGGCCGCCAGCCACGGATGGACGGGCAAGTAGGCGCCTCTGCGGAGCATCCGCCATCGGCACGGCGCTCGCTGAAGCGCCGGGGTGCCCACCGCCAGCGCCCCGCTCACTGCAGCGCTGCCGCTGTGCCCCGCTCCGAGCGACGCCGCCCGGAGCAGACGGTGCTCTATCAGGTGCTCGAGCAGCACTGGCCCGCCTTCCGTGAGCATGCCGAAGAAGCCGGCGGCTTGTGCCGAGCTTCGTGACGAAGGAAGTCGAGGAGTACCTGCGCTGCGGCGTCCTCGACCACGGCTTTCTCCGCCTCGCGTGCCTCGGCTGCGGCCACGAGCGCCTGGTCGCCTTCAGCTGCAAACGCCGCGGCTTCTGCCCGAGTCGCCTCGGACGCCGGATGACGGACACGGCGCTGCACCTCAGCGAGGAAGTCCTCCCGAAGGAGATGATTCGCCAGTGGGTGTGCTCCCTGCCGCGGAAGCTGCGCGCTCTGCTCGGCTACGACAAGTTGCTCTGCTCAGCGGTGCTGCGATCCTAGCCTCGGATCATCCCAAGCGATGATCGCTGTATAGCCGCCAACTTCGCACGGATTGCCCCATCGCCAAAAACCGCCTCGAACTCTGTGTCCACGGAGCGTAGAACGGCCGTGCCTGCCTCCTACGGCGTGCCAACGGCCTTCGAGGGTGGCGCCCGCCGGGGGTCGCGCACCGGTCTCGAGGAAGCGCCCAGCGCTGGCGCGGAACTGGTTGGCGTGGATGCGGTTGCTGCCGTTCGACCGCCCCGTGCAATCGGCTCTCCACGGTCGACACACTGGAGTCACAAGCGGCGTACGCCCTACAAACCGAAACGCCCGCCGCGCAGCGCTGGTCGCACAGGAGTTGGAGATGCTCCGGTGCTCGACCAAAGTGGGTGCCTACAGCGGTGCTCAGTCGCGCTGACTCCTCTCCGCCATCTCAGCCCCGCTATACCGAACGGCCGCCAGCTCGAGAAACACTCCAATCGCGTCGGACATGGGGCAGTAGACGTCCTTGAAACCTCTCGCGGACCCTATTCTGCATGTCAAATGCCAGTTATATAGGGAGCCCGGGATATGTTGTCCCGGACTGAAATGTGGGCGGGGCCCCTCAGGGACTCGTCGTGAGCAAGGAAGGCAAGGCATATGACTGCATCTCTGTACGAACGACTCGGGGGCGAAGCCGCGGTCGACGCCGCCGTTGATATTTTCTTCGAAAGGTCCTCGCCGACGACCGCACTAGCCGGTTCTTCGACACTATCGATATGGACGCGCAGCGCGCCAAGCAGAAGGCTTTTTGACCTTCGCCTTCGGAGGCCCGAATCAGTACGCGGGCCGTGACATGCGCAGCGCCCACGCCCAGATGAACCTCACGGAAGAACATTTCGATGCGGTCATGGAGAACCTGGGCGCGACCTTGACGGAACTGAACGTTCCCGAGGACCTGATCGGAGAAGCCGCGGCGATCGCTCTGAGCGTGAAGAACGACGTCCTCAACCGCTGAGCGAAGTCGTCACGGCGCGCTTCTCTTTCCGTTACGAGGACCTCCCGGTCGCATCCGCGGCAGGGGAGACCGTCCTCGATGCCCTCCAGCGTTTCACGGGTCGGCCGACTGTCGAACCTCAGTTGCGCCGAAACCCAGCGGGGCGTGACGTTTGAAAGGCGCCCATACGGGCCAAGAGCTCAAGGTGACGGGACGCAATCGGCGCAACCGGGCACCGTGGCAGTTGCTGTACGGGAGGCCACCCCTCTTCACTTGCCGCTCATGTTTCGGCGATAGCCGCAGGCGGTCATCGCCATGGCCGCGCATCAGATCACACGAGGGGTATAGGGCTGGGAATGCGTGTGCGGAAGTCACTTTCCAGGTGGCTACGCGTCCGCGTGTGGGCTAGCGATCCCACCTGCACACACCGAATGGTTTGGTCATCAGCATTGCGCCATTGCGTGTTTCCAGAAAGTTGCGAACACTGGCGCTGCTCAGGAGCGTTTGATTCCGCGGCGATTGTGCCGCTCGTTCCACCGGGCAAAAAAAGAGAGAGCAGCTGAATAAGCTGAATAGTCAGTGAGGAAAGAGCAATGAGTTTGGATAGAGCAATCGTTGACGCTCAGCGCAGTGTGCCCGAATGCGTGGCCATCGGCGTAGTAGACATGAAGACCGGAATGCTACTGAGCGTGAAGACACTCGATAGCCACCCACACGAGGTGCTGGATTTGGTTGCAGCAGCGACCGGCGACCTTTTCCAAGGTCCGAACGTGAGCTCCATCGAGGCCGCATTCCGCCAGGCGCGGGGCGTCCATGACGACGGGTATCACTATTTTCAGGAGATCATCGTTCTTTCGGAAAACCTCCTGCACCTCTTTCATCGCATGAAGCGAAATACGGATATCGTCGTTTGCTACGTGTGCCGGGTTAGCGCGAACCTTGGTATGGCGTTGACCAAAGCCAGATTGGGACTGCCGAAGATCGAGGCGGCTCTGTAACGTGATACCGGCTCCAGTGGACGACATCGGCACGTCGACATGGTGGCCTGAGGCCGCCAGCCTGGGCGCGGTGGTGCGTCTGCTGGAGCAGGTTGAGGAGCTCCCGGATGGTGCGGTTGGGACCCTGATCGTCGGGGACGGCGAACGACCCGATGGTGTCATCTTCGTGGATGACCAGCGAATCTGCTGGGCCGCCGCCTCGGGCATGAGTCGCCGGCTCACGGACCTTCTCCGCATCTCGGCAGAACGCCCGATTTCGACAGCAGCGCTCGAAGCCATCGTCCGTGAGTGCCGCTCTTCTGGCGAACCGATCGGTCAGGCACTCGTGAGGCGTGGCTTGGTGACCGAGCCCAGCCTCGAGCGAGCTTTGCTGCGCCACACGAGCGAATCCTTGTTGATCCTCTCCAAGAATGCGGTGTCGGGGCGGTGGAAGCCGCGGAAGACTGGACTCTCACCACGCCACCGGTTCTCTACTTCTAGGCTCCTCGCATCAACCGGCGCATTGTGGTGCGACCTCGGCGCGTCGCCTGCCACCGAGGACCTTCGATGGATCGCGGAGTCTGGAGCCAGCGGCGTTGCCTACGCCCGCCACCCCGGGCTGGTTGGTGGTGTCGTGCCGGTTTCTGAAATCAATAGCGACAGCGCGGGTGTGCGAGCCGTCACTGATCTCGGCAAGTGGGCAGTCGGCACTCTCGACATTGCCCATGCCGTCGAGAAGGGCGCAAATGCGATCGTGCTGTCGCGCGCCACAGGAGAATCGGTGGCAGTGTGGAATCATGACGCCCTCCTCTACACAGCGATGTGCCAGAGCCGGCAGGAGCTGTCGCGCATTCTGAGCCACTATGCCGCCCGCCATCGCTGAGTCACGACATGGCGCTTTTTGACCAAAACAACCGCGGACTCGTCGTGCGCGTGGTCTACGACGGCATGGGCAGTGCAGGAAAGACGTCCAACCTGCGGGAGCTGTGCCAGTTCTTCTCGGAACGCAGACGAAGCGATGTGTTCACGCCTACGGAGCTTGATGGTCGCACGGTGGTGTTCGACTGGTTGCGACTGAATGCGGGCCTCGTCCTGGGGTACCGTCTCTGCTGCCACTTGTTGACCGTGCCGGGGCAGAGCGGGCTTTCTCGGCGACGCGCCCAGATCCTGTCCTGGGCAGATGCCGTGGTTTTTGTCTGCGATTCCACCCGCGCTGGGGTGAGCCGCGCCCGTCCCCGGTTCGCCCGTCTACTTGCCTTTGCCTGTGAACGAAATCTCCCACTGATCATTCAGGCCAACAAGCAGGACCTTGATATGGCAATGAGCCCAGAAGAAGTCGCTGCCGCCTTGGGGGCCTCCGATCTGCCTCTGATCGGCACGAGCGCGACCAACGCCACCGGCATCCGCGAGACCGCAGTGCTTGCTATTCGCGCCGCGGCCGATCGCGTGGAAGCGCAAGTGCGGGCTCATGGTGTTGAGTCCCTGCCGAATCTCACCGAAGGCCCGGAGGAGTTGGCTGATCAGGTTCGCGGAGCCGACCGGAAGGGGCCCAACGGCTCCGCACTGCAGCTGGTCGACGACATCCCGGATGATGGCATTTTCTCGGGGCTTTCGGAGTTCAATGAGGACGGCGCAGCCGGGGTGGGGAAGGCGAAAAGCGTCTCCGCGGGGGGCCCCCACGTCGCCAGCGAGTCTGCTGTCAGCGGGGATGCTGATGGCGATGCGGGTGTCCGCGATGGGGGGGCTCCCCCGCTCACGGCCGCTTCCAGCGAGTCCGATCCTACGGCAGAGACGCGGATCGGAAGGGATGACGAGGGAACTGTCGTCGAGCTGGAGGTCGATGAGGCAGATGACGAAGAGTTCGCGCGAGCCCTGGCTGCAATGGCCGAACGACACGAACCTGATGCCGTCCCCCCTCCAGTCGGTGGTGAAGTCCAATCCCTCGCCTTTGATCGGGGGGGCGCTGAGTCGTCAACGGCTGGCTGGCCGGCGCCGCGGCGAGCGGTCGCCAACCGGGTCGGCAATGGACGTCCCCGGCCTCCATGGCCACACTGGGATGTCTCCAGCGGGTTCATTTGGCCCAACCGTCGAGGACGTGAGGTGTTGATGAGTCTGGATATTGGCCGCGCGCAGGTGCGGGACGACTTGTTCTCACAACGCGGGCAGGGCGACGGTAACGCGCGCACCGACGCCATCATCATCCAGGTCGAGTCGTGGTGCCTCAAGACCTCCGCACGCCGTCGCTTTCGCGACAGCGATGAGGCGCGAGCGGCACTTGCCCGTACTGTCGGCGCGAAGCTATCCCTCGGTCCCATGCTTTCGCCAGACACGGTTCTGGTCATCACACCCGATTTGGACGGGGGCTACTGGTTGTGGACCATTGCGCCCTGGTGGACGACGCTGCGAGCACAGATGAACGAAGCTTCTCACCGCGGTGACGGTGTCGCGCTTCGCGACGCGCTCGTACAATACGCTGATGCGGCGCTCGGCGCGATCGCACTGGCCGCTGAACGCGGCATCGTCCTTGATGTCCATCCGAGCAACTTCGCCGTCAGCAACCAGAAGCCCGTTTATCTCGACGACGCCATCGCAATGGGTACGCAGCTGCCTGCTGTCGGACACTCGATCCTCGTGCGAGTCACCGAGTACGCCGCGGCTCAAGGCGCGGTGGAAGCCTACCTCGAGCATCTCGAAGCTGGCATTGTCCAGCGACTCACGCCCCGGGAGATTGCCGTGGTGGGACTCTACGAGTCACTGATCAACGTCTCGGCAGCGGCCCCAGTTACGGTGAGGGCGCGGGAACGCCTTCTCGCGGCTGTTCTGCGTGCGTCGGAGATTGCGGAGGCGCAGGGCGAACCATGACCTTGGCAATCGCGCTCGCTGCTAATATCTACCTCGAGCTTGGCGCCTGCGTCGCGCCTCACGGTAAACACGACGCTGGACTGCAGCGGTTTCCAGTTGCCCTGAGCTGTTCTGCGTGGATTCAGCTCACCCGAAGTGAGGGCCGAATCGGCTGCGATTGGCTGTCAGCGTGCAACTGCCGCTCTTCTTTCCTGGAATCGCCGGAAGCGGTGCTCGCCGTTGGCGAGGTTCTCGCCGCGAGACTGAGGGCGGGACGATGGTGAAGTCGCTCCCAGGAGCATACCGGAGTAGCGAACAGAACCGCCCCCTGGCAATCGAGTTTCGCGCAGGCACCATCTTTGGTCCCGACAGCCCAGTATTGAGCGGTATCGACCTGCGCGTGGCGAGTGGCCGGATCACCGCTGTCATGGGACCGGTGGGCACCGGCAAGAGTCAGCTGTTGCGCGCCCTTGCGGGCGCCAGTCCGCTGCCCGGTTTTCGCATCGAAGGAGTCGTCCGAGCAGCGGACGAGGTCTTCTGGGCTCCGCAGGTCAGGCGCGGGCAACCGGCTGGCAATGGCTGGCGCGAAGCCATCGCAAGCGGAAAAAGGATTCTCCTTCTCGACGAACCCGAGCGCGATACGCATCCTGTCGAGCTGGACGTCCTCCTCGGCGCGCTCCGAGAGCATCGTTGCAACGGAGGCACGGTGGTTTTGGTAACTCACAACTTGAAATTTGCCAGAGACGTTGCAGACGATGTCTGCTTCGTGTGTGCCGGAACAGTGGCACCCGTGGCGGATGCGGTGCAATTCTTCGCCGAGCCACCGTCCAGTCTGGCTGCGCGCTTCGTCGCCACCGGCAATTGTTGGCCATCGCCGGACCCACCAGCACTTCCCGATCATTTCCATTGGCACATTCCTGGTCGGTTGGCGGGCATGGGTCGGCCAGGGTTGCTCCGCAACGTGGATGAAGACCTCACCGCCATCGCCACCGTAGGCATCGGAGTTCTGGTCTCCTTGACCGAGGAGCCATTTTCGGGAGACAAACTTCGGGAATTCAGCATCGTTGGCCGCCACTTCCCCATTCGCGACATGGGAGTCCCAGCCCTGGGACCAACGGCCACGCTGTGTGGATACATAGAACGTCATATGGGGCGAGGTATTGCCGTCGCGGTGCACTGCCACGCCGGGCTCGGCCGCACGGGCACCATCCTCGCCAGTATGTTGAGCTGGACCGGCCTGCCCCCGGCAGAGGCCATCGCACGAGTCCGCAAGGTGGTTCCGCGAGCCATCCAGAATCGTGCACAGGAGCAATTCGTATATCAGTTTGCAGCGAGCGTCGGTGTTCAGTGAGCTGATGACTCGCTGTGGAGACTCTGGGCGAGAAGCTTCAATGCTTCGTCTTGGCGACGTTGCGACCACTCGCTGAGGGTCCGTCCCCAGACAACCCTGACGCCTGAGCGGTGGACGTGAGCGAAGTTGAAGAGTTGAAGCAGCAGAGCTGCGATCAATTGATGCCGGTGCCCCCGGATGATCCGCTACCACGGTGCGCTCGCTCCGAACGCGCGCCAGCGTTCGCAGGTGGTGCCGCAGCAGCAGCCGATGCCCCTCCCTTCGAGCGCAATTCTGGGTGTCTGCGAACCCCCCCCTGGATCCAAAACGGAGGAGGGCAATCAGCCGCAACTGATCACGTCTGTGGCGTGTCCATCCCCGATACCTTAAGCGCGCGCGCGCCCGTCAAGCTTGAGGTTTGGCGAGGCTTTCGCGAGCACCGGAGCGGAA
>JBNKGC010000069.1:0-26910 GCA_050289625.1 Polyangiaceae bacterium | reverse complement strand
CTCGCCCCGCCAGGGGCCCGCGACGGCCGGAGCACATGCACGCGCCGGACTCATTGCGCGGCAAACACGAAAGGCACGTTCACGGTGGTCGTTCCGCTCGACCTCGGGAAAGACCACGTGCGCACGCGCCGGGCAATGCACGTCGAAAGCCCGTGATACCCGCGAGGATCCCCACTGGTCGTCGCGTTGGTGACGCGTCCGTCCGCACCCACCGTGATTGTGACCGAGACACGCGCGGACGTGGGCGCGCCCTTGTCACGTGTGTCGAGCGCCGGCTGCCAGCAGCTGCGCTTCACGCTTCCCGTGTAACGGCTCACCGTGCTCTGCACCTGCGATGAGTCGAGGGGCCGTCCACCCGTGGTGTCTCCACTCGACGCGCCCGGTCCGGCGCTGGGCCCTGTCGCCAACCCCTTGAGCCCGCTCAGTCCCTTGAGCCCCTCATTCGGCGTCGCCGCCCGGGTCGCCTTGCCCGGGGACGGAGTCGTCGTCGAACCGGCAGTGGTCTTCGCGGGTTGCCCCTCCTGCTGTCCCGGCTCTTCCGAGGGCGCCTCGTCCGGCGCCGCCTCCGCGCGAGCCTCATCCGCCTTCTCGGCGCGGGCTGCGGAGTCTTTCTCTTCTTCGCTCTTCCCCTCGCTCGGCGGCACTTGCGCGACTGGAGTCTGCTCCCCCCCGAAAAGAACGAAGCCAATCGTCAGGCCGAAAGCCACCGCGATCAGCATCGCGAAGATGGCCGGCACGTTGATCCCCGACCGCTGCTTCCCAAATGGAATCTCGTCTTCGACGACCTGTCGGGAGTCCGCCGGCGGGGCCACGGCAAACGGCGCCGGACTTGCTTCGGGAGCGAAGGGGTCGGGTTGCTCGAGGGAGGCCGCCGCCAGAGGGGCGATGGAAGCCCGCGCGCTCGACATTCCCTCCTCGACGACAGCAACCAGCTCGGGGAACTTCGAGAGCGGTAGCCACTCCTCGAACCCCTCGCGCCAGACAAGGGTTTCCTGGTTGGCCGACCCGGAAGCCGCGCGCGCACGAACTTCCGTCAGTCCGATGGGCCCCACCGGCACACCGTCGATGCCGAGAAACCAGTCATCGCCCGCCGGCGGCAACGACGCCTGCGCTGGCTGACCCACGACCGCCGTTTCGAAAGCACCGGCGAGGGCCGTTCCGGAAGCTGGCGCCACGTCCTGAGCGCGTGTTTCGGGAGCAGCCGCCGCGCGAGGCGCCGGAGCGGCCACCGGCTCAGGAACCGGCGCCGGCGCGGGAACGTCGTGGGTCGGCGGGGCCGCAAACCCGCCTCCCGGGGCGCCCGGAGCAGACGCGCGATCCCACGCGAGCGGTGCGTGCGCTGGGGACGCTGGATTCGGAGCAGCTACCCTGCTTCCCCCCTCGGGTGATGACGGGCGCGACGCTTCAGGGGAGGACGGTCGCGCAGCCCTTGGCGCGGACGGTGGCGGCGCGCCCGGCGCGGAGGCGCGGGGAGCCGACGGCTGCGGGCGCGCAGGCGCGGGAACGGGCGCCCGAGGAGCCGAGGGTGGCGGCGCACCCAGTGACGACGGACGCGACGCCCTCGGGTCCGAAGGTGGTGGCGCACCCGGTGACGATGGCCTCGAAACCCGCCGCGCCGAAGCGTTCGGGGCCGACCCTCCGGGTGCCCTCGGCGCCGAGGGTCCGGGCGCGGGTGCGCGCGGCTTGGACGCAGACGGCTTCGTGGCTTCGGAGCCGGGTCCCGTGATGGGGATGACGGTGCCGCACTTGCGGCACTTCATCTTCACGGTCCGGCCAGCCACCTTTTCGTCGGCGATCTGGTACTTGGCCTTGCAGCTCTGGCAGACGAACTTCATGCGTGAAGCACCGAGCGGTCGGGGGCGCCGGCGGCGGCGGGAGCATAGCGCGAAGGTGACACCAGCGCGAAACGCTTCAGAGAAGGCTCAATAACTGCTTCTTGATGGTTTGACGCGTGGGGTCATCCGGGGCGACGACGAGAGCACGCTGCCACATCTCGGCTGCCTTATTTCGGAAACCAGCCTTTTGGTAGAGAATCGCCAGATTCTTCATCGCCGGGAAGTGCTTCGAGTTGATCTCGACCGCCTGTTCCAGGGCCGTAATGGCGTCGAAGACCAGCCCCTTGCGGCCATAGAGCAGGCCTAGGTGGAAGTGGAGGCGATAGGCGAGCGGGTCGATGTCCACGCCCCGCCTGAGGTGGTCCACAGCTGCGTCCAGATCCCCCGCCTTGTAGGCGGCGACCCCCGCGGTCAGGGCCTGCTCGGCCTCTAGGTGCATCGTCTCGGGGTCGATGCTCGGGGCCTGAGCGGTCAAGGCGCTATCGACCGCCTCGAGGACCTGTTGGATCTTGAAGGGCTTCTCGATGAAGGCTTCCACGCCGCAGCTCTGCTTCAAGTCCTCGGCGTAGTGCCAGCCTCGATAGACGGCGCTCACCATGACGATGGGGATGGCGCCGTACCGCTTGCTGCCTTTGATCCGCCGAGCAATGTCGAAACCGTGCACCTCGGGCAGCATGGCATCGAGCACGATTAGATCGGGAGGGTGTTCCTTGACCATCTTCAGCGCCGTGAGGCCCGCTTCCGCCTGGAGCACTCGGAACCCACGACTGGAGAGCAGGCGCTCGAGCATGCGGCGGATTTCGGCTTCGTCGTCAACGACGAGAATGGTCCTGGCCCCATCGGACCCGCTCCCGAGCTGGTTTTCGGGAAGGTCGGTGATCACGCTGAGTTCGGCCGAGATGTCGCCGAAATCTTCGTCGCCCACTTCCTGGTAGCTGGAGTCCCCAGCCGGGGGATCCGACGACACCGCGGGCGTCTGCCCTTCGTCCATCTCCGCGGTGCGGCTGGGAGGTGGCTCGCTGCCCCTCGCCTTCCGTCCTTCGGCGTCGATCCCAAGCTTGTCGAGGGTCTCCCGCGGGCAATATGGACCGACGTAGTACTCTTCGCCGCGCGCCTTGCGGTCGTACACCTGCTCGATCATGCGAGCCAAGGGGCCTTCGAGGGCGACGTACGGATAGACCTTCTTGCCGGTGACGAATTCGAGCTCGTCGATGACCTTCTTTTCTTTGGGGTTCGCCATCGCGACGAATAGGCGGTCACCCCGCGACAGCACCGGCAAGATGAGGTGCTTCTGAGCGATCTCACGCGGTAGAAGCTCGAGGTCAGAGAGCTTCACGCAGACCTGCTCGAGATCGATCCCAGGGATGCCATGCTGCTCGCTCAACGCACGCAGCGCTGCCGTCCCACTGATCGCTCCTTGCTCCGTAAGCCTCGATGCGAGGCGCCCCCCACGCTCGCTGAGCGCCGATTCGAGCTGATCCGGCGTGATCGCCTTCTGCCTGAGGAGGATCCGTCCGAGTTGCTTCTTCTCCGCCATGCGGTCGTCCACGTTCCACGATACAGCATCCGGGCGGCAATCGGGAATGATTCCATGTGAGTGCAGTTCTCACGTGGGCTCCGGAGCCGCGTAAGAATCGGGAGCGGAGCCCAGGGCCCTCGCCCCCTGGGAGCCCCACGATCCGGCGGGGAGCCAATCACGAAGCGAGCTGCCGCAGGCGTTGCTCCGCCCAGGACGCGTAGCGCCCCTCGAGGATCGCTTGCCGCGCCTCGGACGTCAGGCGCGCGTAGAAGCGGAGGTTGTGCTGAGTCAGCAGGCGGTGCGCCAGGATTTCGCCAGCGAGAAACAGGTGCCGGAGATAGGCGCGCGAAAAACCTCCTACGCACGTCGGGCAGTCACAACCCTCCTCGAGCACCTGCGGGTCGGTGCGATAGCGGGCGTTCTTGATGACGACTTTCCCCCGGGAAACGAACGCCTGACCGTTACGAGCATTTCTAGTCGGCATCACGCAGTCGAACAGGTCGATCCCCACACCGATCGCCCGGATCAGGTCGGTCGGCGTTCCCACGCCCATCAAGTAGTGGATGCGCTCCGGATCGACTCGAGGAGCAACCTGGGAGAGCGTTCGATGCATGGCTTCGGAAGGCTCCCCCACGCTGAACCCTCCGAGCGCGATGCCGTCGAAGGGCATCGCTTCGAGCTCGCGAAGGTGGGCGAGGCGCAAGTCTGCGTCGACGCCACCTTGAACGATGCAAAAAAGACCTTGCCCTTCTCCCTTCGCGTCGAGACAACGGCGAGCCCAGCGCGTCGTGCGCTCCATCGCAAGAAGAACCTCGTCGCGAGGCGCTCCCCCCGGGGGACACACGTCGAGCTGCATAGCCACATCCGATCCGAGCTGTCCCTGAACCCGCATCGATTCTTCGGGAGAGAGGAGCCGCCGCGAACCATCCAAGTGAGAAGAAAAGGCGAATCCTTCCTCGCTGAGCTTCGTACGCTCGGCGAGCGAAAACGCCTGAAAGCCCCCCGAGTCCGTCGCGATCACGTGGGGAAAGCGACTGAACTCGTGCAGTCCCCCGAGCTCCCTCACCACCTCGGAGCCCGGTCTTAGCCACAAGTGGTAGGTGTTCATGATGACCATCCGAGCGCCGGTCGCCGCGACTTCGTCCGGATGGAGAGCTTTTACGCTCGCCTGGGTCCCCACGGGCATGAAGGCCGGAGTGGGCACCTCACCACGGGGTGTGGACAGCACACCGGCTCGGGCATTCCCCGACTGGGTTTCGAGGCGAAAACGGGTGGTCATGGAATGCGCGAGGGAAGCCACATGGCGTCGCCGTAAGAGAGAAACCGATAGCGCGCTGCGACCGCTTCTCGGTAGGCAGAAAGGACGTTTTCTCGCCCGACGAACGCGGAAACCAGCGCGAGAAGCGTACTTCGAGGCATGTGGAAGTTCGTCAGGAGCGCGTCGACCACGGAAAACCGGTAACCCGGCTGAATCAACAAGCGAGTTGGGCCCACGAAGGGCACCACGCGCCCCGGTCGTTCGGGATCCGCCGCCGATTCGAGCGCGCGCACCGAGGTCGTCCCCACCGCTACCACGCGACCGCCTCGCGCACGCGTGTCGGCCACACCCTGCGCCAGCCCCTCCCCCACCTCGATCCATTCGGCATGCATCTCGTGTTCATCGAGGTCGTCGACTGCCACCGGACGAAACGTTCCGACGCCCACGTGGAGGGTCAGACGGCCTATCTCTACGCCGCGGCGGCGCATCCTTTCCAGCGCGCCCTCGGTCAGGTGAAGCCCGGCGGTGGGAGCGGCCACCGAACCCAGCTGACGAGCAAAGACCGTCTGGTACCTGGTGACGTCATCGCCGTCGGCTTTGCGCCTCATGTACGGAGGAATCGGCATCCGCCCGAATTCCTCGAGCACCTCCTCCAAGGCTCCTTCGACGTCGAGGACCAAGGTCCCGTCGGCCTCCTTGTCGGCTACGCGCAGCATGAGGCGTGGAGCCACGAGCTCGTCCCCCACCCGGAGCGGCCGATTCGCTTTACCAAGGGCCCTCCACTGCCCGCGCTGGGTGGCGCCGAGGAACAGGAGCTCGGCACGACCGCCGCCCATTGTCGTTCCAGCCCTCAGCGGTCGACTGCACTCGAGTCGCGCCGGTCGAACCCGCGTTTCGTTCAAGACCAAGAGCGAGCCTGGCTCGACCAGCTCGCAAAAATCGCGGACGTGCGCGTGCTTCGAGCCTGAGGCCTCGACGATCATCATGCGCGCGCCGTCCCGCGCGGCGGGAGGGCGCTCGGCGATCAGTGCCTCGGGAAGCTCGTAGTCGAAGAAGTCGGTCTTCACGGTCTGCTCGGGCCGCGCAATACCACGTCGCCCCGCGATGACCTCAGCGATTGTCGTAGGTAATGCCCAGGCGGGTCATCTTTCGCCAGAGCGTAGTCGGGCTGATGTTGAGAGCCTCCGCCGCGCGTTCGCGACTGCCATCCGCTTCGCGGAGGGCCTGCTCCACCGCGCTGCGCTCCGCCCGATCGACGATGTCGGCGAGGGTTCTTCCTTTGGCTTCCGTTGGCTCGCGTTGCGCGTCGGGCAAGATGTCGTCGACGGTGATCACCCCGCCGATCGACAGGGCTACTGCCTGCTCCACCATGTTTTCGAGCTCGCGAATGTTGCCCGGGTAGGTGTACTCGAGCAGCCTGTCCATCACGCCGTCGGCCAACTGAGCGCGTGTGCCCATCTTCTGCGCGTACTTGCCCAGGAAGAATTCGGTGAGAAGCGGGATGTCCTCCCGCCGTTTGCGCAGTGGCGGCAAATTGAATCGCGCGACGTTGAGGCGGTAGTAGAGGTCCTCGCGAAACCTCCGCTCTTCGACTGCTGTCTGCAGGTCGACGTTCGTCGCCGAAATCACCCGAATGTCCACCTTGAGCGCCTTGTTGTCACCGATGCGGCGGATCTCCCCCTCCTGGATCGTCCGGAGCAGCTTCGCCTGAAACGAGAGGGTGGTCTCGGCGATCTCGTCGAAGAAGAAGGTTCCCCCGTCCGCCTCCTCGAATAGTCCCTTGCGCGCCGCCACCGCGCCCGTAAACGCACCGCGAGCGTGCCCGAAAAGCTCGCTCTCGAGCAGCGTCTCGGTGATGGCCGCGCAGTTGACGGGAACGAAGGGACGGTCGGCACGCCGACTGTTCGCATGCACGGCTCGCGCAACGAGCTCCTTGCCCGTGCCGCTCTCGCCCGTGATGAGTACGGTGGCGTCTGTCGGGGCGACCCGCACCACGCGCGACAGGAGGTTCCGGATGGCCTCCGAGCGCCCGATGATGCTCTCGAAACCGTACTTTTCGCGAAATTCCTGGGCGAAGGCTTCCACCTGCCCGCGGAGCTTGCGACTCTCGAGCGCCTTGAAGACCTTCATGAAGAGCTCCTGCTCGTTGAAGGGCTTCTGCAGGTAATCGAAAGCTCCGAGGCGCATCGCTTCGACGGCAGACTCGATGGTGCCGTAGGCCGTCATGACGATGACCTCGCTCTTGGGCTGCGCATCCTTGACGGCTCGCAGGACCTGCATTCCATCCGGCTCGCCCATGCGAAGGTCGGTGATGACCAGGTCGTAAGCCTCGGCTGCGCCAACCTCACAACCTCGGGCGCCGTCTTCAGCCTCGTCCACGTCGTAGCCGGCACCTCGCAACATCATGGCGAGAGTCGTCCGCATGTTCCTCTGGTCGTCGACCACCAGGATGCGGACGGCACGGGCGTTCTCTTCGGACGAGCTCGTCGTGTTCTTCTGTTTCGTTGTCACTTCGATTTCAGCGGCGACTTCGGTTCCACGACGTGGTGGCACCGTCGAGGCAACGGGTCGGATGCGGTTCGGCGTCCGAAGGGCGACTTGCTAGCATGCACCATTGCTCCTTGCGAGGCCGCCGAGAGCGGGAACCCGCGATCATCTCGAGCGACGTGCGCGACAGTGATCACCATAAACAAGGAAATCTCTCACTCATTCTTCGTGGGCCGGTCGTCTTTGGGTGCGGGCTTGGGCGACCGCTCGCCTTCGCCCGCTTCCAGCTCGTCCAAACTGACCTTCCCGTCGATATCCTCGAGCTGGATCTTGCCCTTGCCCGATTCCCCGGAGGAAACATCCGAGGCCTCAGGGCGAGCAGACCGCGCCTCCACTCGCACGGGCGTCAACGAGGTGCTCGCTGGCGCGGGCGGGGGTGGCTCTTCTCGTCCACCGAACAGCGCTAGCAGCGCTCCCGCCACGAGACCGAACACTCCCACACAGTAGCCAATGAACGGACCTCGCCCTCCCGCCTTTCGAACGAGCCGACGTAGGGCGAGGCGAGGCGCGCGGGCCCTGCCTCGCTCGAGAGACGCGACCTGCGACATACTCGTCAGTTGAGACATTCCCGTGACGGACGGGATGTCGAGCGGGTTGCTTCCCGTTGGAGTAAACGCCGGCTCGACGGGAATGAGATCGGGCTCGACGTCTCCGGAAGCGCCGAGGGATTTCACAGCCTTGCGAATGACGCGTCGCCGTTGCTCGATGCGCGTACTCAAGACTCGCTTGAGGAGCCCGGCTATCCCCGAGCCTGGCACGACGATCTGCTCGGCGCGAAGGTAGCCTCGCAAATCACTCTCGAGCTCAGCTGCCGTTTGGTAGCGTCGGTCGACGTCGCGCTCCAAGGCGCGAAGCACGATTCTTTCGAGCGCCGGCGGGTACCCGGGATCGAGCCGCGTCGGCGGGGCAATCTCGCCGGAAACCACCTTGTGGAGCGTTTCGACTTCGTTTTCTCCACGGAACAAGCGCTGGTTCGTGGTGAGCTCGTAGAGCACGACGCCGAGGGCAAAGACGTCTGCCCGCCGATCGACGGGACGACCCGTCGCCTGCTCCGGCGCCATGTATCCGAACTTCCCCTTGAGCTGACCGGCCCGCGTGCCTTCGCTCAGGTGTCCCACCGCCTTGGCAACGCCAAAGTCGACCAGCTTCACGACGCCGTCGGTCGCGATCAGGATGTTCTGCGGAGACACATCCCGGTGGACGACTCCGAGCAAAGAGCCGTCTGGATCACGAAGCTCGTGCGCGGCATGAAGCCCGGCCGCCGCTTCGGCGATGATCTTCACGGCCATTTCGGGGGGAATCGCCCGACGCTTGCCCGCCTCCGCGATGATGGTGTGGAGCGAATCCCCTTCGAGCCACTCCATGGTCATGTACATGACGCCCGCGTGCTCCCCAACGCCGTGAACCTCAACGACGTTCGGATGATCGATCGCACGGGCGAGGCTGACTTCTGCCCGAAACATTTCCACGAACCGCGATTCCTCGGCGAGATCCGCGTGCATCACCTTCACGGCGACGAGTCGGTCGTCGGCGGGGGTTGCGCCGTGCTTTTTCGCTACCCAGACGGTCGCCATCCCGCCCCGTCCGATGCGAACGAGCAACTCACAGTCGCCGAGTCGGGTGCCTTTGGTGAACGTGCTGGTCATTGACGTCCAGGCGGACGGGCCTGGCTCGAATCCAACATGTAGCAGACTCCGACCCCGGGGCGCGCCACACGCGGCTTGCATTTGCTTTGCGTATTTGCGCACTTCGGAGCCCTCGCGGTCAAGCCCTGGGGCCAAGTAACCCGACTACGAAGATGCCGTCAGGAACCCAGTCGCTCGAGGCCCGCGCGGGACGGTACGCCCGGTCGACACTCGATCGCGGCGGTGCTAGGGGGCTGCTCGCACTGGTTTGTGGGCCTTCATGAAGGCCATGACTCGCGTGCCAGAGGCCCGTTCGTGGCGGCTCCTGTGGGCATGGACCGGTAAACAACTCAGAGAAATTTTCGAGGAAACAGCGATGGCAGTGGAAAGTCTCGCCGAACAGATCCAGCAGGATGGAAAGCGGCAAGCAGTGATCGACGACGCCCTCCAGGTGCTCGACGCCGAGGTGGCCGACAAGGGCGGGCTCAGTGGCGTCGCGGTCAAGGGCGCGTACAAGATCGTCAAGGGCATCAAGCCGGGCTTCCTGAATCAGGTGGTAGATCACCTCCTCGATGAGTTCCTGGTCGCCCTGAACCCCCTGTACCAAGAGGCTTTCGAGCAGGGGAAAGGACCGAAGACCCACATCGAGTCCAACCAAGGTCGGATGGCGGAGGCTCTCCTCGCGGTTACCGATGCTCGGGCGAAGAACGCCCAGCGCGCGGTAATCCAGAAGACGTATCAAAAGCTTCGCCCGACCGCACAAAAACACGTCGAGGCAGCTGCACCGCGCCTCGGCGCGATGATCGAGCGCCACGCCAAGTGCCCCTGATGCATTGAAAAAAGTGGATCCGCCGGGGCGATCGAGCTCGCCCTGTGCCGGGTCCTGCGTCATCCTCCCACCCCCTGAGCACGCGGCTCCCCGAACCGGTGCCCAGGACTCCCCTCAACCGCCCCATTCGCCCGTATTGGCGCCAGCGGAAGAGTGCCCTAGAGAGCGTTCTTGATATTCCCCATCGGAAAAGTGTAGTACATATCCCGCACCCGTGGGGCGTTCAATCCGCCGCACGACAGGACCACGCGGGAGCACTACGCTCCCCGCCCCCAATCGAGGCGATCCCCGTTCCCCTGGAACTTCCCGAACCGAGAGTGCGAATTCTCATTTGAGGCCACTTTTTAGGCCTTCTTTTCGGAGTACACGAAAGACATGGCAACCGAGACGGCCACTCCGTCTGTCCCCGACGGCGCCACGCCCCGCGACATCCATCAGCCACAGAAGCTGCGAGGCGCCGTGGTGCGCTTCGCCGGCGACTCGGGCGACGGCATGCAGGTCACCGGCGATCAGTTCACCTCGTCGACCGCCCTCGCGGGCAACGATCTCGCCACCTTCCCCGATTTTCCAGCGGAGATCCGGGCACCCGCCGGCACGACCTACGGGGTTTCGGGCTTCCAGATCAACTTCGCTTCGGAGGACGTCTTCACCCCCGGCGACGCGCCCGACGTGCTCGTCGCGATGAACCCCGCGGCCCTCAAAACGAACCTCAAGGACCTGAAGCGGGGCGGCCTCTTGATCGTGAACAGCGGCGCGTTTTCGAACGCGAACCTAAAGAAGGCCGGGTACGAAAAAAATCCCCTCGAGGACGAAAGCCTCACCGGATACAGCCTGCTTTCGATTGACATCACGAAGCTCACGCAAGCCGCCGTGAAGGAAACGGGGCTTTCCACGAAGGAGGCCAATCGTTGCAAGAACTTCTGGACTCTGGGTCTGATGTTCTGGGTCTACGGGCGGGATCCGGCCGCCACTCTGGGATGGATCGAAAAGAAGTTCGCTCGACGCGCCGAGGTGGTCGCCGCCAACCAGCTCGCTCTGAAGGCCGGTCATGCCTACGGCGAGACCGCTGAAATCGCCCACTTCCGCTACGAGGTGCCGAGCGCTCCGGTCGAGAAGGGCCTGTACCGCAACATCGGCGGAAACACCGCTACGGCTTGGGGCCTCGTCACCGCAGCTCAGCTCGCCGAGCGCCCCCTCGTGCTCGGCGCCTACCCGATCACTCCAGCGAGCGACGTGCTGCACGAGCTGAGCAAGCACAAAGCTTTCGGCGTCACGACGATTCAAGCGGAGGACGAGATCGCGGCCGTCTGCGCGTCCATTGGCGCCTCTTACGCCGGTAACATCGGCGTCACGGCGACCAGCGGTCCCGGCATGGCGCTCAAGGCCGAGGCCATCGGACTTGCCGTCGCGACTGAACTTCCGCTCGTGATCGTGAACATCCAGCGCGGTGGGCCGAGCACGGGCCTCCCCACCAAGACCGAGCAAGCGGATCTGCTCCAGGCTCTCCATGGTCGCAACGGAGAGGCTCCGGTTGCGGTTCTGGCTGCCCAGAGCCCCGGGGACTGCTTCTACATGGCCATCGAGGCAGTCCGCATCGCGACCAAGTTCATGACTCCGGTGATCCTCCTGACCGACGGATACCTGGCCAACGGCACCGAGCCTTGGCAGATCCCCGACGTCGCGGAGCTACCGAAGATCGACATCGAGTTTCGCACTGACCCCGAAGGGTTCCACCCCTTCTTGCGGGACGAAGCGACGCTCGCCCGCGCCTGGGCCATCCCAGGAACGCCAGGTCTCACCCATCGGATCGGAGGTCTGGAGAAGGACTACGACTCGGGCCACATCTCCTACGATCCGGAGAACCACGAGAAGATGTGCAGGGTGCGCGCCGAGAAAATCGAGCGCATCGCCGACTTCGTCGACGAGCAGAAGATCGAGGAGGGTGCGGACAGTGGCAAGCTGCTCGTGCTCGGCTGGGGTTCGACCTACGGCGCCATTCGTGAGGCCGTGCGCCGTTGCCGTGCTCGCGGTCTCGACGTCTCGCATGCCCACGTCCGCTACCTGAACCCGCTCCCCAGGAATCTCGGCGAGGTGCTCTCGCGCTTCGATCGCATCCTGGTGCCGGAGCTGAACCTGGGGCAGCTGTCGAGCCTGCTCCGTAGCCGTTATCTGGTCCCCGCCGAGAGTTACGCCAAGGTGCAGGGCCAACCTTTCCGGATCACCGAAATCGAAAGCAAGATCCGCCAGATCATGGAGAGCTGAGGCCATGTCGAACGTCATCGAAGCCACCAAGCTCACGCGCAAAGACTTCGCCACCGACCAGGATGTCCGCTGGTGCCCCGGCTGTGGCGACTACTCGATCCTCGCCAACGTGCAGCGGGTGATGCCAGAGCTCGGCCTGGATCTCCACGAGATCGTTTGGGTGAGCGGCATCGGCTGCAGCAGCCGCTTCCCGTACTACATGAACACGTACGGGTTTCACACGATTCACGGCCGCGCGCCCGCGTTCGCCATGGGCATCAAGGTCGCGAACCCCAAGCTGAGCGTGTGGCTCGCGACGGGTGACGGCGATGGGCTCAGCATTGGCGGCAACCACCTCTTGCACTGCCTCCGGCGCAACCTGGACGTGAAGATCCTGATGTTCAACAACAGGATCTACGGGCTCACCAAGGGCCAGTATTCGCCTACCAGCGAGTACGGCAAGGTGACCAAGAGCACTCCGCTCGGCTCGGCGGATCAACCGGTCGACCCGGCCAGCTTCGCTCTCGGCGCGAACAGCAGCTTCGTCGCCCGCTCGATCGACACGGAAGCGCAACACCTGGCTCAGGTGCTTCGGCGGGCTGCCGGACACCGCGGGTCGGCGTTCATGGAGATCTATCAGAACTGCAACGTCTTCAACGACAACGCGTTCGAGTCGTTCCGCGCCAAAGAGAACAAGGACGACCACCAGCTCCGCGTCGAGCACGGGAAGGCTCTCCTCTTCGGCAAGGAGCACGAAAAGGGTCTTCGCCTGAACCCCCACACCATGGCGCTCGAGGTCGTGACTCTCGGCCAGACCGACAAGTCCGGTCGGACGATTACCGAAGAGGACGTGCTGGTTCACGACGAGACCAACCCCATGCTCGCCTACCTGCTGGCGCGGATGCCGTTTCCGCAGTTCCCGGTGGCACTCGGGGTGCTCTTCGCCGCCGAGCGGCCCACCTATGACGAAACCCTTCGGCACCAGAGCGAAAAGGCCCAGAGCACCAAGACGGCCGACCTGAACGCTCTCCTTCGCTCGGGCAATACCTGGACCGTCTGACTACAGGGATGATCAGCTGCGCCGATTGCCGGCAGCCCAACTTTTTCAACCCAGCGATGCGGGGGGCGGCCCGAGCTCTAGCGCTCCGCCCCATCCTCTAGTAGGAGGGCGGACCGTCATTTTCTTCGGCGCAGGACAAGACCCGCGTCGCCGCTATTTTCAACTCGTCGACGGAATTTCCGTCCACCCAGGAGTCAGCGAATATGTCGAGCCCGCAAGACAGCCGAGCACGCCGTCGCGAAAAGCGCCGCCGCGCCAAGAAGAACGCCGAATGGGAACTCCAGCGCGCCGCCGAGAACGCCGCGCAGGACAAGCCCAAGACCCCGCCAAAGACCGCGACCTGATTTCCAAGACGAGCTACGCCAGGCACCCCGCCGCGGCCAACGCTCCGATCGGGTACGCCCATGCCCCACCCGGGACCTCCGCGCCATGCGTTCGGGCCTCGGGTGGTTGCGTTTTGTGGCCCTGGGACCGACAGCCACTCGGAGGGCGCAGGGCCGTCAGAACGAGTGGCTGTCCATGGAGGGGTCGACAGCGCACCAACCCGGACACAAGATCAATGGGGCCGAACTCCCGGCGAGTGAATGGCGACGAAAAAGAGCACCCACCCAAAGCACGAGGGAGATCTCGCCCTCGACGAGCGACCGAGCACGAAACAGCCTCGCCGGTACGTCGTCGTTTTCCATAACGACGACTACACGACCCAGGAGTTCGTCGTGCACGTCTTGCTCAAGTTCTTCCACAAGAGCATGACCGAGGCGACTCAGATCATGCTGCACGTCCACCATCGGGGGTGGGGGGTCGTGGGCACCTACACGAGGGACGAGGCCGAGTCGAAAGTCGACTTGGTGATGGCCTATGCCAAGGAAAATGGTCATCCCCTGCGCTGCACCGCAGAACCGGAAGGGTTCGAGGGGTAGGATGGCGAGGAGCGAGTCATGAAGCTGAGCACGCAACTCGAAATCGCCCTCAACCTGGCCGCCCACGAGGCGCAGAGGCGCCGACACGAGCTCATCACGGTCGAGCACCTCTTGTTCGCGCTTGCGCACGATCAGGAAACCGCACGGGTGATCACCAAAGCGGGTGGTAACGTCGAGCAACTGAAGAAGACGCTCGAACACGTCCTCAACGAGGAGCTCACCGCCGTGCCGGCGGGCGAAGACGTCGTGCCGACTCCATCGCGGGGATTTCAGCGCGTACTGCAGCGAGCTGCGTGGCACGTCGAATCCAGCGGCAAGGAAGAGCTCAAGGGCTACAACGTACTCGTGGCGATCTTCTCGGAGATCGACTCGCACGCGGTCACCGCCCTCGGTGAGTGCGGTACGACTCGATACGACATCGTCAGTTTCATCTCGCACGGGGTGTCGAAGGACGACTCCGGCTCGCCGCTGACACCAGCCGAAGAAGAGGAGTCGACTGGGCCGGCCCCACCCGAAGGTGAAGAGCCCGAAGAAGATCCGCTCGGACGTTTCGCGGTCAACCTGAACGAGCGCGCGAAGGCCGGAGACATCGAGCCGCTGGTCGGCCGTGAACGAGAAATCCGCCGCGCGATCCAGGTGCTGGCGCGACGACGCAAAAACAACCCGATTTTCGTTGGCGACGCAGGCGTCGGGAAGACCGCGATCGTGGAAGGTCTCGCGGCGAAAATCGTCGCCGGAGAGGTCCCTGAGCCCCTGTCCGGCGCGGTGGTCTTTGCCCTCGACATGGGCTCGCTCCTCGCCGGCACGAAGTTCCGCGGCGACTTCGAGAATCGGATCAAAGGAGTTTTGAAGCAGCTCGAATCGAAGGAAGGCTCGATCCTCTTCGTGGACGAGATGCACACGGTCGTCGGGGCGGGCGCCGCCAGCGGCGGCACGATGGATGCGGCCAATCTGCTGAAGCCGGCGCTCGCGAGTGGCAAACTGCGCTGCATCGGTGCGACGACCTTCGAAGAATACAGGAGCCATCTCGAAAAAGACCGAGCCCTGGCCCGGCGCTTCCAGAAGATCGAAGTGCTCGAGCCGAGCTCCGAAGAAACCGTGCGCATTCTCAAGGGGCTCTTGCCGCGCTACGAGGAGTTTCACGGGGTCACCTACGACGAGGCGGCAGTTGAGGGCGCGGTCACCCTTTCCGAGCGGCACCTCCACGATCGCAAGCTCCCCGACAAAGCCATCGATCTGATCGACGAGTCGGGAGCGGACGCGAAGCTCGACGACGGACCGGGCGCGACAGTGACCGTCGAACGCATCGAAAATGTGGTCGCGAGGATGGCGCAGATCCCGCCGCGGCAGGTGTCGACCAGCGACAAGGAAGCCCTGCAGGCCCTCGAAGTGGATCTGAAGCGCGTGGTCTTCGGACAGGACCGCGCCATCGAGGAGCTCGCAACGGCGATTCGCCTCTCGCGCGCGGGCCTGCGTCCTCCGGAAAAGCCTATCGGTTCCTACCTCTTCACCGGCCCTACCGGCGTGGGCAAGACCGAGGTGGCCAAGCAGCTCGCGGCCACCATGGGCATCGAGCTGCTACGCTTCGACATGAGCGAGTACATGGAGCGGCACACGGTCTCGCGGTTGATCGGCGCCCCTCCGGGCTACGTCGGGTACGATCGCGGAGGGTTACTCACTGAAGCGATCGCAAAGACCCCGCATGCCGTTCTGTTGCTGGACGAGATCGAGAAAGCGCACCCCGACGTATTCAACGTGCTCCTTCAGGTGATGGACCACGGAACGCTGACCGACAACAACGGCAAGAAGACCGACTTTCGTCACGTCGTTCTGATCATGACGAGCAACGTCGGAGCGGAAGAGCTGGCTCGTCGCCCGCTCGGTTTCGGGCACCGCAGCAGCAAGGGTCAAGAAGAGCGCGCCCTCAAGGCGACGTTCAGCCCCGAGTTCCGCAACCGACTCGATGCACGCATTCCGTTCGATCCCCTGTCGCACGAGGTGATGGAGCTCGTGGTCGACAAGAACATGCGCGAGCTCGAGAGCCAGCTTTCGGAACGCAAAGTGGAGATCGAGCTGACGCCCGCCGCTAGGAAGTATCTCGCCGAAAAGGGATACGACCCGGACAACGGCGCCCGCCCGCTCGCCCGCCTGATTCAGGACGAGGTGAAACGACCGCTCAGCGGCGAGCTCCTGTTCGGCTCACTCGAAAAGGGTGGCAAGGCGATCATCGACGTGGTGCTCGACCCCGATCATCCCGCGGCCGAGGGCACCCAAAGCCCCTTCCAGGGCAAGAAGCTCGTATTCCGCTACGTTCCGACCTCGAATTGAGAGGTCGTCGAGAGCCGCGGTTCGGCCGTACTCGAGCAAGCGCGTGAAGGCTGAAGCGCCTCGAGCAGGCAGAGTCGGCGGTGAGCGGCTCGAGGCCACTGGAAACGCCTGTCGAGCGCGCGCGGAGCCGGAGAGGTGATAAAGGCGATGAACATGCGCTGGGAGTTCTGGATCGACCGCGGGGGCACCTTCACGGACTGCATCGGACGCAGCCCGGACACCGGCGTGCTTCGCGTCGCCAAGGTGCTGTCCTCCGACCGAGCTCCGCTCGAAGGGATCCGCCAGATCCTCGGGGTCGAGCCTTCGGCCCCCATCCCCCCGTGCGACATCCGGATGGGAACCACGGTGGCCACGAACGCGCTCCTCGAACGCAAAGGAACCCCCAGCGGTCTGATCATCACGCGCGGCTTTCGGGACCTGCTCGAGATTGGAACCCAGGCGCGCCCCGAGCTTTTCAACCTGAACGTGCACAAGCCCGAGCTCTTGTACGATCACGTCGTCGAGCTCGACGCGCGAATTGGTCCCGATGGTTCGATCCTGTCGGCGCCGCAGGATGCAGACGTGACCGAGGCCTGCGCAGAGCTTCGACGCCGGGGGCTGGAGAGTGTCGCTATCGTCGTGATCCACGCATACGCCAACCCGGAGCTCGAACTCCGCATCGGACGAGCCTGCGAGGAAGCGGGATTCTCCCACGTGGCACTCTCCCACGAAGTGGCGTCCGAGCTCGGCATGCTGGCGCGAGGCGACACCGCCAGTATCGACGCCTATCTCACACCCTTGATCCGAAACTATCTGGAGGCGCTGCACGCGGAGCTTCCAGGTAGCAGCCTCCGTATCATGCAGTCGAGCGGCGGACTCACGGACGCCGCGCGGTTTCGAGGCCCTCACGCAATCTTGAGCGGTCCTGCGGGAGGAGTGGTCGGGTACGCGCGCATCGCCGAACGGCGGGGTTTTCCGAAAGTGATCGGCTTCGACATGGGAGGCACCTCGACGGACGTCTCGCGATACGATGGCGAGCTCGACCGAGTCTACGAAACCGAAGTGGCTGGCGTGCGAATCGTCGCCCCGATGATGAGCATCCACACGGTGGCCGCCGGCGGCGGCTCGGTGTGCGGCTACGACGGATACCGTCTAAGCGTCGGCCCCGAGAGTACGGGCGCCAGCCCAGGACCCCTCTGCTACGGATCGAAAGACGGCACACAAATCGCTCTCACGGACGTGAATCTCGTCCTCGGACGCCTGCAGTCGGATCGCTTCCCCTTCCCCCTCGACGAAGCCCGCTCCCGCCGAGCACTCGAAGCGCTGGCCGAGCGGCTGTCGACTCCCGAGTCGCCGCGCAGCGCCGAACAGGTCGCGCAGGGCTTTTTCGAGATCGCCAATACGAACATGGCCGAGGCGATCCGCCAGGTTTCCGTTTCGCAGGGCGTGGACGTCCGTGACTACGCGCTCTTCGTGTTCGGTGGAGCCGGCGGCCAGCACGCCTGCGCTCTGGCCGACTCCCTGGGAATGAGCACGATCCTGTTTCACCCACTGGCAGGAGTCCTGTCGGCCTACGGCATGGGGCTGGCGGACGTGACCTTCGATGGCGAGCACGACGGGGGACGGGTGCCCCTGACGAGCGGCGCGCTCGAAGGACTCGAAGAGCACTTCCGAAATCTCGAACGGCAGGGGCGCGACACCTTGATCGCCGACGGCCTGTCCGACGAGGGGCTCTCGGTCGTGCGGCGTGTGGACCTGCGCTATCGGGGCACGGAAGCTCCCCTGACTCTCCAGGTGAGCTCCGCCGAAGAGCTCACCGAGCGGTTCCACGAGCTCCACGAGGCTCGCTTCGGCTACCGGCGTCCCGACGCGGTCATCGAAATCATGCAGGCACGCGTGCAGGTCGTCGGCCATTCGCGCGCGCCGGCTCCGGAGCACACGCTGGCATCCAATGCCCCCGTCCCCGAGCCTCTGCGCCACGAGAGGCTCTGGTACAGAGATCGCTTCCTCGACGACGTGCCCGTTCATCACCGCGAGGCGCTGCCCCGAGGCGCCCAGCTCGAGGGCCCCCTGCTCTTGCTGGATCAAACGGGAACGTTGGTGATTGAACCTGGTTTCCACCTCGAGGTGGGAGAGGAGATCCTGGTAGCCCGTCGAAGCGAAGCGGCCGAGCGTCCGCTGGCCGGCGCAGTGGGCCCCGGCCCCATCGATGCGGGTCCGGATCCTGTCTTGCTCGAGGTGATGGGCAACCTTTTCATGTCCATCGCCGAGCAAATGGGGGAGGTTCTGAGGCGCACGAGCCTCAGCACGAACATTCGGGAACGCCTCGATTTCTCCTGTGCGGTATTCGATCGGAACGGCCACCTCGTGGCCAACGCGCCGCACATCCCCGTGCACCTCGGCGCGATGGGGGAGAGTGTCCGGGCGGTCGTCGAGGCCCACCCCGAGATGGAGCCGGGGGACGTTTTCGTCACGAATGCTCCCGCGCTCGGAGGCTCGCATCTCCCCGACATCACCGTCGTGACGCCGGTCCACGACGAGAGGAACGAGCTCTGCTTTTTCACCGCGAGCCGCGGGCATCACGCGGACGTCGGTGGGCTAACCCCCGGTTCGATGCCCCCCTTCTCCGAATCTCTCGACCAAGAAGGCGTCGTTTTTCAGGCGCTCCGCATCGTCAGCGGCGGAAGGTTCGAGCGAGATCTGGTGGAGCGCGCACTCACGGAAGGCCCCTACCCCGCGCGGAATCCAGCCGACAACCTGGCGGATCTGGAGGCACAAATCGCGGCCAACCGCATGGGGCAAACACTCCTCCTCGGTCTCGCTCGAAGCTATGGCCTCGAGCTGGTGCACGATTACATGGGCTACCTCCGGGCGCACGCCGCGGCGAAAGTTGCCGACGAAATCGAGAAACTACCCGACGGCGACCACACCTTTGGCGATTGCCTCGACGACGGCACCCCGCTCCAAGTCACCCTCCGCGTACAGGGGCGGCGGATGACGATCGACTTTTCGGGTACGGGAACGCAGCAACCGAACAACCTGAACGCACCGCGTGCCGTGACCGTGGCTGCGGTTCTCTACTTCTTGCGCTCTCTGATCTCGGCGCCGATCCCCTTGAACCAGGGGTGTCTGCAGCCCGTGGAGCTTCTCATTCCGGAGGGTTCGCTTCTCTCACCCGGCTCCACACGCGCTGTCGCCGGTGGCAACGTCGAGACCTCGCAGCGCATCGTCGACGTCCTCCTCGGTGCAGCCGGGCGCGCGGCGGCAAGCCAAGGAACGATGAACAACCTCACCTTCGGCAACGAGCATTTCGGCTACTACGAGACCCTCGCCGGCGGGGTTGGCGCAGGAGACGGGTACCCGGGAGCATCCGGCGTGCACAGCCACATGACGAACACGCGGATCACCGATCCCGAGGTGCTCGAGAGTCGCTTCCCGGTTCGGCTCCTCGAATTTTCGATTCGCCGCGGTTCCGGCGGTGACGGTCAATTCCCGGGCGGTGACGGCGTGTGCCGCGAGATCGAGATGCTCCAACCAACGGACGTCGCGATTTTGAGCGGGCGCCGTACCACGGCCCCTTTCGGCCTCCGAGGCGGCGGCTCGGGCGCGCCGGGAAGGAACTTCATCGAGGGCAAACCCGTCCCGGAGCGTGTCAGCGCTCGGGTGCGCGCCGGCGGTACGGTCCGGATCGAAACTCCCGGCGGGGGAGGCTTCGGCCGCCGGCTTCAGCGCGACGCGAAAGCGACGTGAAACGCCGCGACGCGGCGTGCGCTCGCACCTTCGGTAAACTCTCGCTCCGGGGCCTGGAGAGCGTCCATCACTCCCGCCAACTCGCCGAACGGAAGCGAGTTGTCCGTGTGCACGACGGCGCGATCGAAGTTCCGGTCCGTCGGCGAGCGATGAGTACCGTGAGCATTCCACTCCTCGCGCACGGCCTGAGCGAGGCCCGGATAAGTCACGTCTCCCGACGCGGTCGCGACTGCGTGTCGGACGACGTCGCGGCTGCTGATCACCGTGTCACCCTCCTTCCAGAACAATCGAAAGGCGCGCTCACCACGAACCTCGACCTGAAGCTCCCGAGGCTTCGTCGCCCCACCCGCTTCGGACACACCTGGCAGCTGCGCGTCCGCTTCGAGCCGCACCATGTGCGACCACACCGCGGTCACGAGAAGAAACATCACCAAACACAGCAGGAAGTCGATGAAGGGGATCAAAGGGATGTCGTGGTTGATCGCACGAGCGCTTCCCCGCCCACTGGTTTCGATGCTAGCCATGTAGCTCCTCCTCGGTGACGGGTGCCCTCAGGCGGGCCCAACCGCGTGTCGCCAATTCGCAGACGAACCTCCCCGGCTAAGCCCCAGGAAAGTCATCGGTTTGTGATCCACCCCGTTCGGTCGGACGCGAATCGCACGTCCCGGCCGTGCGTGGGCGGCACGTCGTTACTTCGGGGACGCTTCGTCTGCGCCCTGCTATTCACCGACAACGGCCTTTCCGCGTAGTTCCCCGGGAAAGCCAATCGGACGCTGTCGGCGCTATTCGGCCGGGTCGGTCTTCGCGCCGCCCGGCTCGGGCGATTCGGGACCCTTTTCCCGCTCCGGCGACTCCGCTTCGGATGTACCCTGCTGGTCCGTCCCTTCGGCAGAAGGACTCGCCGAGCGCACCTGTTGGCGAACCGTAAGCGCGAGCCCGCAACTCTTGACCTGGCGCTGACGAGTCGCTGTGGCTCGCGCTCCTCGCACGGTACGTGTTCCAACGTCCCGCAGCTCACCCGTCGCTCGAGCGCGCAGGCGGACCAACTGCTCGTCGGTGCGGAGATCCCAGATCCCAACGCGCGCGTAGTGGTCGCTGCGTTGGAGCCGTTCCTGATCCGTCTCGTCCGACTCGGGCACGGCTTCCGGAAGGCCATCCTTCGGCTCCTCGTCCAAAACGAGGGTGAAGAAGCGCGCCCGCTGAAACACGTCGACCGCCACCGGGATGTCCACTCGAGTCACGCTGTCGAGCCCGCCCTCATAGGCACTGATGGCGTACTCATTCCGCGCTTCGTGCACCTCGTCGGTCCATTTCGTCGAAAGAACCGACAGCGCCCGATACACCAGCCGCATGTTGAACGGCTGGGACGGCCGGCGACAAACGCCGTACTCGTTGCAGAGCTCTCCAGGCTCGCAATCTTGGCTCCGCTCACACGCCTTGCCCATCGAAGGATCCGTGGCGCGCTTGTCCCGGAACAGGCAAGCGGTGAACGCATCCCTGAGCGAGTCGGCCGCAGCAGAGCGCAGCTTGTCGGGGTCCTTCGCGTCGCTCATCGGGAGCCGCAAGTAGATTCCCGGAGTCTCAGCGAGCTCCTTTTCTTCCAGGCCCCGGGCGATGTAGTCGCCCTTGTAGCCACCCGCTAACTCCTTTGCCCACGCTTCCACCTTGTCGCGAATCGGCAGCAGCTTCGGGCCGAGCGTGGTGGCTACGGCCCGCTGCTTCGCCATGAGCTTGGCGCGCGCTGCCTCGAGCTCGCTCTGCGACTTCCGGTAGTAGAAGATACCGAAGGTGAGGAAGATGACCGCCGTCCAAAGAAAGAACTGCGGAGGCAAGGCTCCGATGCGGCTCTTGCCGGTGGCAAGCTGGCGCCTGCGGTCGGCGCGCGCTTCATTCAGCGACGGAAGACCAGGTTGACGATCGCGGGACATGGTAAAGCTGGAAACGACTACGGCAGCGGATGCGGCCGCCTGATACGACAGCGCCGAAGAAGCTCTCGCTCCTCCGGCGTTCGTCTCGTACCTCAGCAGACCGAATGGTTCAGTCCGCTGAGGGGCTCGAATTACTCGCCGCTCTTACCGAGCTTGCCAACCATGAAGCTGACAGCGGGGTAGCCGGCAAATGCAGCAGTCTGGAACACGCTCTTGACCACGAGAGCCGGAACGCGCTTGTCCACCTGCAGGATGACGTTGCCAGGGAACGGCTTGCCCGGGTTCACCTGCTTCCAAAGCTCGCGCTTGTTCTTCAGGATGTTGCCGAGCTCTTCGACCTTCTGCAATCGGTTGGCATCGACGATGGCGCGGGTGCTGCCAGCGGGGATGCCATCGACCAGAATCTGGGTTCCAGTGACCGCCACCATGGGCGCTTCGATCATGTCGACAGCGTTCTCTGCGCTCGGCAGCTTCACGTTCTTGTCGAGCGGAAGCTCACCTGTTGCCGAGAAGCTGGCGAGGAGGAAGAGCACGATACAGAGGAGAAAGTCGATGAACGGGATCAGCGGGATCTCTTGGTTCATCGAACGCCCGCCACCACCGACGACCTTCTTGCGAACGAAGGTGGGGTTGACGTGGTGCATCAGCCGCCGCCCAGGAACCTGGATCGGCTGATGAAAACGACTGAGAGGTTTATCGCCTGACATGAATCAGTTCCTCAGTTGACTGCAAACGTCACGGCGAAGGCCGGAACAGTTTCCGAGGCGCCCCCAGCGGTGAATTCCCGCTCGGGTGTGTAGACGGCGTCGAGAACGCCGACGACATCGGCGAAGGCCGTCGAGTTGTCCGTGTGAAGGACCGCACGATCGAACTTCTTGTCGGTGGCAGCGCGGTGCGAACCGTTTGCCTTCCACTCCGACTCGATCTTCTTGGCGAGGTCTGGGTAGGTCACGTCTCCGCTCTTACCCACGGGTACCGGTTTGCGATCGACGTCGATCGTGTTGATGACGGTGGACCCTTCCTTCCACACGAGCTGGAACTTGCGCTCGCCGCGCATCTCGACGTGAAGCTCCTTCTCCTTCTTGATGTCCTGAGGCTCGTCGTCCTTCGGGGGACCGGGAACCTTCGCATCTGCTTCGATGCGAGCCATGTGGTTCCACACGGCCGTCACCAGCAGGAACATCACGAGGCACAGGAGGAAGTCGATGAATGGGATCAGGGGAATTTCGTGGTTGCTGGAACGCTTTCCACCGTGTCCACCACCAGTGTCAATACCGGCCATGTTCGCTCCTCGCTAAAACAATACTTGGGTGAGTCTTCCAGGGGGCTGCTGGACTTCGGACAACGGGTCCGGCGATCCGTTCCCCGCGTAGTGCGAGGTGAGACCGTCGGACCCGGAGCCCTCAGTCACTCAGGCAGCTTGCTCCACACCCTGGAGGTTCACCTTTTGACGGTTGGCGACCACGAGGTTGAGCACACGAACGCTAGCCTCGTTGATGTCGTCTTCCACCGACTGGGTCTTGCCGTTCAGAAACGCGAAGCCCATCAGGCAGACGATGGCGGAAAGCAGACCCCAAGCGGTGCAGTTCATCGCCTCGGCGATACCTTCCGCGAGGATTCGAGCCTTCTGGCTCGGGTCCACCGATTCACCACCGACGGCGCCGAACGCCTTGATGAGACCGACGATGGTACCGAACAGACCGCAGAGCATCGCGAGGTTCGCGAAGAGGGCCAGGAAGCCCGTGCGCTTGTTGATCTTCGGCATTTCGATGAGAGCAGCCTCATCCATTGCTGCCTGAACTTCCTCGTCGGGGCGGTTCACCTTGACGAGACCGGCCTGCACGATGCGAGCGAGCGGAGCATTCGCCGCCGAGCACATCTTCACGGCCTTGGCCACGTCACCGGCCAGGATGCACTTCTGCATCGTCGCCAGGAACACGTCCTTGTTCACGGAAGCACCAAACAGATACACGATACGCTCGACGATCACGGACACGCCGCAGATCAGCCAGAACGTGATCAGGTGCATAGCCCATCCGCCTTGTTGGTAATGGTGCCAAGCGTCTGACATTTCAGAGTCCTCTTGAGTGGGTGTGTCTTGCGGACCCCGCCCCGCCGATTTTCGACTGGACGGAAACCCCCGAGGGGGAGAAGCCGGAGTGGGTCTTCGTTTCCTCAGGACCCGCAAACCCGGCAAGCTGCCGCAATGATTGGTGTATTTGCTAAAAAAACCGCCATGCGGCGGGTTTGGACTGTGCAATCTTGCTGAAATTCCCCCCGCGCAGTCAAGGCCGAACGCCAACAAACTGCGATGTTCGCACAGAGCAAAAAAATTCCACTTAGTGCTCACATCGACCTACTTCGTCAACGGGCCCGCAGGGGGTGCCCGATCGGTGGTGATTCCATGAAAGAGAAGAGCATCACGGGCTCACCTGGGGCCCCCTGACGGTGTCGCCGAGAGGTTGATTCCACGCAACGGCTCCCGGGACCTCCACCATAACGTTTCGCGAAATTGAAATGCAGGCCCTCATGGCCCGCTGCCTTCCTACCGGCCGGTGCTGGCCTCGGTAAGACCCGGTCGAAAACCTGCTGCGCACCCACATTTCCCGACGAGGGTGCTCTCTCACCCAGCGACTCCCATTTCGATGGCAGTGCCTGCGAACCGCTGCGCCGCTCTGTGCTGTTTCTCATGGAGAGACATCGAGCATCCCTGCGAGAAGGCCTTCACGTGGCGTTTCGTGAGCGCCTCGGCGGTCGCGGGTGTTCGAACCACACAGTGGGCACGCGATGCGGGCGGAGGACACTCGGTAGGTCCCGGTGCGAGGGCGGGACGCACGAGCGAACTTCACGAAGCACTCCCGAATCGCCGATCATGTCACCGGCTCGGCGGTCTCGCGGGCGCAGCCGATCGAGCGTTGCCTTCGCGAGCGCCCGATCGCTATAGTCCGTCTCTGTTCAAGGGCTTAGCCATGGCGGGTCCTTCCCAGGAGCACGTCATACGCCATCAAGCGCGACTTTCTCGAGAGCGCCCAAGAAACCTAGAAAAGGATAAGGGATAGGGGATGCACCTTCTGCTCCAAGCCGGTGGTACGAGCCAGCTCGATCAGCTCATCAGTGCCTTCAAGCACAACCCGACCTTCATGGTCATGAACCTGTGCTGTTCCGCCATCGTGCTCACGATCGTCATCGAGCGCTTCACGTTCCAACTGACCCGGTACCGCGTGAACTCGAGAGAGTTCTTCGCGCAGATCAAAAAGCTCGTGCAAGCCGGCAACATCGACCGGGCTATCAAGCTCTGCGAGGCCGGCGACTACCCCATCCTCAAGCTGGTGAAGTCGGGGCTCACGCACGCAAACAAGGGCCCAGACGAAATCGACGCCGCCCTCAGCGAGACGCTTTCGGAGCTTAAGCCGGAAGCCGAGAAGCGCGTTGGCGCTCTGTGGTCGCTCGCGAACATCGCGACGCTGATCGGTCTACTTGGCACCGTGTCGGGCCTCATCGCGACGTTTGCCGCGATCGCAAACCCGAACCTGTCGGCATCGGACAAGCAGAGCCTGCTGTCCAACGGCATCGCCGAAGCCATGTTCAACACGGCCCTCGGACTCGGCATTGCGGTGTTCTGCATGATTACTCACATCATCTTGCACACCCGCGCCAAAGCCATTCAGCACGACCTGGAGGGAACGATGGAGCGAACCTTCAACCTCCTCACCCTGCAGCGTCCTAGCGCCTGACCGTTGAACTCGGCGACAGGCTCTTTTTCACGAGACGGATCTCGACCCGGTACGGCACGGCGGAGCGCAACACGGTGACGCGCACTATCCAGATCAGGCTCACTCGGACGGAGCGACGTACATGGCAGAGCTGAGCGCGGCACAGCGAGCGAAGATTCGCCGCCTGAGCCAGCCAAGAGAGCTGTCTCCGGACGAAGAGGGCGGCGAGCTCAACATCGTCCCCTTCCTCGACATCATCGTGAACATCCTGATCTTCGTCCTGGCGACGGTCGCGGTGACGTTCACGGCAACGATCGAGACCACGCCTCCCGCTTCCCGCGGGGCAGGAGTGCGAGCAGCCATTCCATCCGAAGCCCTGAACCTCACGGTGCTCGTGGTCAACGAAGGATTTTCCCTCAAGGCTTTCGGCGGCAACGTGGCCCCGGGATGCGCCGGTGTCGGTGCCGGGATCTCCATCCCCAAAAAGGGCGGCGCATACGACTACGCGAGCCTCACGAAGTGTGCGGCGAAGCTGAAAGCCTCCAATCCGGCGTTTGCGGACGAAAATCAGGTGTACATCGCGGCCAACCCGGGCACCGACTACCAGACGGTCATTCACGTGATCGACGCGCTGCGCAAGGCCCCGGACGGCAAAGCCCTGTTCGAGAACGTCAACTTCAAGGTGACGCAGTGACGGCGGATCAGAAAGCTCCCCCCAAGCCCGCACCGGTGTCGAAGTACAAGGCGGAGTTGCGCAAAGCGATCCGAAGGAACGCGCACGAGCCGGACATCAACTTCCTGAACATCACGGCGATGCTCGACATCATGACGATCATCCTGGTCTTCCTGCTGAAGACCTTGGGTGAATCGAGCGCTGCCGTTCCGCAAAGCGACGATCTCAGGCTCCCCACCTCGGTGCTGAAGACCGAGCCGACTCAGGAGGGTGTGGTCGTCACGATTTCGAAGACCCAAATCCTGGTGGGCGACAATCGGGTGGTGTCTTTGCCCGGGCGCGACTCCATGACCCAGACGGGCGTGGGCGCTCAAAACAAGCGCAACGGACCGAACGACCTTTTCATCGTGCCGCTCGGAAACGCCCTGCAGGCAGCGCGAAAGACGGACAAGCTGATTCGGCAGCGGAAGGGCCTCGACGCGTCGAACTCCGAGGCGATCATCATCGCGGACAAGACCACCCCCTACCGGCTCCTCGTGGAAGTGCTCTTCACCCTCGGGCAGAGTGAGTTCGGTAAGTATCATCTGATGGTGATGCAGGCGAAGTGAGCCTCTTTTCAGGGGGGCGGACCCGCCCCCCTCGTCGCCCGAAGTGAATTCGGGCTCCTCACCCCACAGTCCCGCTGCGCTCCGGCGGGTCGCGAGG
>JBNKGC010000068.1:0-26948 GCA_050289625.1 Polyangiaceae bacterium | reverse complement strand
CTATCTGCAAGATGCGCTCGACTGCATCGCATCAGGGAACTGTCCATTGACCACGCAAATCTGGCTCACCTCGGGGGTCTACTACCCTGACGAAGACTCCGACCCATCGGACATTGATCATTCAGGAGAGGGTGCTGCTGCGGTGTTCCGCGTTCCAGCCGGGATCTCTCTCTATGGTGGCTTCGTTTCTGGAGAAACTCTCAAGGAGCAGGCCGATCCAGACAACAACGTGACCGTCTTGAGCGGCGACGTGGACCAAGACGACAACAACGTCACCGCGGACGGCATCACCCCTGAGAGCACGGACATCGTTGGCTCGAATGCCGGTCCCATTCTCGAGTTTGGCGGGGAGCATCTCGTCGGCATGACGGTGACCGGGGGCTCCTCGGACGTCAGCGCCGGCGGCCTCCTCTTCACCAGCAGTGGGACGGGCCGCATCGAACACGTCAACTTCCTGGGGAACTCCTCGGGCTCCGAAGGAGGAGGGGCGAGGATCGACGCCGGGAACATCCGCCTTTCCGATTGCCAATTCTCGGCCAATACAGCAACGGGGGCGGGAGGCGGACTCTGGGCTGCAGGGGGAGTCGATCTGTCGAACACCGTTGTGGCCGACAATACGTCATACGGAAGGGGTGCTGGCGTCTACGTGGCTGGGACTGTGACCATCTCCAACAGCTCTTTCTCTGGCAACTATGCCGACGGGAATAGCGGGGGGGGCATCTATGCGACAGGAAATGTCGTTGTTTCGGATACTGTCTTTGAGAGCAACTCGGCCCGTTGGGGGAATAGCTCCGGAGGGGGCGTTTGTACGGAGGACTCCGCCACGGTCACCAATTGCCAGTTCAGGGACAATCTGGCTCAAGCTTGGGGTGGCGGGCTGTACGTCGGGCGCACGGCCACCATTTCAGAGAGCGCTTTGACCGACAATCATGCTCTCAAGCAGGGAGGAGGGGTGTTCACGGGACGCTATGCAAACGTGACGGACACCGAAGTGGCGAGCAACAGCGCCGCAGAGGCGGGGGGGGGGATTGCGGCCTCGTACCGCCTCACGGCTGAAGACGTGATCTTCACTGCGAATAACGCGGACATGGGGGGCGCGGTCTATGTGCGGAGGGGCTCCATCCAGCGGCGGGTCATCTATCAAGGGAACACGCTTGATATCGGCGGTTATGGCTCCGCGATTTCGGTGACCAACGTAACAAACGGCATCGGGTTTTCGAATAGAAGCCACACGCTGGAAGACGTCCTCTTCCTAGATAATCCAGGGCACGTGGTGTACCTCCCGAATCAGCATCTCGTCGCCCGCAACTGTACCTTCGGTACCGACGAGTTCTTCAATGGACGGATAGCGATTCAGGCACGCTCCTTCGAGATTTTCAACTCTCTATTTTCTGCTGATACGGGATCGCTTCAGGTCCAGTATGGGGCTCTGTCCACAATGCTAAACAACATTTTTGCCGGGAGTGGAGATCGGGTGGATGAGCAGGACGGGGTGTCCGTTGGGCAGGATTCGAGTAACGTGTATGGAGTCGACCCGCTCTTCGTCGATGCGAGCGGGGGTGACTACACCCTCCAATCGACATCGCCCGCGGTGGACGCTGGGAGCGCCAGCCAAACGGGCGACTCGGAGTATGATCTTGCCGGCAATCCGCGCGTCTGCGGAAGCGCGCCGGACGCGGGGGCGTATGAATACTGCCCCTGAGCTCACCTGTGAGCACTTGCCCCGAACTCGGGAGGCACGCGGGCGGGCTCTTCGAAGCCTCGGGCTGCTTGGGCTCGTGGCCTTGGCCACAGCTCTTGCCTGTTCCTCAAAGGAGCAGGCAAAGGACTCGGGCGACCAGGCCAGCGACTCGATGGGGGGTCAAGGGGGAGCGGCGCTGGCTCTGGGGGGCAACGGGGGCGCCGGGGGATTCAGCGTCGAGCCCGTTCCCTGCGGAGGTTGCCCAACAAATGCAACCTGCGATGAAAGTGGTGAGGAGCCTCTGTGCGTTTGTAGCCCGGGCTACCGTCCCGACCCGATTGGACAGTGCGCTCGTGACTGCTCGGGCGAAGCGGAGGCGTGCGGGCAGAACGCGGAGTGCGTCGACGTCGGGCTCGGGTCCCTTTGCCAGTGTGCGGCTGGCTATCAGGACCATGATGGCGACGGCGATTGCTTCCCCTCCTGCGTGGATCACACCTGTGGTGGACATGGGCGCTGCGGCTACCAAGCGGGGAAGCCAGCCTGTACGTGTTTGGATGGTTATCAGGATCGCAACAATGATTTGATCTGCAGCCTCGACTGCACAGGGGAGATCTGCCCCGACTCGTGTGACGGGATCGATTGTGGTGGCCATGGGACGTGTCAGATCGATGGGACAGGTCTCCCGGAGTGCGTTTGCGATCAAGGGTATCAAGACGATGACGAGGATTTCGTCTGTGCTTGCCCGATAGGTCAGCGGGGCGAGGGGTGCGCTGAGTGTGACAACCCAGCGGGATACTATCAGGATGGGGAATTGTGCAGCATTGGCCTCGTTGGGGAGCTCACTGAGCTTTCGCCCGGGTTCTTTGCGGACGGCGAAGTGGCCGCAACGTGTGACGAGTATCGCTACCCAGCTCTCGGCTATGTCTATGCGGGCACAACGGGGAGCGGCTACTACGAAATCAGTGTGGAAAGCGGAGGGTCCACGACGGTCTATTGCGAGCAAGCGCCGCTTCCGTGAAGCGGGCCTTGGCGCCTTTCATTGAAAGACCAAGTGAAGGAGGCGCGCCACCGTAGGGCTTCCACTTTTGCACCTCGTGGATCGCTAGCCCATCCGCGAGAACGTACGCCCTGCCTTGCCCCTGGCTTTAGAAGTGTGGCTTCGCGACCGCTGAGCTGCCGTTCGACTGAGCCGGGGTGCGGTTTCCGTCTGTGACATGGGAATGGATCAGATCCGCTGATTTACCGATCCGTCGTCCGGCGATTACTCGCTCTCGTCGGAATCTCCTGCCATCGACGCGGGGGACTACTCTCTCAGTGGCGATCTGGATTTCGACCTCGGAGGAGGTCCCCGCGTCTGTGGGGCTGCAGTCGACATGAGGGCCTATGAATACTGTCCGTGATTGCTGAAGAGCCACGAAACAGAGCGAGCGACTCATCTGCCCAGCACGATGGAAATCCCGTCCAAGACCGCTCCACGCTTTGCGCGAGAAAGCGAGCCCACGCGTTCGACCAGCTGGACGCGATCGACCGTAGTCACCTGCGACACATTCGCGACGGACTCCTTCGGCAAGCCAGTCGCCTTTGCGGAAAGAGAGATGTTACCTGGAAACCGTACAAGACCGAGATTCGATGTTAGGGGCACGACAACGACGGTGGCTATCTCGCTGAGATTGAACGCGTCGGACTGGACGATGACGACTGGTCGAACGAAACCTGGCTGCGAGCCGATTGGTTCTCCGAAGTCCGCCCAGAAGACGTCACCCTGAGAAACTACCACTCGCTCTCCAGGACGCGGCGGCGATTGTGTGCGGACACCACGGGATCAGCGGGCTGTCCCGCTTCAGAGATGGCCGCGTTGATCGCGGCGGTGACTTCGCTGTCGGTGTGGCGAGCGAGGTACTCGGATAGAGCCCTGCTGTAGAGCTCGCTTCGAGAGAGATTGAGGCGTTTTGCAGCCTGCTCGGCCTGTTCGAAGACCTCGTCTGGGACCGAGATGGCCGTTTTCATACCCAAAGTATAACCCGGGAAAGAGGTGAAACAAGGCGGTTCAATCGGCCGGCAGGATTTCAGCGAAGAGTTGCGCTGCGTGCGACCGCCTCGATGAGTGTCGGACCGTCTTGAGCATGGCCCGCTACAGCGGGAACCACTTGCGTTGATTGAGCCTCCGCCGGTTTGGCCCACAAGAGGTGAGGGCCAAATGGGCTACGGAAGGCCACTCGTCTGCACGCGTCTGCACGTGCCGCTCATGTTCTCTTCGATCATCGCAAGCGATGCTCGCTGTAACTCATCACTGGACGTCGCGCACACAACGGACGGAGAAGGCGGACGTTGCAGACGTCCCCGCTCCATTGAACCCTTGGTCAGCTAGGTAGGCGTTGTCGTCATCGTTGACGGCGTAGCTGATGTCCCAATCGCTTTCCGGCGAAACCCGCAAGTACGCATAGCGAGGCAGCTCTCCCTCCCAACGGCGAGCCGCTGCTTCCTGCGCATCCGAATCTTGTGACCACATGGAGAAATGGAAACCTGGGTAGGCGGACAAGCGGTCGCTCACATGACCCGTTCCCCGCAGATCGAGCAGGGCGATGTCATCTCCGTAGACGAGATAGTCGGCTGTGTAGTCGGCGCACTCGTCGATCTCATCTCCAAGGTATTCGATGCACTCGTCGTAGTTCGGCCAACCATTCCACCCGTTCGAGCGGATCCGTTTGCCGAGGCGCGGATAGGTGTTGCGCAGCAACGCCATAAAGGGGCCGTAGCTGGTGACCTTGTCCCCCTCGGGGCGGTCGGACGCGGCCTGCAGGAGCGTAGCAAGCTCCCCTTGGATGAAGTCATTGCCCTCCTCGCGAAACGAACGGGGAAGCCGCCAACCGTCCGCCGCATTGCAGGCAGAAAGAGCTTCGGCGTAGGTGTAGACGACGCCGTTGTCCTGATAGGACTTGCTCGCCAACGCGACGTCGATGTCGTCCGTTTCCAGGGTCACCACGTAGCGGGCCAAAGCACCGAGGATCTGAACGGGCTCCCCCTCCAGGCAGTAGGTCGAACCGCAGGATCCTCCGATCAGGGTGAGAACGCTGTCGACCACTTCGAGAGGGTACGCTTCGGTTTCCGAGTCGTAGGCTCGAGCCACCAAGGTGCGCAACGGATACTTGGAGATCAGATCGACGTATTGGGTCTCGGGCTCCCCGTCGGTGCCCAGATAGGCCAGGTTTTGCTGCATCCACTGCAGATTTCCGTGCTGCACCCAGGTGTACGTGTTGCCGTCGCGAGGATCGGTGTATTCCCCGGTCAGGACGCCGGGAGCGGCGGGAGGCGCGCCTTCCTTCAGCACATAGTCGGAGGCATGGTCGAGGGCCGGCTCCTCAGTAGGTGCTCGTTCCTCGTACACCTCGCCACCCGGCGACGCCACGCCTGATGCATCATCTGGCTCCGAAGGTCCTTCTCCCGAAGCACTGCCGCTGGGGGCAGAGCACCCTCCCATCGACGGACCGAGGCCCAACGACAAGCCGAGGCCGACAAGGAGTCCGATTCTAGCGCGCTGTTGATTCCATCGTTTCTTCATCGCTCTTTCCTCGATGAAAACAGTCGAAGAAATCGGCGCGAGCGTTCCAAATCGCGCCTGAGTTTTTGAAATTCTCCCCGAAGACGGAACCGGAGATTCGCTCCAATCGACGATCAGGCATGTCAGCCGATGCCCGTTGCCTCGCCTTCTCTTCCCGTCACCGCTTTCAGTCGTGTTGGACTCTGTTCCTGAGCGAGCTGGTCCTGGGCGCGCTGGTGATCGCAGGCTGCCAAGGCAACGAGTCGAACGCTGCGCACGCTCCGAGCGAGGAATCGGGAGTCGGAGGAAGCTCCGAGGGAGGTGCTGGCGGCACGCTTTCCGCCGGAGGGGGTGCGGGCAGCGGGGGCACATTTTCAGGTTCAGGTGGAAACACCACCGCGGGTTCCGGCGGAATCACCTCCGCGGGGGGGAGTGCCGTGGGAGGTGGGGGCGGAGGTGGGGGAGTGGACGACACCCTGACGTTCGACTTCGATTCCCCGCCCGAGGATGGCTATTTGCGGGTCCAGAGCAGTGGCTCGCAGGCATGCGCTCTCCGGGGGGACGACACCCTGGAGTGTTGGGGTGCAGGCGCCGCGACTCGCCCCCCGCGGGGAACGTTTTCGAACTTCATCCTCGCCGCCAACGGACCTGGCGCGGAACTCGGCTGCGCCATTTCGAAGGAAGATGGCACGGTGACGTGTTGGAGCGACGCGGACGACGTGGCCAAAAGTCCACCCGCTGCTGTCGCGTTTGCGCAACTGAGTGCGAGCTCGAGTCAGGCCGTGTGCGGTCTGCGAGCGAGTGACGGTCTTGTCGAGTGTTGGGGGAGCTTGCCTCCCAACGACCTCCCCTCGATCGCCTTGGACTCTTTCGTCGAGGGGGGCGATCTGTGCGGAATTCGTGAGGCCGATTCCATCGTGAAGTGTTGGAACCAGAAGCTCTCCACGGTGGTCGACTACAGTGATCTTCCTCTCGCGCGGCTCGAACCAAGGACCCTGACGCGCGTCGGAGGCGGCGCATTGTGCGCGGCAAAAGAGGGCGAGCAGGAGCTTGAATGCTTCGCCTTCGCTACCAACCCGGGGCCGACGGTTCTCACTCCGGAAAACCTCATGCCGGCCGATGAGCCCTACCACCTCCTGGCCGGTGTGACCGACCACGCGTGCGGCCATCACTTCGATGGCACTCTTACGTGTTTCGGCGAGTACGAGTCCCCACCGTGGCGGAGCGGAAGTGCCTACTTTCTGCCGCCCCCGGTCGCTGCGGTGCCTCACGAGGATGCAGTCTATTGGCACGTCGACGCTTCGAGTTACGCAGCCTATGCCGTGCGTCAGAACGATGGCGCCGTGGAAAGCTGGGGAGCCCGTCGAGGACTCCCAGACAACCATCTTGCGTTCTCGAGCATTTTCACTTCCAACGAGACGTGCGGACTGCTGGCGGAAAGCGGCGAAGTCGCGTGCCTCTTCGATCATTTGCTGGCTGGCGCCTCGCGCTACCCCGATCCGGAGACCGGCGCGTTCGCCCAGCTCGCCCTCGGTCAGGGGGTCGCGTGTGGTATCCGTGAATCGGGGGAGCTCCTTTGTTGGGGAGATGGCTACACGGCTCCGCCGCGGCCTACTGGCGCCACGTACGACAGCGTTGCTCTGAACTCCACCGGGGTGTGCGCAGTCCTGAGCGACACCAAGGGGGTGGAATGCTGGGCGCTCGACGGAGCCACGCTGGCCGCTCCCTCCGGTAGTTTTTCTGCAGTATTCGCCTCCGCCGCCTCCGCCCGCCCGCAACCAGCCGGTACGACGAAAACGGCGCTGTCAGGCACAGATCCAATTGTCACCCAGGAACCTCTCGTGGGCGGGAACCCGCGGTTTTGCGGCCTTTTGGAGGACGCAACTGCAAGCTGCTGGGGCTGCTCGGAAGGGGACGATTCGGAAGCGTGTACACCGCCCAACACTGGGCCCTATTCGATGCTCGCGGCTGGTACGAACCAGGTCTGCGGCCTCTTGGTTGCTGACGGCAGCGCTGAATGCTTCCCCACGGGAGGCAGCACGCCGCCCGCGGTCGCTTTCGACGACATCGCACTGGGCGTGGATTTCGGCTGCGGGATCCGTTCCAGCGACAAGGGCCTCGAATGTTGGGGCGCGGGCGCAGAGGAGGCAGTTCCGCCAGCTGGGGCCTTCAAGGACGTGAGCGTGGGGCATCAGTTCGGCTGCGCCGTGGAGACGTCGAGCGAACGAGTGATCTGTTGGGGCGCGGTGGAACGCAACATGTGGATCGAGCCTTAAGGTCCCTCGGAAGGGGGACTCGGAACTTTTCGCGGCAAGTCCTCGACGATCCACCTGACCGTGGGTGCGTGCCAGCTCGGGCGCATTTCGTCGGCCTCGCAGGTCGTCGGTTGGACCGGCGGTTGTTGGTGATCCTATGAAAAACATCCGGCGCCGTTCTCGTTTGGCACTCCTCTTGGGGAGCGCGCTCTTCGGAGCGCTGTACACTCCCGGAGCGCACGCCAACGGGGTTTCGGACGGACGCGTGTCGCTTCCGGATGGCCCCGGGTCGATCCAAGGCATCGGCGCGAACATGAACATCAACCCGAACATGGGAATGATGTCGTACTCCGTCCCCTTCGAGTTGCCGGCTGGTCACGCCGGAGCGACGCCGAGCCTCGGACTCTCGTACTCCTCGGGCAACGGTGGGTCGGTCGTTGGCGTGGGCTGGGACATCGGCCTGAGCAGTATCGAGCGAAGCATCAAACGGGGTCTCCCCGAATACGACACGGACGATGAGTTCGCCGCCGACGGTGGGACGGAGCTCGTTCGGGTGAGTGACGGAGTCTACCGAGCGCGAATGGAGGGCGGTTTTGCCCGCTACAACTGGCTCGCGGCCGGCGACGGCAGCGGCGGCTATTGGCTGGTGGAGAGCCCCGACGGCGGGAAGAGCTACTACGGAGCGACGAGTGAAGGGACCCTCGTCCCCAGTGCTCGCGCCGAAGAAGGCGGCAAGACGTTCCGGTATCACCTGGTCGAGACGGTGGACGTGTACGGCCACCAGGTCGTCTACGAGTACGACAAGTTTGCCGGCAACGAGCCGATGCTGACGGCAATCGAGTACGTCTTCACGGGGGGCGAAGCCCGCTATCGCGTCGAGCTCGAGTACGAGCGTCGAGACGACCCGACGACGACTGGAACGCCCGGGTTCTTGCTCGAATCCGGGTATCGGCTCACCGGAGTGACGACCAAGAGCCATGGCACCACGCTCAAGAGTTGGGGACTCGGGTACGAGCCCTATTCGGAGTCAGGAGGAGCCACGCGCCTTTCTTCCGTCACGGCCTACGGTGCAAATGGTGGGAAGTACCCGGCGGTCGAGTCCTTCGAGTACGCGCAGTCGCTCGGCAATCTGTGCACGGGAGCGGGGTGCGCAAAGCCGTTTCTAGCGAGCATGGGCAAGCCGAGTTCGGCGGCGGGGATGACCACGGGTCAAGCGACGCTGGTGGACATCAACGGCGATGGTTTGCCCGATCTGGTGGGCTCGACGGCAACCGGCGGAGCACACCGAATTCACATCAACTCCCTCGATGACGACTACCAGCCGATGTTCGACGCGGACGGTGTCGATAGCGCCATCGCTGACGCGAGTGAGGACTGGGACTTCGCACATCCCCACATTCAAGCGATCGACATCAACGGTGACGGACTGACCGACGTCTACAACCGAACGCTCGGGCAGGCGCTCTGCAACGATGGCTCGGGGGATTGGTCTCCCGGAGCGGAGTGTGCACAGAGCGGGGGCGACGTTGCCAGTGACTTCGTCGACGACGCCGGTGACGCGGACAGCGCCGAAGACCCATTTCCCGCTGGCGTGAGATTCCTCGACTACGACTACGACAAGCGAACCGACTGGGTCCAGATTGGAGCAAGCGCGGGGAGCGGGTACCCGATCAGCATCAAGCGCAATACCCCGAATGGTTTCGTGTCCGTCGCTGGCGGCGACGACGTGGCGTACTCGTTCGCCGAAGAGCCGGGAGCGGGGATCTCGAGTTCGTTCTCCGACATGAATGGCGACGGCTTGCTGGAGCCCGCGCGCGTGGACTTCACGAGCGGCACGCGGGTTTCGTATCAGCTCAGCCTCGGCTTCGGGAGATGGACTCCCGAGACGAGCATCGAGCTGACCGTGAGTGACGGTGCGGATCTGAGCAGTGCCAACGTCTCCCTCGAAGACCTCAACGGCGATGGCGTAGACGATGTCGTGGCAGTACTCGGCCGAAAGGTTTGGATCTTTTTGAACCGCAACGACGGCAGTTTCGACCCCTCCGTCGTCATCGGGACATCCGGCGCCGATATCGAGATCCCCAACCTGCCGAGCAACGACGCGGTGTACGCGACGGTTCTATTTGCCGACATGAACGCCAATGGGTCGACGGACGTCGTCTGGATCAACTCCGATAACGAAGGAGAGGTGCAGTATCTGGAGCTCTTCCCGGTGCGCCCGAACCTGCTCGCGCGCATCGAAAATGGCCTCGGTCGCGTGCAACAAGTGACGTACCAGACGACGGCGGAGCAGGCGAAAGCTGCGGAGCTGTCGGGGCGCGCGTGGACGCGGAACCTGCAACAGCCGATCAACGTCGTCGCCACCGAAGACCTGTGGGAGAAGCTGTCGGGCCGTGAGAGCGGCGGTGGGCTCCACACGCTCACCAGCTACCAATACGCGAACGGCTACTACGACGGCACCGAGAAGACCTTCCTGGGGTTCTCGAATGTCGAGGTGCTCTTGCATGGTGGCGCGACCCAGGAGTCGATCCTGACCAAGAGTGAGTACGACAGCGGCGTCGACGACTACTACCGCAAGGGAAAGCTGCTCCGAGAAGAAGCGATCGCCGATCCGAAAGGAACGGCGAGGACGCTTTCGGCAACGAGCTACGCGTACGACGATTGCCCGCTCTCGGGAATCGATGCAGCGCTCGAAGACCAAGTCCGCCACGTGTGCGAGGTGGCCACCGAGACGGTGCTTCAGGAAGGCTTGAGTCAGGAGCGCTGGGTGACCCTACGCAGCGAGAGTGAGTACGACGGCTATGGAAACGTGATCCTGGCTCGCAACTTCGGTGACACATCCCGAGATGGCGACGAGTCATTCGCCGAGACGAGCTACATCGCGCCGGGTGCGAGCAGCGAGCATCCGTGGATGCTGAACCTCGAGAGCTCGAGCGAGACCTACGGTAACGACCAGACCCTGAGGACGCGACAGAACACCTACTACGATGGTGACGCGTTCGTGGGTCTCGCCGCCGGCAAGGTGACGCAGGGCAACGTGACGCGCACCGAACTGCTGGTGCGTGAGGGCGAGTACATCCCTGGAGAGCGCAATCGCTACGACGAGCACGGGAACGTCGTGGAGACGATGGACCCGCGTGGATCGGTGGAAAACACCTCGTCGTTTCGTCGAGTGTACGAGATGGACCGGGACGGCCTGAAGGTGACGAGCATCGAGATCCTTCTCGAGGACGAGGCGGGCGAGCCGTACACGCTTCGTCAGGAGGTCAGCTACCACCAGCTCTACAACCTCCCCGTCGAAACCACCGGATGGGTGGTCTACCGGGGCGGAGAAGCAGTGACACCGCGGGCGGCAGGACTCTTCGAATACGATGAGCACCAGCGCCCCGTGAAGATCGCGCAGCCCGGGGACACGCTGGAATTCCCGAGTCAGGAGATCGAATACGAGCTCGGCGATCCAGTGACGCGGACGGTCGTGCGTCAGCGGAGCGAGGCCGGCGGCGCGACGGACATCGAGACCATTCGCTGCACGGACGGCCAAGGGAGGACCTATCAAACGCGGACGCTGCTCGCGAACGGCAACTACACCGTCACGGGCCTGAGTGAGTTCAACGAGCGAGGCACGGCCGTGCGGACGTACCAGCCCTACGAGAGCGAGAGCTCCGCGTGCGATCAGGAGGCGCCGGGTGGCGTGTTGATGGGCACCGAGCTGCTCCTGGACGGGGCGGGCCGCACGCTTCGAGAGACGCGAAGCGACGGTGCCTTCACGCAGACGGAGTACGAGCCACTGCTTTCGCGGACGTACGACTTCGAGGACACGAATGCCGGCGGACGTCACGCGAACACGCCGGTGGAGGTTTACACGGATGGTCTCGAGAGAGTGGTCAGGTACGTGCGCTATCTCGACGATGCGAACGCGACCGAAGGGAACGCAACAGAACTCGAGTACGACTCACTCGGGCGTTTGGCCGCCATCATCGATGCGAAGGGAAATCGCAAGGAACAGGAATATGATCTCCTGGGCCGGGCGGTTGCCGTGCATGACTTCAACGCCGCCACGACACGCTACGAGTACGACGCTGCAGGAAACCTGACCACCCGGACGGACGCGAGAGGTCTGAGCACGAACCGCGAGTATGATGCGCTGAACCGCGTCCTGCGGATGGTCGGCGACGGCGGCGAGGAAGTGAGCTCGTCGTACGACTTCCCCATCGAGGGCTGCGACGAGAACGCTTGTCAGTGGGCGGCCGGGATGATGACCGAGAGCACCTTCCGTCTTGCCGACGGAAGTACCGGCAGCCGCCAGGCTGGTTTCAACGCTCGAGGGTTCCAGACCTACGACGCTCTCCACGTACTCGGGCAGAAGCTCGTCACCTCCTACAGCTACGACAACGTCAACCGCTTGGTGGAGATGAAGCTGCCGGACGGACAGAAGGACGTGCGCGAGTATGGCCCGGGGGGGCGCGTGATCGCGATCAGCGGCGTCGCCTCTGAACTCGTCTACGACGAGCGAAACGAGCTCACCAAGATGGTGCTCGACAACGGCCTAATCGAGGACATGACACGCGACGATTTGATGCGTCTCGAGTCCCGTACAATCACGGCTGCTGACGACACGGTCATCGGCGACTTTCAGTACACGTACGACTTGAACGGCAACCTCACGGCCGTTTCGAACGACGCGGACGGAGAGCATGCGCTGTCGGAACAGTACGCGTACGACGACTGGTACCGACCGATCGAGGCCAAGTTCTCTGGAACCGACTACGAGGAAACCATCGACTACGAGTACGACGCGATCGACAACGTCGTGTCGCGCATCAGTAGCCTCGGGGGCAAGAGTGCAGCTCACATCGGCCTGTACGAGTACGACGCGAAGCGTCCCGGTCAGGTGATTTCGGCCGGTGGCATCGAGCGCGAGTACGACGAAGCAGGGAACACGACACGTCGTGGTGATCTCGAACTGAAGTGGGAGTTCCGGGGTCTCCTGGAACAGATCCAGGGCAACGATCTCGAGGCCGAGTTCAGCTACTCCGCCGCCGGAGTCCCGCTGATCAGTCGCGTCAACGGCAGCACCAGCATCCTCGTGAACCCGAGCTTCGAGGTGCGAGATGGGATTGGCGTGTTCTACGCGCGGACCGGGATGCGTCGCTTGGCGCGCACCGAGAGCGACGAGCTCGCGACGTCTTTCTATCAGGATCTGGCCCCGGCGAACGAGCCCGACGGAAAGATCACGGCAGCGGACGCTTACCTCGTGAAGCAGGAAAGCGCCGATGGCGACACTCGCGGCATCCTCAAGTCAGCTGCGCGGCGCATGCTGACCGAGGCGCGTGGAGCGAAGGTGTTCTTGCACCAGGATCACATCAACAGCGTGTTTGCGAGCACGGACGAGAAGGGAAACCTGCTCGGCACGCAGAGCTTTTTCCCAAACGGCGCACTTCGCACGCAAAGCGCGTTCGTGGACCGCTACGGGTTCACCGGCCAGCCCGGGATCGAAGGCACCGACCTCGTACAATACAAGTACCGCTTCTTCGACCGGCAGACGGGGCGCTGGCTGTCGGCTGACCCGCTCTTCGAGCGCGCCAGCGCCGAAAACGCCACCGATCCCGGTCAGGGTCTCGCACGCTACGCCTACATCGCCAACCGCGGGATCAACGGCTTCGACCCCCATGGGCTGAATCGGAGCCGGTGGAAGAAATTCAAACAGGGAGTTCGTCAATTCAAGAAGGGGGCCACGAAGAGGCTTCGAAACAGCCGCGCCAAGGCGCTCCAGAACTTGGGGAACAGCATTCACCAACGGGCCTCCGACAACCGTCGCACCCGACAACTCGATGCCCAGCGCGCTGAACGATCTCGGGTGTTCAACAACGTGATTGAAGCGCTCAACTCCCCCAATCCGCAGCGAGTGATGGACTCGGGGGCCTTCGAGGCGGCCCGTCACAAGCTCACGAGGGCGCACAACCGCGCGATCAACGAAGCTGTCCGTCAAAAGCTGCTCAACATGCCTCAAGACAGCAACTTCGCGAGCATCTTGAATCAGGTGCAGGGGACGGCCGTGAACAAGCACCAGGTGTACAACATGGCCACCGAATCGCTGCGGATCGAGGGGCAAAGTGTGAGCCTCAACACGATCGTCAAGCTGGCGAGTCGGGCCGACGGCGTGAACTTCAAGTTCGAGGCCCAGTTCCTCAGCGGAAACGGGGTGCTTCGCGACAAGCAGACCGGGCTCGCCAGCTCCTACTCCGAAGGGAACAGCGGTGGTGGCTACTCCATCGACCTCGCGGGGAGTTTCTTCGCCAATGACAACGTGGCGACGAGGTAGTTGTGGCCCCTGCGGGTGCTGGCCAGGCGGCGAGCTACTTTTGGATGCTCGCCAGTCTTGCCGGCACTCGGTCGAGCTCGATCACGACCAGCCCATCCATGGCATTGCTGAAACCGGGGTCGATGCTGAATGCGAGGAACTCGCCTCCCAGCCGGAGTGCCTCGCGGACGAGGATGGGGAGCCGAACGTGTAACGTTCTCGTGGCGTTCCGTTAGCGGGCGGGATTCACGAAGCGCGAATCCCGAACCAACTCCCGGGGACACTCGAACTTTGGAGGGTCAACGGGCCATGCGCTTCCGGGGGAAGGGGTGGACGTTGGATCGGGCGTCACTGCGTGGGAACCGTCCCCAGGAAGACTTCGTCGATCGCCACTTGGGTGCCTTCGCTGCCACCACTGCAGTTGATGCCCAACATCAGGCTCTCGCCTGAACTCGATGCAAACGCATGCTCGACCAGGGTCCAGTCCGACGTGAGCTTGATCCAACTCCCGGACTCCCTGGTGCTCGATCCGCTGCAGTCGGAGCTCCCGCTGAAGCGGCGCGATTCGACAAGGCATTGCGTCACGGGTTCTCCCCCGTAGTGCTTGATCCATGCCCCGAAGGAGCGTTCCCCGTCGAAGCTGAAGCATTTTTCGTACTGCACCGACCAGTTGGCCTGTCCCTCCAAGCCGACCTTGGTGGCCACCATCGACGTGGAGTCGTTCAGGCCAATCGCCGTCGAGTGAAGCACGGTGGCATTGAAGGCTCCAGCCCATCCATCGATGGTGGCCGGGAAGCTACATTCGTCGATGAGGTTCGATTCAGAAGTACAGTCGAACTCGCAGTTCCTGTCCTGGTCCCCATCCGAGTACCAGTTTTCGCACAGACACTGCACCTCCCCCGCGGAGTCATCACACCCCACCGTGTGTTCACCGCAGGTCACGTCGTCGCAGCTCGGGGGCGCGATGCACGTTCCCTCGACGTCGTCGTACCCCTCCAAGCAGGAACACGTCGCTTCGCCCGACGAATCGTCACAGACAGCGTTGCTACCGCAGGTGTCGACGGTACAAGCCGGCAGGCAGGTTCCGTTTTCGTCGTTGTCTTGTTCTCCGGCCGGGCACGGCATGTTCATCGCACCCCCGGGGCCGGCGCCACCTGAACCAGCGCCGCCGGGGCCAGCGCCACCAGCTGCCGTGCCCCCCGAAGCATTCCGACCGCCTTCGGACGTTCCGCCCGTGTTCGCATTCTGGCCGTTTCGCGGGTCGTCAGAGCCCGCGGGCTCTCCTCCTAGGCCACCCGTTTCTCCCGCGCAGTCCGTTGCATCACTTCCGCAATCACTTCCAGCAGGCACCGGGTATCGGTCGTCTCCGCACGCTGCGAGCAGGCTGAGTGAAGTCAATGTAGGGACCAGAACGGCAAGGCTTCGGATTTTCATGGCACACAGTCTCGGCTGGTTGGCTGATCCATCTCAGCCCTCCCTGCTCTAGTCGAACGTTCGGCACTCGAGGTTCCGCCGCCGTCCGCACAATTCACGAACGACTCTTCCCACCATCCCCGATACCTTAAGCGCGAGCGCGCCCGTCAAGCGTTGAGATACCGGCGGTGCTCCTCCCACATGTCGTGTCCGCCACGTACATCGGGCTGCGTGGAAAGCTCGCGAGCGGCAATCTCTGGCGTTTGCCGGGGCCGGGAGTAACCTTTTCCGCCATGAAGAGAGCCTGGAGGGCCGCCCTGGCGCTGCTCATCGCGACTTTTGCGACCCCGCTCTTCGCAGCCACGGATCAAGAGCGCGCCGCCGCCCGGGAGGCAGCAGGCGCCGGACTCGCGGCGTTTGGCGAGGGAGACTTCGAAAAGGCTCTCGAGTTCTTGGAGCGAGCCGAGTCCATCGTGCACGCCCCGACCCATTGGCTGTACATCGCTCGGGCGAGGGCGCAGCTCGGAATGCTGGTCGAAGCCCGCGAGGCCTACCAGAGAGTCATCAACGAGGCGCTCCCCGAAAATGCATCAGAAGCCTTCACGGCCTCCCAAGCCCTCGCGCGGCGAGAGCTCGAAGAGGTGAACGCCAGCGTCGCCAAACTCACCGTGGTCGCCCGTGCGGAAGAAGGATCTCTCGAAGAGCTGAAAGTCACCATCGATGGCGCTCCTCTTTCGGAGGCACTCCTCGGCCTGGCCGTGCCGGCCAATCCTGGTGAGCGCGTCGTCCGAGCCGAGGCGGCGGGCAGGTTGCCCCTCGAGATGACGGTGACTCTCGCCGAGACCGAAGAGCGGGAGCTGGTCTTGATCCTCGAGACGGATCCGAACGCCGTCGTGCCGGTCGAGCCGGCTCAGGCCACTCCCTTCGAGGATCCCGCGGGCGACGCCCCGGCCCCGTCGAACCATTCCGTCGAAATCGCCGACTCTGGGAGCGACGTGGCCGTCGACGGGACCCGACGGACGGCTGGATGGATCAGCCTCGGGGCGGGGGCAGCTCTCGTCGGCGCCGGCGCCGTCGTGGGAATTCTCAGTTGGAGGCAACGTGACCGCGCCAGAAACGACGAATCGCTCTGCCCCGACTTCAAGTGCTCGAGCGAGGGGCTCGAGAAGATCGAGGCCGCTCACACCAAAGCGGTGATTGCCGACATCAGCATGGGAACGGGCATCTTCGCTGCAGCCGTCGGGACGTATCTGATCTTCACGAGCCCGGCGACGTCGGCTTCATCAGAGGGTCCCGAGCTCGCGGACGTCGGCGCACCGACGTTGACCCCGATGCTGGGAGCCGACGGTGGGGGCCTGAGCCTCGTCGGTAACTTCTGAGGTCGACGAACCTTCCCGGTTGCACCTTCCTCCCCGGTTGCATCTCCGCGCGCGGGAATCGGTGTCGTTCATGGTAGGCTGTTTTTCAGCTCCCTATTCGCAAACAAACCGCCGAGCTCGATAAGTTCCCACATCCATTTGTTCGTCCCACTCGAGCCAAGTAGCGATGACCGCAGTGTCCGCAGAGGAGGCGACGGCCGCTCTTGAGAAGAGAATCCTCGAATCCTTAGGTGCCTGATAGACGTCCGTGAGTGGGAATTTCTGAGCTCCCTCGTCATCAAAGATAATGAATCCGTTCGCGGCCCCCGAGGAGTCTTCCCCGGCGACTGCAACGAATCCGTTGCCCTCAACGGGGCGCGCCGGTGTGTACTTCAGCGGCTGTCCCTCGAAGATCGGCTGGATCGAAGCCGGCTGGGCGGCGATCTCCCAAGGGTTGGTCGTGCTGAGCGTTCCAGCGAAGTAAGTTTGCGGGCCCGGGTCGGAGTCGGAGCCCTCGCGTGCCTTTCCGAAGACCAATAGCTCCGATGAAGACGGCTGGATGAGAGCTGTTACTGAGCTTTCGGTATTCTCCAAGAAGCTGACTTCGGTTGGGGTCGCGTCAAGATTCTGTGTCTGGATGAAGACGGAGGTTTCACCCTCCCACGCGAAGATGCGACTTTCACCCGTTGTCACGAACCCCACGAACGGCGCGGTGGGAACCGGGCTTGTCGTGTAGACGGGCAGTGACTCGAAATCGTTGGACCACGCCCTGAGAGAGTAGGTGTCTTCTTCGACGGGGCTCGGTAAGCAATCGAAGTTCTCCGAACAGCCGAAGCCCTCCGGTGGCCACCCGCCGCATCCGCCTCCCGAGCATTCGTCAGCTCGCTGGACACACACGAGCGCCCACTTGGCCACATTCTGACTCAGATCGAGCGCATAACTGTGCAACCAGATGTACTCTGAGTAGTCGCTGCACCCGTGGTCGAGCATCCACAAGGACTTGTAGATGATGGTTTGGTCGGAGACGAAGAAGTTCCACTGAACGAGTTCGTTCCTCGACGCGCCGAAGATCTGCAGCTCACCATCGAGCACTCTCATTGCGCCAATGCTCTGGATATCTCGATACTCCGTGTGCCGCAAAAGAGGCCCGGGGTTTCCGGTACTGTTGATGTAGCGCACGAGGAGTTGATCGGCGAGTCCGCTTTTCCGCACCATAGCTGCGACATAGATGCCGTCTGGTGCCGGAGCGACGAGTAGTTCGGCGCTCTTCAAGATGGAGCGGGGACCATCCGCGGCGGCCTCTTCCTCCGTGAAAATATTGAAGGCGTCACCATCAGGGGTGCACCCATGCGCTGACGGGGACGAACCCCCGGTAGCGGAAGAGAGCCCGCCCGTTGCGGGGGGGTCTTCTCCCTTGCCTCCCCCCTCACCCAGTGCCGAACCGCCCTGACCACCACCGGAGACCGGATCGCTGTCGCTCCCCATCGAACGCAGAGCGTACTTGTCGAACTCCCCGAGCCAGGTGCAGCCCTTGAGTCCGACCATCAGAGCCAGTGCTTGAACCGCAAAAAGGGCCGAGCGCGCTTTGCGACGGGAAGCCATCGAATCAATCACACCGGAACCGGCGCGCACGGTAGACGCCGGCCTCGCTGGTCGTGTTCCACTCCAGCCAAACGACGAGCACGATGGGGTCCGAGAATTCCGTACGAATCGCGCGCGTGTGGTGGACCTGGGTCCCCGCGGGCGGTGCGTACACGTCGGTGACCCGGGAGATCTGCGTGCCGATGGGGTTGAGGAGAACGAAGCCGTTCGCGTCGTGCTCTTCGTTCTCGCCAGCAAGGGCGAAGACGTCCTTGTTGTGGAGAGGATGCTCCAACGAGTAGCCGGAAGTGCCCTCTTCCAAGACGGGATGAAGTTGACCAGGCGTGGCAATTGCCAAGAGATTCTGCCGGTCCACGAGCCCCGCGTAATACGTATCCTCGTCGGAACTTCCGATGACACGATGGCTTCCCCACAGGAAGATGTCTGCCTCGCCCGAGGTAGCGAGGATGCTGTGGATGTGGCTTTCGCCGCCGCTGGTGAACGCCGGGCTGACGACGACACCGGTGAACCCGTCCTCGTGAGCGACTGCAGACGACTCCCAAGCGAAAAGTCGGGTCCAAGTTTGGCCGGCGAAGCCGAGCAACGGGGATGTCGGAACCGGTTCTGACGTGGCTATCGAAAGCCCATCGTCGCTGCCGAAGGAGTAGCGCAGGGAGAACGTGTCCGTCTCCACGGGGCTAGGAGAACAATCGGCGTTCTTGACGCAACTGCTGCCCTCGTCGATTCCGCCCGCGCAGCGCTCGTTGACGCATTCCGTGGCAGATTGCACGCAAACCGCAGCCCAATCGACCAGCCACTCGCTGATGTCGAACGCGTAAGTGTGGAGCGAGAGGTAGTTCGAGGGATCGTTGCAGCTCTTGCCGAGCGGAGCCGCATATGCGGGCACAATCATTGGCTGTCTCAGGTCGAAACCCCATTTGTAGAGTTCCCCCCCTGAAACACCGAAGAACTGCAACTCGGGGTGCGGATCGTTCCAGCCTTCCTCCTCCACACGCATCCCGCCGAGGCTCGTCACCCCGAAGCCTTTGTCATATCTGAACAATGACTGCGGTTCGTTCGCGTCTGTGATCAACCGACCCACGACCTCTGTTGGTCCAGCGGTCCCGCCCACGTAGGTTCCGAAATAGACTCCACCATCGACCGGCTCGAGGAAGACTGGGGCTTCTCGCAAGGTCGAACGCCCTCCGTTTTCCTCCGCCTCCGCCTGCGTGAGGACGTCGAAGACGTCGCCCGTCGGCTCGCAAGGGGGGTACTTGCTTCCCGGCGGTTCGATGGTTCCTCCGCTGGCGCCTCCGAGGCCCCCTCCGCTGGTGCCGCCGGGGCCCCCACCGCTGGGCTGATCATTGCCACCGGTCCCCGGAGCCGTGTCGCCGCCCGCCCCACCGTCGGAGGCTCGTCCCCCCGTACCCCCCGGTGAAGACGAACCTCCGTCGCCGGTCTTGACCTCCGACTCATCACTCAACTCGTACTTTCCATAGTCACCCATCAAGCTGCAGCCGTGAAGCACGACTGCGCACGTGACTAAGTTGAGGAGTGTCCGAGTGCGCTTCATCGCGAGTTTCAGAAGTTACATCCGGCGCGGGTCATCCGCCAGCGTGGCCGGGCAGCCTGCTGGTGTGCGCGATGACTAGCTCCCGGCGAGGCTCTTGCGGAGCGCCCAGCCGACCACACGCCGCGAGTAAAGGTCGATGAGCATCGCGACCTACCCCCAGCCTTCCAGCGTCTGACGGAGGCGATGTCGCCCTGGCACGCCCGGTTCGGAGCGCTCGTCGAGAGGTCTCACTCGAGTACGTAGCCGGCAGGCGGCCGCCGCCCACGACGGGATTTTCCTCGCCACTTTGCGGAACTTTCGGACGGGTCAGGTCGACAGGAAGGTATGAGGTCGGTGCATGTCGTACGTGCAGCTGGGTTTGGCTCCGAGAGGCCGCCCCTGCCTCGGACGCCTGCCCTACTCCGCCGAGACCTTGGATACGAGGTGGCTCGGATGACCCATTCAGGGGGAAAGAAATGATGGGACTCTCTGGAACCTTTTCGGGTCACAGATCGATCCACATGGGTAGGAAGCTCGAAGGGAGGTCTGTGTGCTACCGTGCGGGCAGTGAAGAGCGCCAGGCAGATAGCCTCGTACCCTCCCCAGGCCGAGGTCATCGGTGGAAAGTACGAGCTCCGCGAGGTGATCGGTCGAGGGGGTATGGGTACCGTCTGGGAAGCTTGGCATCGAGAGCTCCACGCGCGCGTGGCGTGCAAGTTCATCGACCGCCGCCTGGCCGATGACAAACCCGAGGTGCTCTCCCGTTTTCGGAGCGAGGCGCGTGCCGCCGCCGCCCTCAACAGTAAGCACGTCGTGGATGTTTACGACTTCGGCACCATGCCCGACGGCACTCCGTACATGGTCATGGAGTATCTAGAGGGGGAATCACTCGAACAGCGCCTGCGAAAAATCGGACAGCTCACCCCCGAGGCCACTTTTTCGATCGTCAGCCAGGTCGCGAAGGCGCTTGGGCGAGCCCACGCTCAGGGCATCGTCCATCGCGATCTCAAGCCCGACAACATCTTCTTGATGTGGGACGAAGAGGACGAGCAAGAACGGGTCAAAGTGGTCGACTTCGGCATCGCCAAGTTTACCCAAGACGAGATGGGCGCCTCGCACGCCACCAAGAGTGGCGCCCTGATCGGAACGCCGAGCTACATGAGCCCGGAGCAGATCCGCAGCAAGGGTATCGTCGACAATCAGTCCGACTTGTGGGCGCTCGGAGTGGTGGCCTTCCGTTGCCTCACGGGTTCACCCCCCTTCGCGGGAGGTACGGTCGGCGATCTCTTGATTGAAATCTGCACCGTCGACGCGCCTGCGCCTTCGACATTCGATCAGTCCCTGCCACGCGAGCTAGACGACTGGATGAAACGAGCCCTGGCTCGCGAGAAGGACGCGCGCTTTTCCGACATTCGCGAGTTCACGGCCGCCCTCGGGGCTGCCCTTGGCGTTGGCGGTCGCTCCCCGCTCCCGTCACTCAGCGAATCTCACGCCGACAGGCCGTCGCCCTGGGAACACTCCGAATCCGCGACGCTGCTCGACGTGGGCAGTCCACCCCCCCGCCCCGCCCAACGGAAGATGTGGAGAGCCGCCACGATCGCCGCCGGGATTGTAGCAGCTGCGGTTGGTTTTTTGATGGCGCGTCCCGACCCGGACCTATCGACGGTCCGAAGCGAAGAGTCCGAACCAAAGGCCGCGACTCAGCCTCCCGACCAGGGTCCCAACGTTGGCTTGCGCCCCGCCTCCGTGACGCTCGTGCCAGAAGAGTCCGCTCCCGAAGAACTCACACACACCAATGCCGAGGTAGACTCGGAAGCAGAAACATCCGCCGATGCTTCGTCCAACCCAGGTGCCGAAGCGCCCGCTACAGGAAGGCCCTCTCCCGAAACGCCGTCTACCGAGGCGCCGTCTGCTCCCGCGCGCACTCCCACTGCTCGAGAGCGCACTCCCCAAGCGTCCACTCCCTACGACAACGCAGCGGTGGCTCCGACCAAAGCCAACCGTCCCCCACCCAAACCTTCCTCGCCCTACGCGCACAAAGTGGACATCGGGCTCGGATATTGAAGGAATTCTCAACGACGGAAGGCAAACTCTACAGCGGGAACCACTTGCGTTGATTGAGCCTCCGCCGATTTGGCCCACAAGAGGTGATGGCCAAATCGGCTACGGGAGGCCACCTCGTCTGCAAGTGCCGCTGATGTCTTCTTCGATCGTCGCAGGTGATGCTCGCTGTAGCGACGACCGCTTGCGGTGATCACCCTGTAGCGAGTTTCGGAGGGGTGTTCTACTCTCGCGGCGTGTCGAGCTCCGCTGCCGAACATCCTAACGCTGGAACGGAATCCACGTCAGCTCCTGCGGTCGACCAGCCCGCGGATCCGACCGAACTCGCCGATACCTCCGACGACGACGAAGTTTTGGCGGCGGCTCGCGCGGGTGACCCCGACGCCTTCCAGGAGCTAGCTCTTCCCCATACCGACACCGTGCGGCGCCTCGCCCGCTCCTTCGCCCACACCTGGGAGGATGCCGACGACATGGCCCAGGAAGCGCTGGTGCGTGCGTTCCGTGCCGTCCGGAGTTTCCGCGGTGAGAGCGCCTTCTCCACGTGGCTGCTGCGAGTCACCCGCTACACCTGCATGGATTGGTATCGCAGCAAAGTCGGCAAGGCGCGCATGCGCGAGCGAGGAGAACCCCCCGACGCGGCCGGTAGCAGCGGAGAGTTCCCCGAGCGAGTCCTGCGCCAGAAGCGTCGCATCGCCGACGTGCGCAGCGCCATCGACACTCTGGACCCGAAGTACCGTGTGCCGTTGGTGCTGTACGACCTCGAAGGGTTGACCTACGAAGAGGTCGCGGACGTTGAAGGTATTCCGATCGGCACCGTGCGCTCGCGACTGAGTCGCGCACGAGAAAAGCTGGCGGCAGCAATTCGAGAGCTCAGCACGATGGAGTGACTCGTGGTCGATGAACTGCCCGAAGATCTCCGTCGAGAGCTAGCGCCTCTGGACGAGCTCCCCGAGAGGGAAGCGTTCAAGAAACGACTGGCGGATCGGTTGCGCTCGAACCGCCCCGAACCCGGAATGATGGACCTCTCCGAATTCGTGGAGCTTCCCTCGCCGAGCACCGGTGATTTCAGCACTCGTCTGACGACTACTTTGAGCGGCGTCAGCGGGCGAGGGCGGCTCTCCAAGGGGGACCTCGAGGCGGCACTCGCCGAGGCAGATGCCAAGACTCCCGCTCACGTGGATCATTCCACTCCCGACTCCACTCTGGCCTCCAACACCACTGGCCCGAGGACCGTCGACGTCCGCGCCATTCAACCGAGGCCACCCAGCCCGACCTGGGTGCGCAATCTACTCGTGCTCATTTTTGTGGTCGTGGCCGCGGGAGCGGTTGGCGCAGCGGTGGGGCGATTCCTTTAGAGGCGAAATCTGGTGGTTCCACAACGGCGGACCGAACGAGGCGACGAACGCCTCGACCCACTCCTCACGAAAGAGCCTGGAACCGTCGACGCAAGTGCCGCACGCCTCGACCCTACCATCGGCGCATCGGTTCGGCTGGATTTGTGAAGCGAGCAACCTGAACGCTCGTGCACACGCTCGGGAAGGGACGGAACTTCCCCCGGCACCGTGCGGTCAGGAGACCGGGGAGCATCGTGACAGCCGGGCGCTGCTTTGGGTTAGATGGCATCCCCTCCCAGCCGTAGAGGGACGGGTGATGGGGCGCATCCTGAGCACTCTCGCGTGCGGCATCGGGGTCTCGTTCGTAGCGTCGTCGGCCGCGGCGCAGGAGACTCGAGCTGGCGCGGAGGCCGAGTCATCCGAGGCGGAACGTCCAGAGGCTTTCGAGAGGCTTTCCCTTGTCGACCTCCTTTCTCTCGAAATTACGACGGGAACGTTCCTCGAGTTCGACGTGATCCGTTCTCCCATGAGCGTCACCGTCATCGACCGACCTGAAATCTTGGCGTCGGGCGCTCGGCACCTCGGCGAGCTCCTCGCGATCTTCGTGCCCGGCTTTCAGCTGATGGTCAACAAATTCAATGGTGATATTTGGGGGCTTCGCGGCGTGGCAGCGGACCGAAACACCAAGATCCTCTTCTTGATCAACGGAATCAAGCTGAACACGGAAAGTCGCGACGGGGCGTTTACCGAGACCACGCTAGGTCTCCTCGACGACATTCAGCGGGTCGAAGTGCTGCGCGGTCCGGCGGGGCTCGCGTACGGCTCGGGGGCAATTGCGGGGGTCGTCAACGTGATCACGAGGCATCCAGAGGAAACCAGTGGAGACGTGCGGCTCCGCTACGGCTCCTGGAACAGCGCTTCGGTGGAGGCGCTGTCGGCGAACCACTTCGACACGAATCAGTCTCTCGTCCTCTCGTTTGGTTACCGCAGGTCCGATGGCACCGAGGAGGCGTCGACTCGCGTGTACGGAAACGGATCGTTCCCGAGAGACGAAGACCCCGAGACGGGGGAGGGAGTACCCAGCCCGGACGGGGAACCCGTCGATGGATCCGCGTGGCGCACGCCCGGAAACGCGCGCGCGAGTCTCGACTATCAATGGGGGGACTTTCGCCTCTACATGCGGGGTACGCGCCGTCAACAGGCGGCCGGTGGCTTCTTCACATTCGACCCATTTCCACAGTACGGGTTGGAAATCCCCGATGGGGTGACCGGTGTGGTCGACGGTGACGTGATCGACAACACCGATCCGCGGTCGAGGGCCGAGAGTTTCGGGATCAACCGTTGGATATTCTTGGTCGATGCGGCACACGTCACGGCCGAATACTCCCTGGAGTTCGACCAGGATGAGCTTGCCTTCGAGGCCGCCGCCATGGCCGCGTCGAATCGCATCGTGTGGGAGCCGCGCGAGAAGTATCAACTGCGAGACGAGCAACAGAAGGGGGGCGGGATCAACGAAGCGTTCGGTGAACGCCGGTACTTCTTCGAGACTCTCTACAACCTCCGACGGGTGCCCAACCTGCGATCGGCGAACGGCCTTCAGACTCGGATCGACCACTTTGGGGAAGACTTCGAAGGTCTGAACATGGCCGGCTCCGTCGCTCGCCACAAGGCAATCTCCGACGTGACGTACTTCAACCTCGCCCTCTTCTCGGAGAACGAGTACGTGTGGGACGATTTTCATTTCCACGCTGGGGCGCGTCTCGACTACCACACCCGCACCAACTTCGTGGTTACACCGAAGGCTGCTGTGGTCTACACGACATCACCCGATCAGGCGTTGAAGCTCATCTACCAAACCGCCGCCAATTACGGTTCTGTCGACAACTACGAGCACAACAGGAATCATTTCGACGATGAGGGGCAGGTCGAAACTGCTCCCCACCTGGAGGTCTCAGAGGCCCCTCGCTCGACCCGGATTCCGCCGACCGAGCTGGACGTGCTTCATCAACTGGATCCCGAATATGCAACGTCCTACGAGCTGGCTTCGAGCAATCGCTTTGCGGGGGTCCTTCTCAATACGTCTGCTTCCTACAATCAGGTAAATGATCTGTTCGTTTGGAGCCAGCAGGTCTTCAGGGGCGTCAATGCAGGCAGCTACGACTTCATCGAGCTCGAAGCGGACGTTCGTTACGAAAGCGGGATTTGGAAGGTTGGTGCGTCCCACGCCTACCAACGTCCCATCAATACCGATCCGGACGAGGGGACGGACGTGAGTATTCCGGCCACCGAGGTAATCCCCAACGGGGACGGTACATACCGACTCGAGGTGATCGAGGGAGAGTCGGAAGTGCGGGAGATCAGGCCAATTCGCGACTCCATCACGGTCGATGGAAGCAACTTTTTGAACCTGCACACGAACGTCACCAAAGCCTTCGTGAGCTTTGAACCGATCGAAGTGCTCTTGCTTCACGCCAATGCGCGGTTGCTCTGGGGCCTCTTCGGTCGTCGCAGTTACTACGATGAAGACCGTCGGAACGGCGACAACCAATTGGGCGTGGACACCAAGCCGATGCTCAAGCTCAACGTGAGCGCGCACCTTCGCCTGCCCGAACGGTTTCAGGTGTCCGTCTTCGGCAACAATTTGTTGGGTGGGCCTCGCTCGCGCCACGCGATTCGTTGGCAGCAGATGGCCGAGTCCTCCCAGCGCGATCTCTACACGGCGGACGTGCGCGCGTTTTACGCGGAAGTCCGCAAGGAGTTCTGAGCAGGACCGCACTTGACGGAGGCTCAAGCGGCCCCAGACTCAGTTGGTCAACTAACTCCGCCTCGGTCGCTCCCCGCTGGACCCGGCGGGAAAGGAACGCAAGTAGAGCACGCAAAGAAGTGAGCGCTGGTCATCGGTGCGGCGGGATTCTTGGGACGCCACGTCGTGGAAACCCTCTCGCGACACGATGAGGCGCAGGTGGTCGTGGCGTGTCACGACCCGTCGCGACTACCCACGGGGTTCAGGCCGAGGTGCGGCGAGGCGACTTGCAATCGCCCGGCTATCGTCGAGACGTCGTTCGGGGCATCGACGTTTTGTGCCACGTGGGTACGTGGGGCGCGTTCTACGGTCACGCCAAGGAGGAGCGTCAGCAATTCTACGATCCTGCGCTGGACCTGCTCGAGCAGTTCATGGCACAAGGCGGCCAGCGACTTCTGATCGCCAGCAGCGTTGCGGTCGCCACGCCCAGCGCAGAGAAGCCCGGAGACAGTTTCTCGCTGCCAGTACGGACTGGATATTGGCCTCATTTGGACTTGCTCGTCGCTTTCGACGAAGTCATGCAAGAGCGAGCTTCCGAGTGTGAAATTTGCGCCTCGGCCATTTCGTGGGTGCAGGCAACCGCTTCGGCCAGGTGCCCGCCTTGGTCCCGAGGTTGAAGATGAGGCTCGTCCCTTGGCTGGGTGGCGGCAAGGCGCACCTTCCGCTCGTCGCAGGAAAGGACATGGGCATGGCCTTCGCGCTCGCAGCAACGCGCCAGGGTCTCGAGCGCTACGAATCGTTCAACATCGTGGGGAGATCGCAGCCGACCACACGTGAGGTGTTCGAACACACATCGCCGCTCGCACAGGGGCCCGCGATTGCAGGGTCGCCGACCGGTCGAACAAAGGCCTATTCGTCGCCCCGCAGGCCCCATCGCCTCACCGTCTCCCGCACCACGTCGAACTCCTCGGTGCGTTGCGCGGGCGGGAGCGCTGCAAGCAGGCGTTTGCCGTAGCCTTTCGTGTGGATGCGTTCGTCGAGCAGGGCCACCACGCCCACGTCATCACGGCGACGGATCAGACGGCCGAAACCCTGTTTCAGGTTGATGGCGGCGCCAGGCACGCTCAGGTG
>JBNKGC010000067.1:0-27301 GCA_050289625.1 Polyangiaceae bacterium | reverse complement strand
ACGCGATGGCTCGGTCGGGCCTCCCTCGAAGCAGGCAGGCAAGCTAGGTCGTCTGGGCGGAGAGGGCAACCCGCGCATCGTCGCGGGCGGTGATCGCTGTATGATGTCGGTCATGTGCCGGATGGTGGGCTACTGGGGAGAGCCAACCCGTGTGTCTGCGCTCGTCGACGACGCGCCGCACGGGCTCGAGCGACAAAGCTGGGCAGCCAAGGAACTCGAAAGTGCGGTCGTCAACGCGGATGGCTGGGGTGTGTCTTGGTACTTGGAGGATGACGAGGCTCCTTGCTGCTACCGGAGCGGCCTGCCCGTGTGGGCGGACGCCAACCGTCTCGATTTGGGTCGAGCGATCCGATCGCATTGCGTTCTCGCTGCCGTCCGCAGCGCTACCGATTCGCTGAGTCACTCGATCGCGAATACCCAACCGTTCACCTACGGACCCCTCGCGTTCGTCCACAACGGCTTCATGAAGCCCTTCAAGGAACGCTTCATGCGGCCGCTGAGGGACCGTTTGGACGATCGAGTGTATCGAGCGATTCGCGGTGACACCGACTCGGAGCACTACTTCGCCACCGTGGTGGACGAGTGGCTCTCCAGTTCGGACGGCGAATTGAGGTTGCGCAATGCCCTCGAGCGAGCGAGCGCCCGGGTGCTCGAGCTCGCGGAGACGAGCGGTGGTCAGGCATTGATCGCCGCCATCGCGAGCGATGGAGCGCACCTGGTGTGCCAACGAGCTGCCATCGGTGGCAAGGCGCCGTCCCTCTACGTAGCCGTCGAAGAGCGAGGCGTGTTCGTTGCTTCGGAGCCCCTCGACGACGAGCGACCGTGGCAGCCCGTGCCAGTCGGAGCGCCGCTTTCGGTACGTCGAGTGGATGGTCGCATGGCAGTCGAAGCCGCATGAGCGCTCTCGTCGAACTGGTCCGCGCTCGCGCGGAGACCCTGCGCCTCGTCGAAGACCTGGACGCCGAGGCTCTGACGCGCCAGTTCCACCCCGACTTTTCGCCCATCGGTTGGCACTTCGGACACGTAGCTTGGCAGGAGGAGGTGTGGCTCGCCCGGCACTGGGCGAAGTGTGCACCCCGAGCGCCGGAGCTCGACGATCTCTTCGATTCCTTCGTCAGTGCGAAAGGGGGACGTGGAAAGCGGCTTCCAGGGCGAAACCAGCTCTTCGACTACGTCGGGCGAGTCCGGGAGTCGTGCTTCCAGTGTCTCGAACGAGCGGAAGGTGAGCCCGAGGCCGATGCGCTGATGCGCTTCGTCGCGAATCACGAGCGCCAGCATGCGGAAATCATCGTCACCGTCAGACTCCTCGGCGAGCTCTATCTGACCGCACCTCCGGACTCTGTGCGCGACGACTCAAGACCCACGAACCGCGCTCCGAGCGAAACTCCCAGTCCGGTTTCGAGCTCGGGTGACCCGGTCTCGATCACCGGCGGCAGCTTCGTGCTCGGTTGTGACGACGATCCTGATGGGTGGGACAACGAGCGTTCCGCGCACACCGTGCACGTGGACGACTTCCGTTTGGCGCGTCATCCGGTCACCGCCGGTGAGTGGCTCTCGTTCATCGAGGCGAGAGGCTACGAAACGCGCACCTTGTGGACACCCGAGGGTTGGAGGTTCGTTCGTGACTCGCGAATCGACGCTCCCCTGCATTGGTTCCGCACGAAGGACGGCTTCGAGACGCGAACGCTTTTCGGCGTCGAGTCGCTCGACCCGACGAGGCCCGTCGCACATGTCAGTCACTACGAAGCGGAAGCATTCGCGCGTTTCGCCAGCGCGCGCCTGCCGACCGAGGCGGAGTGGGAATATGCGGCGAGCTTCGCCGGGCAGCGGAAGGCGCGCTACCCCTGGGGCGACGATCGGCCGGAGGGGCGTGCCGATCTCGAGCTTCGTGGCGGGGCGCCGGCGCCAGTGGGGCGCCATCCTGCCGGAAGTGCCCCGTGCGGGGTCGAAGATCTATGCGGCGGAGTTTGGGAGTGGCTGTCGACGCCTTTTGCTCCGTATCCGGGCTTTCGACCCCAGGCCTACGAGGGGTACAGTGCGCCCTGGTTCGACGAACGGCATCGCGTGGCTCGAGGAGGCTCCTTCGCCACTCACGCAGCGAACGCTCGTTCGACGTTCCGCAACTGGTACGAACGACCCATCCGCCAGCCTTGCCTCGGCGTTCGGCTGGCCTGGAATGCTTGAAAGATCATGACCGAAGGGCAGACGGCGCGACCTCGGGTCCACCTGGTGGACGGAACCTACGAGCTGTTCCGAGCGTTCTACGGCGCCCCGTCGAGAACCAATGCCGACGGCATCGAGGTGGGGGCGACCCTCCAGTTTGGGCGCAGTCTGCTCTCACTGCTCGAAACCGAGGGAGTGAGTCACGTCGCGTGCGCCTTCGACACGGTCATCGAGTCGTTTCGCAACGATTTGTTCGAGGGATACAAGACCGGAGAAGGCATCGATCCGGATCTCTTTGCGCAATTTCCGCTGGTCGAGAGCATGACCGAGGCACTCGGAGTCGTGGCTTGGCGCATGCACGAGTTCGAGGCGGATGACGCACTGGCCACGGCCGCGCAGCGCTTTGGCGAAGACCCCGGCGTGGAACAAGTGGTGATCTGCTCACCGGACAAGGACCTTCTCCAGTGCGTCCGACAGGCCCACGTCGTGTCGTGGGACCGCATGCGCGATCGCGTCTACGACGAGGTGGGTGTCGTCGGAAAGATGGGGATCCCGCCCGCTTCCGTCCCCGACTATCTCGCGCTGGTGGGGGACTCGGCCGATGGAATCCCCGGCGTGCCTCGGTGGGGTGCTCGGTCGGCCAGCACGATCCTCGCGCGCTACGGGCGCCTGGAGGACATCCCCCGGGAGGCTGGCTCTTGGGACATCAAGGTGCGCGGAGCGCAGGCCTTGGTGGAGCAGCTCGTCGCGCACGAAAAAGAGGTGCACCTGTACCGAAACCTGGCGACTCTGCGCACCGACGTACCCCTCGAGGAGACCCTCGACAACCTCGAATGGCGGGGTGCTTGCCGGGCCGATCTCAGTCGATTGTGTGACGAACTCGGGGACAGGCGGCTGCTCGCTCGCGTACCGCGCTTCCGAGAGTAGCTTCCGGCGTGTGCACGGTGCTGCGCACATCGGACTGGCTCCCACCGCGCGCGGCGCGCTATCGTGACGCCATGCGTTCGCTAGGCCTTTGTGTGCTGGCTTGTACCCTGGTGTGGCCTGCCGTGAGCAGTGCGCAAGATTCGGGGGGCGAGCTGGAAGCTGGAGGCCTGGCGCCACCGAGCCCGATGCTGGAAGAGCCACCCGAGAAGACGCCGACGGAAGCGGAACTCGAACGCGCCGATCAGGAGGACAGCGGTCGCGGGCTGGAGTTCGTTTGGCTCAATGGAGAGATCGGCTATCAGAACGTGAGCCTCAACTCCGTCAGCACCGATAACCTGGTACCCGCGCTGGTGAAGACGCAGCAAGACGGCGTCGTGTATGGTGGCGCGCTGGGGATTCGGATTTTGGTTCTCACTCTGGGAGCGCGCTTTCGCTTCGGGAATTTCGAACAATGGGACATGTGGTCCATCCTCGGGGAGGCCGGACTGCACGTCCCCCTCGGTGACTTCGAGCCCTACTTCACCTTGGGAGTCGGCTACGCCTCGGTCGGCGCCTTCGACGTGGGTGATGTGACGAACCTCGACTCGGATGCCGTTGACATTCGGGGTATCGACGTGCGGGCGGGCATTGGCTTCGACTACTACCTGAGCAGCCATTTTTCCGTGGGTGCGCAGGCGTCCGGCGACATGATGTTCTTGACTCGCCCCGGAGTGGACGCAACGAACCTGGGTGCGACCCCCGACAGCGCGCTGGCCCAAGATGGAACGAGCACCGGGCTCGGCTTCGTGGGTAGTGCGTTGATTGGCCTCCACTTCTGAGTGGGGGCACACTTCCGACCGAACCGATGTTCTGGCTGCGAGCCGCTCTGTGCGCCTTGAGCGCTGCTCTTCCGCTCGCTGTCGCGGCGTGGCTCTTCCGTCGAGTGGTCCCGAGGGCGACTCTGCCTCGGCGGGTGGCTCTCGTCGCGGCGGGGATTGGGGGCGGATGCGCCTTTTTGGCAGTCGCGGTGGAGCGCTGGATCCTCGAATTCGCGGATCTGTCCTTTCGGGGTGAGGGGAGTCGCGTGGTTGGGTCCGCTCTCGCCATGCTGCTCGTCGCGGCGCCGCTCGAGGAGGCACTGAAGGTGGCCGCGGTGTGGCGGCCCTACACGCGAGGCGAGCTTTCTTCTGGACGTCTCGGAGCGATCGCGGCGGTGTGCGCCTCGGCGGGCTTCGCCGCCGTCGAGACCCTGCTCCTCTTTTTCGTGTGGGGCGGCGATAGCTGGCTGGACGTGGCCCGGGGAGCGATCGCCCTTCCGGCGCATCTCTTCTTCGCGGCCCTTTGGGGTTACGCACTCGGGCGGTCATCCCATCGTGGTTTCTGGTTCCCTGCGACGTGGGCTTTCGCAACGGTGCTGCACGGGGTCTACGACCACGTCGTGTTTGGTCGCGGTCCCGCGCTCCTGGTGGTCGTCATTCCTCTGCTCCTCTTGATGGGCACGGGTCTCTGGATCCTGCTTCGCGATGCCAATCCCGAGTCCGACCGCCCTACGGCCCCCTCGATCTTCGAGCCTCCCACCGTGGCTCAGATGCGCCGCGTCATCACGTCGCGGGGGCAGCCGCTCATGGTGCACTGGATCGCGTTCGGTGCCCTGGTGACCCTCGGCGTTACCCTCGTCTGCTTGGCATTGGCCGTGTACGCCGGTCACCGCATGGGAGTGGATTTCGCCCTAGCGGACGAGGCTGAACTCGGCGCCGCCGTGCCCCTGGTGTTGCTCGGTTCCGCCGTCCTCGCGGCGTTTCCCATTTCCGGGTATCTGGTGGCCCGCGCCAGCGGAACGGAGAGCGTGCTCGAGCCCGCCTGGGCCACGGGAGCGGCGATCGCCGTTGTGATGGTTCTGCTCAGTGTGACCGATCCACTGTCGCTGGTTGTGGCCCTCACCGTGGTTCCCGTGGCCTTCGCCCTGGCCTGCGCCGGGGCGTGGTTCGGCTTGCGACGGACTTGATGGACGCTTACCGGGCTGAGTCGACGACGATCACCCGATGGTCCAGTCGAGTCCGTACGCGTTGGGGGCTGGTTCGTCAGGCACGACCCGCGCCTCCAACACGTCCCGATGTTTCGACCTTCGCGGGACCTGGCTTGCGGAGGGCCTCAGCCGACTTTTTTGCGGTTTCCAGTACGTCGCGTTCACTCGGGGGAGTCGACGGGTGGTAGCTGAGGCAGAGCGACGTGGCGATCTTGCGTGGCTTTTCGGGGCCCGAGCAAAAGTAGAATGAACCCCGTTTGAGAGAACCCACGTCCTTCGCATGGGTGCCCTTGTCGGCCAAGAGCTGCTGGAGCGCGTCGATTGCGGCAGGCGAGTTCATCTTGCCGCCGAGCAACGTCGAGCAATTCGACACGATGGTGTGTTCGATGCTTTTCGGTTCCTGGGTCGCGAAAAGGAGTCCGAGACCATATTTGCGCGCCTGCGCGGCGAGTCGAACGACGTTTTCCTTGCCGGGAACCTTCTTCCCGGAGGGAACGAAGTCCTTCGCCTCGTCGATGATGAGGAGTCCGAGCAGCCCCTGGGGCGGTGCGGGGTTCTTCTTGATCCAGGTGAAGAGGGTGCTTGCGAGTTGGTCCATGAAGCGCCGCTTTTCGTCGTAACCGGGCAAGCCGACGAGACTGAGAACGGAAACTCGCGTCTTTTCTGGGTCGTTCGATCGAAACAAGACCGCCGGATCCAGCGGGGTGCCCGAGCCTCCGATCAACGGATCATCGACTAGGACGGCGTGAAGCATCTCGGAGAGCTCCTGAGCCATCTTGTCCCCTCTGCCAAAGGGCTCGATGACGTCGTCGGGCGGTTCGCGCAGGTAACCCACGAGATCGCGGATGGTTCCGCCGCGCTTTGCAAAATGGCGCAGGGTGCCCTTCAGGATGGCGGCCTGCTTCTGAGCGGTCGTTCCGCGGCCCTTGATGATCAGATCGGAGAGGCTCGAGGTTGCCATGTCGATGGCGGCACTGCGCTCCTCCTCCAGTTCCTCGACTGAGTTTCCCGACAACGCGGTGAAGTCGGGGAGGGGGTTGAGTCGCATCGGGTTTCCGCTGCGTGCTCCGGGAGTCCACACGGCAACTTCGGTGGAGCGGTGGTAGCGGGCTGCCTTGGCTGCGTCGTCGTCCGTGAAGGCTTCGGGGCGTTCGGGCCACGGATCTCCCAGTCGTGAGAGATCGTTTGCACCGTCGATCACGATGCTCGGAATGCCCATCAAGGCCGCCTCCTCGACCACCCGCTTCAGGAAGACCGTCTTGCCGCTGCCCGAGCCGGCGAACACACAGGTGTGGTAGGGCAGCCGCTCGAGGGGGATCGAGACGTCGCCTTCAGCTTCGCCGGCGACCAGTCGGCGTCCAATGGGTAGCGCTCCCCCACGCGGTGCCTTCTGTGCCGGGCGGAGCACGCTTTGGGGTTCTTGCCCTCCCGTCGGGCGCAGGGTGCTCACTTCTGGGGGCGCGCTTGGCGTGGGATCGGTGGCTTCGTCAGCTCGAGTTTCCTGCGTCTTGTCGGGCTGCGCCTCGAGCGTCGGAGCGCGCCCGTCCGTCGGTGTCGCTGCCTCCGCCGCGCGGAGTCCCTTGAACAGGGCATCCACCGCGGGGGCGAAGATCGCCATGTTCGAGACGGGACGAACTTGGGCGAGCCACTGCTCGAAGTCTTCGGGCTCCTCCGGCGTTCCCAGAAGTGAGCTGATGGCGACCAGGGTGCTGAGCTCCTGCTCGCTGGGGGTCACCAAGTTCCCGCCGCGCCCCCGCAGTTCTTCGATGAGCTTCTGGGTGGCGGGACCGCCAGGAAGGGAACCGACGCGAACGATGGTGAGACCACGAAAACCCAGATCATGATCGATGCCCGACGCGGTGAGCGCGGCCTTGAGGCGTGCCTGGAATGCTCGGTAGTGTGTTTTTTCGATGAAGCGGAACGAATGGTGGCGCTCGCGTTCCCGTTGGTCCGTGAGGATCAGGCGCACGCGGGCATGCAGCGGGTCGTAGTTGCCCGTCCCCATGAAGTCCTTGTCGACCTGTTGGATGACGGACTCGCGAGTCGGATTCGCGAGCATGATCGCTTCGCACGCGGCCTCGATGACTCGGTCCTGAGCCGTCTCGGACTCGTCTCCCAAGAGGACGGCAAGGTCGACCGAGTCAGCGAGCTCTCGGATGCGATCGGTGATGGCGTCGAGCCACCCGTCGCCGTTCGGTAGTGGTCGGACTGGTTCGGTAGGCGACGCTCCAGCCTCGCTCACCATCCGTGCCCTGCGGCAGGCCTTCCGGTGTCTGTCGCATGCCTGCAGAAGTTCTCGCGGCGTGTTGTCTCGATACCGCTCGAAAAATGCCGCAGTGTAGGGGAACGACGGGTAGGGCGGCTTGAATCCGTGCGCGGAATAAGCCTCCTCGAGTCGACCCGCGACCAATTTTTCCATGACGTCGGGGCCACCACCTGGGTGCAGCAGCAGCCTCGATTCGTACCGATCGGCCATGCTGACCGCGGCCTGGCGATCGAGAATGTCCCAGGTCGCCTCGAGGGAAGATACGACGGTCAGCGTGCGACGGGTGACGTCCCGTAGCTCGAGGAGTCCGCCCGCGATGCCCTGAATGATCGCTTGTGACCGGCGTTGCTGCTCGGAGGGCTCGTCGTCCTCGAGATCTCCGCCATGGGCGAGCTCGTGTTCTGCGACGATGGCATCGAGCTGATCGAGGGCGAGCACGGTTGGTGCCTGCAGGGAGAGCAACCAGGAAAGGCCCCGGACGATGCGCGACGGCTTCTGCTGAGCCTGGCGGAAGCCGTAGTGCTCCTGCTCTTCGCCGTCGATACCGAGCCCCTGGAGCCACTTGTACCCGAGGTCGTTCACCTCGGCGTGGTCGCAGGCAAAGAGAACGAGTGCTCGCAAAACGTCCACGTGTTCCTGAACGGCAGCACGATGTTTGGACCGGACTGCCGCGATGAGTTGGTTCGTGGTGTTGATGAGGCCTGGAGGTCGCTGACTCGGGATGGCGTTCGCTTTTCGGACGTCCTTTCCGTAATCGCGAATCATTGCGGCCAGCCATGAGTCGACTTGGCGCCTACCGCCGACTTCCTGCTGGAGGGACCTCAGGTAGCCGAGAGACATCGTGTCCCAAAAGTCGGCCACGTCGGTCATGTCGACCAAAACGAAGTAAATGCCCCGCTCGAGGGCCTTCCGACGCAGCATGCCGAGCAAGTGGGTCTTGCCAGAGCCTGCCTGACCGAGGAGGGGCAACCCGAGCGGTGACGCGTCCGCGGCGCTATCCGCCAGGTCTTCCAGGTGCTCATCGAGCTCGGTTCGAATCGTGGCTTGGAGCTCGGCTGCGTCGTTTTTCTGGTCGACCCAGATTTCGTCGATGTGCGCGGTCCAGTCGAAGTTGACTTTGCGGAGGGCGGTGAGAGCGCTTTCCATGGTCAGTCCTCCAAGATGACGAGGTGGCGGGGGGAATCACCGACCTGGATGGCGGCTCTGTGGTCGTCTTCGGTGAGCGCAGCGGTGTTGTCGTCCCGGTACAAGACCAAGGACCCTGCCCGCTGCATGGCGATCAGCATCTGATCGAGCTCGTCTCGGTGTCGTCCCGAGAGGCTCCTGCGCAGGTCGGCGAGACGGACTCGCTTCTTGCGGGCGCCGCCGGTGAGTGAGAGGCAGGCCCTTTCGATTTCCTCCTCGTCGATCTCCGCTTCGAGGAATGTCGGTACTTCCCGTGCAGAAGCCGTCGGTTCGGGCGGCGTCACGTGGATGGTCGTCGACGTGGACTTCGACGGGGTGCTCGTCGGGTCTTCAGAGAAGAGGGCTGCCAGCGGGATGTCATGGGCTTCGAGGAAGGGCAGCAGGCGACGAAGGAGTCCCTCCAAGGCGCGTGTCCCTTCCTTCGAATTCGAAAACTTTGGTGCGGTCTGCCTGGCGGCCCAGGCCCAGGCCCGATCCGTCAACAGAAGGTGAAAGGCTCTTCCGCGTTTTTCCTCGACTAGAAGGAGGTTTCGCACGAGCTCGTCGCGTTCTTTGCGCGTCAACCAGCGGTCGGCCGCCACGCTTTTTTGGGGCTCACGGACTTCTTCGGTCTCCCCGGTGATCATGCGCCACAGGAGCAGCGTCTGTCTGGGATTTGGTTCAAAGGTCACAGGCTCACTCCTTCGCTCGACGTGCGGACTCGCACCACGTTGCGAATTTTCGACAGGACGCGCTCGACGTCCGAAAAGATTTCTCCGTTGCAAATGCGGAGCGTCGCGTAGCCGCTCATGAACAGGCGGTAGTCGCGATCGCGGTCGTTGAAGTACTTCTCTTCTCGCCGGTGGTCCGCGCCGTCGACTTCCACGACCAGCCTTCCTCCGCGCCACAACAGATCGACGCAGAAGCCGTGCAAAAGCTGGTTGAACTCGAACAGGGGTTCGAGTTCGGGATCGGCGGTCAGGAACCTGGCGAGTCGCTGTTCGGCATCGCTCAAGGCATGGGGTTTCCCCGGGTTCGGCTGCACGATGACGTTTGGAGCGCGCGCTGTCCGCGAGGTGCGTGGAGTCGCTCCAGAGTCAGTGAGCGTGTCGTTCGAGCTCGGCTGGGGTGAAGCCCACGCGCCGGTCATGGGTCGATGCGCAGGTCCTGATTCGGGTTGAAGCGACTCCGCGCGCCTCACGGTGCTTTCCGCTTCGAAGTCGAGCCATGCGGCCCCGTAGTTCACGGGATCGAGCTCGGAGTGGTTCGACCACCCCTCGGGGACGATCAGAAGGACCCCAGCGCCAGTCTCTCTTGCGAGCCACTCGGACGCTCGAGCAAGCCCCCGCACCTTGGCAACGCTGGCCTTCTCCGAATGCACTGAAAGGCAGAAGATTGGCCGGATCGGATCGAGCGCCAAGGTGAGTTGTTTGACCTGAGGGGCCGACGCCATGTCTTTGAAGATCGGTGGCTTGCCCTTTTGGCACCTGCCATACGCTTTCCGAAACCAGTTTGCCGAGACGCGGGGAGACGCCCGTCGCGCCTCGACGAGGTGAAGCTCGAGCTCCGCGCGAGGAAAGCGGTGGCACTCGAACTTTCCGTGCGCCGTCCGGTGCCAGTTCGGGAAGAGCGAGAGCAGGGCATCCGCCAGGGCAGTCTCGATTTCTCCGAGCTCTCGCGACAGCGTTGGCGCCTTTTGCCAGTCGAGTAGGACGAGGGTCGGGATCGGGTCGAGTTCCTCTGCAGCAAAGCTCACCTCGAGCACGGCCCGCTCCACGTCATTCGTGAAGACCGTGAGCACCCGACTGGAGGAGAGGCGTTGGAACACCGTTGTGGGTGACGCCGCCATCGCTTCTCAGTCGACTACACGGCGGTGACGGCAACAAGCAGGGTTTGCGCCGTCGTCCAATCGAGCGCCTGACGTGCCGGCCGGCCGGATGCGTCCGCGGAGCAATGGGAAGGGGACACAAGCTGCTCCCATGGTGCGCGTCGCTGACGATGGACAGCGGGGGCCCCACGTGCATTCGGTGGCCGGCTGCAGCCGTTTTTGACTCTCATCCACTCCGGGTCGGAAACGGAGCCCAATCTCTGCGTGAATGGCTTCCGCTGGAGGGCGCGACAGCCGCTTGCTACTGTACGCAGAATCAGTGGCGGTGGTTGCCGCCGGCGTCGAGCCAGCGTCGGTACTCACCGGAGGTGAGCAGGGGGTCGGGAGGGACGCTGGGCCGAACCGTGCGCGGGTTCGGGCGATAGTGAGCGGCAAGCATCGTCCGGAGATCGAACTGGACGAAACGCCCCAGAAGGTGCGGGCTTTCGCTCACCCAGAGCTGCTGCTCTTTCGCATCCATCACGACCCCGTGAGTCGCGATCAGCGCGTCGATGGCGCGACGGTCCCCCAGGGGGAGGGGGCTTCCGTCGGCAGTGTGTCGGTCGCGGAGCCACCCGACGAGGTCCACCACGCCAACTTCCGGGGGCGCTTGTTCGATTAGAGCGTCACCGCGGGCGCGTCGGTCCAGTGTGGAGGTGGCCTGTCGAACCCGTTGGTTCTTTTCGTGCGAGGCGAGAGGACCTTCGAGGTGGTTGCTCACCGCTGCGAGCTCGGGGAGGTCGCGGACGAAGTCCGGGTGATCGGGTACGCGTTCGACCACGACACCTCGACCTGCGGCGTCGGCGATGATCACCAGATGGCTCACCATCGGTCCTCGTTCCGCCAGCCTCGCGATGGCTTCTTCCGTGGTGCGCGCCGTACCCAGGACTCGGCGGAGGGACTGCACGACGGGTTCGCCCTGCTCGTGAACCGGACCCGCGCGTGCTCCGTGCACCACTACGGCGACGCCTTCGAGGTTCATGCCGCTCACGACTCCGACCAGACCGGGCCACGCCACCGAAGCAAAGGGGATGCGACCGTCCTCGCGCACGAAGAACACGGCCTTTTGCTCGTCGAAGATCCGGTCGACCTCGAAGTCGAAGGCACGCGCCAGATAGACGCCGTCGCCGATGGTGCGGCTGGGTCCGGCGAAAAAGCTGGTGCAGCCGATGAGAGGGGAGTGTTCGAACGACAGGGAGATGTCGTAAAGCGCGCTCAGGTAGACCATCCGTTGAAAAGTCGGGAAGACCGACGCGTACGGATCCGGTTGAAAGGCCTTCGCCGACGCTGCAAGCTCGCGGAGTCGCGCGTCGCTCATGCCCTGATCGACGTGGCGATAACGCCAGACCGCCAGATCCAGAAGCATCGTGCGCAGAACGGAGCTCGGGACGGCTTGGTCGAAGGCTCCGAATAGCACGCCCTCGTTCGCGACCATCTCGGGGCGCAGCAGGTTTGCGTGTGCCGCTCCGATGGCTTCCGGAGTGCCGCGCAGGCCGACTTCGAACAGCTGACCTCGACGAATCACGTACGAGCCTTCGAAGCGACGCACGTCGCCGTCGTGCACGACGGGACCCGAAGGGATCTTCACCGTGGGCGGTTCGATTCTGCCGACCGAGCGTACCGCCCAATGCAGTGCGGACAGGATCGTCGCCGCGAGCAGACTCGTGAGGAGCAGGGCGCGCACCGTTCGACGGATGAAGCCTCGCGGCGGAACGGATGCCACCGTCGAAAGCACCCGGCGCACGATGCGAGCCGGATCGCGAACCGAGTGGAAGTGAGTCACCCGCTCGCTCTCCGGGGGATAGATCACCCGGATTGGCAGATGTTCGATCGCTCGACCACTCCGCGCTGCCCGGAGCAGCACTTCGGCTTCGTAGGCGTAACCGGAGTCTTTGGCGCGGAGGGCGAGCGTTTCCTCGACTGGGTAGCGGCGAAGACCGCACTGCGTGTCGGTGAGGCGTCGCCCCGCGAAAAACGAGATGACGCGGTTCGAAAACGCGTTCGAACCTTGGTTCTTCTTGGGGGCTCCCGCTGCCGCAAGATCGCGCACGCCGACGACGATCGCCTCCAGGGGGAACTCGCTGAAAAAGAGACGCACCGCCTCGTCGGGCGGATGCTGTCCGTCGGCGTCGAGGCTGACGGCCACCTTCGCACCGAGGTCGCGAGCTCGCTCGAGACCGGTGCGGAGAGCTGCTCCTTTGCCGCGGTTCTGGTCGTGTTCGAGTACCTCCGCTCCGGCCGCTCGCGCTCGGTCCGCCGTGGAGTCGGTGGAGCCGTCGTCGATCACGATGACGATCGGTTGTTCGGGGCGTTCCCCGGGCCATGCTTCGAGCACACCTTCCACGACCGAGGCGATGGAGGCCTCCGCTTGGTAGGCAGGGATCAAAAAGACGGGGGGCGATGACGTCATGAGATGTTCGCTCGCGCCTCAGAGGCGGTCCGGACCCCCTGCGGGACCGACCCAGAACGCCTTCTCTCCTACGCTTTCCGAAAGCACGTGCTCGAGCGTGCCCAGTTCCGGATCGCGAGAAAAGACCGCGAGCGTGCCGCTCTCCTGATTGGCGGCCACGAGCATGTCGCTTCCGAGCAGGCAGAAGTTGCGAGGAATGCGGCCTCGGGTGCTCTCGAATCCCACGAGCTCGAGGCCCCCTGCGGCGACCCGATAGATGGCGATGCTGTCGTGCCCGCGCGTCGATGCGTAGACGAAGCGGCCATCTGGCGTGGCGTGGACGTCCGCACCTGTGTCGCTCTCGGTCGCCTCTCGGGGCAGCGTCGACAGGGTTTGCAGGGGGCGAAGCTCGCCGCCGTCGAGAGCGAAGGTTCGGAGCTGGCACCCTTTCTCACAAGCCAGGTAGGCGTGATGGCCGTCGGGGCTGAAGGTGAGGTGCCGGGGCTCGGTTCCGGATTCCACCGACACCTCCCCGAGGATGGTGGCCTCCCCCGTCTCGGCATCGAAGGCGAGACGGGTGATGGTGTCCGTTCCCTTGTTGGGCACGAAGAGGTACTGGTTCGTCGGATCGCTGACGATACAATGCGGGTAGATCCCCGTCCGGAGCTCCTTGCGGAGATCGAGCTCTCCGCCACTATCGACGCGGAAGATCCGCACCGTGCCACCGTTGTAGTTTGCGGTCAGCACCCAGCGGCCACTTCGGTCGACGGCGACGTAGGCGGGGCCGCCAGGGGAAGCGGCCGAGCCCAGGGGTTTCGGAGCCTCGGCCCCGAGGGAGACCGTCGTCACCTGGTCGGCAGCTTCGGCGACCACGTAGGCGCGGTCGATGGTCGGGGAGAAGGCGAGAAAGGAAGGCAGGGCTCCCACGTCGAGCCGAGCTTTCACTTCGAGCTTTTTCGACGAAAGCTCGCAGATGAGGACGTGTCTTTCTCCACCGACGTAGAGGGTGCTCATGGGCCGGAGGATAGCTATAAACATCCAGAAGTGCCCGAGCTCGACGAAGACCAACTGGCTGAGATCCGTAACCGCGCGAAGCGTCAGATCCGTTCGCGGATGCGGACCCTCCGGCTCGCCCACCCGAAGCGAGTGGTCGACGAAAAGAGCGCACGCATCTGCAAGCGCCTCGGGGAGATCAGCGTGGTGCGCGAGGCATCGTCCGTTGCTCTCTTTTGGCCCATTTCGGAGCGGCACGAGGTGGATCTCCGAGCGTTCGACGTCGCAGCTCGCCGCGAGGGAAAACGAATCTACTACCCCTTCATGGACCCTCGCGAGGGCGGAGGGTACCGCACCGGATTTCGTCGCGTCGACGACGTCACCGAGCTTCTGGAGCGGGGGCGCGGGTTCCTGGAGCCTCAGCCGGATGCGCCGGTGGCCGAGAGGGGGGACGTGGACGTAGTGGTCGTGCCCGCGCTCGCGGCCGCCGCTGATGGGCACCGCATCGGCTACGGGGCTGGCTACTACGACGCGACCCTGCCGGATCTGGTACCCCCAGCTCGAACCGTCATCGTCGTCTTCGATTTTCAGCTGTTGGCGGAGCTCCCGGTCGAGATGCACGACCATCCCGCCGACTTCGTCGTGAGCGACGCTCGGACTCTCGAGATCGATTGATCGTCGAGTGGGGCGCGGGGCGCCGGGCCATGGCTGTTAGCACTTCGACTCGAACCTTTTCGTACGAAAAACCCGAGGCACGCGACCTCGGTGCGCAGGAACCAACCGAGGCACACGAGGCCAAAGGCCGAGGCGCCGCGTCCCCGCCGGGGAGCGAGCCCCGTCGCGACCCGCCGGAGACCCGGCGGACCGTGGGGTGAGGAGGAGCGGCTTTGCCGCGACGACGAGGGGGGCGGGGCCGCCCCGCTGCTAACGACGGCTGAAGTCAGCGTCGGTTGGCGCGGCCGGACTGAGCGTCCCGGCGACGCTGTTCGCAGGCTTCCCGATCCTTGCAGCGCCCGTACAGCTCATGCTTGTGGTGCGAGACGATGAAGCCGTAGCGCGTGGCGATACGCTCTTGCAGCTCTTCGATCAGCGGTTCCTCGAACTCGGTGATCTGCCCGCACTCTTCGCAGATGAGGTGGTCGTGGTGAGCGTCCTCATCGGCGATCTCGTAGCGGGTCACACCGTCGCCGAAGTGGAGCTCGTTCGCGATGCCCCCTTCGCTGAGCATCTTCATCGTACGGTAGACCGTTGCGTAGCCCACCCGTGAATCCTTGGCGCGGACTTGCTCCAAGAGCTCGTCGATCGTCAGGTGCTCCGTGGAGTCGAAGAAGGTGTTCACGATCAACCGGCGCTGCTCGGTCGTGCGCAGGCCGCGCTCGGACATGTAGTCGTCGAGGGACTGGCGAAGCCGGTCCAGATTGGGGCTTCTGGCCTTGTCGCCGACCGTTGCGCTGCCGCTCTCGTGTTTGCTCACCTGGGATCACCTGACACGGCCTGTTGCAGCCGACATCTCTTGGACTCATAGCACAACCACGCCTGCGAGACCGGCCTCCGAGGCTCGTCCGTCTCCCGTCGCACGCGGAGCGGCCGAGAGCGGACGAACTCAGTCGTCACGTTCTCGCAGGCGGAGGGTTCCCACCAGCGTGCTGGCGAGGGCCGCGAGGGGTGCGACGAAGGGGGGCACGAGCGCGAACGAGACCGCGAGCGCTGCCACGCCGCTCGGCACGAGAACCGTCGTCAGAGTGGTGCGTGCTTCGTGGCGCGCGGTGTGAGCGATCCGTATGGCGCGAGCTGCGTCGCGCACGTCATCGGAGGTGAGTCCGACGCTCCACTCTGCGTTGGTCGTCCCCGCTGACGCGAGGGTCACTGACACGTCTGCCGCCGAGAGCGCGACGTCGTCGATCGGGCTTCGGCCGACCACCGCCACGACTGCCCCGCCATCAGAGAGTCGCTTCACTTCATCGCCGCGCGAGGCCGCCGGGATCTCCGGACGAACGTGTTCGATGTCGATGGTGCGCCCGATGGCTTCGGTGGTTTCGCGCGAATCACCGGACAGAAGCACCGGCTCGCAGCCGACGTCGAGGAGGTGTTGGACGGCGGCTCGCGCACCCGGCCGCAGGCCGTCCTGCAGGGAGACGATTCCCACAAGGCGGCTTTCGATGGCGATCAAGAGGGCCGCTCGTCCCATCGCCTCGAGCTCGGTGATACGACGCTCGGCCGCGGCGACACTCACTTTTTCCCTCAGCATCAGGGCGCGGCTACCGACGACGAGCGCCTTGCCGTCGGACGTGATGGCGGTGACGCCGAGACCCGGCGTCGGATTGTGGTTGCGCGACGAGTCGGGCCGAACGCCGCGTGCGCGAGCCGCGCGGACGACCGCGGTGGCAATGGGGTGGGCGACGGCCGATTCGGCACCGGCAGCGAGGGCCAAAACCCGTTCGGCGTCCAGATCGCGGACGGGCTCGACGCTCGCCACCTCCGGCTCGCCCAGCAGAACGGTGCCTCGGGCGCACAGCGCGGTGACCGTGACCCGCCCCGCTGTATCGAGGTGAGTCGCCCCACGGAAAGCGATCCCATAGCGTAGCGCGTCGAGCACCGCGCGGGCGATCTGAGTGGCGGGGAGCTCCGCGAGACCCGGCCCAGCGAGGGCGCTGTGGGCTGCGGCGGCCGAAAGCACGATCGCCAACGGATCGGCGTGAACCGCGAAGCCCGACAGAATCGCCAGACCGGCGGCGAAAGGGGCGCCGCGCTGAGCAATGAGGTAGCCGCTTCGCGCAGATGCCGAACGCAAGTCGGCGCGGCGACGGCGGTCGGCGGTCAGGCGCAGCCACGCCCGATCGAGCCCCGTCCAACCTGCGACCATGCGAAAGGAACCTTCGAGCACCTCGGCGCCCGCGACGATAGTGTCCCCTGCGCTCCTCGTTTCTCGGCGGCTGCCTTCGAGCCAAGGGCGAACCGTTGCCGTTCCCGCGACGATGGTGCCGTCGGCCGGGACGAGCTGTCCCGCCTCGACGATCACCTCTTCGCCGGGTCGGAGCTCTTCGGCCGAACAGGTCTGGGTCCGCTGCCCGCGCACGCGCTCGGCAGAGCCGCGCAGGGCAAGCTCGATGGCAGCGCGTTTGGTGTCGACTGCGAGCGACGCGCGCGCCACGGCGAGCTTGCCGAGAGCGAGAGCCGCGACCAAGAGCCCGCCCGTCGCGAGCGCTGCTTCTTGCACGGGTGAGTTGGTCACGCGCGCGATGATGGCGACCACGAGAACTGCGATCGGCCCGGCGAGCTGGGAAAATCGGTCGAGCTCCCGCGGGCCACGACGGCCGAGGAAAGCCTGGGCAACCAGCGCTCCGGCGCCCGAGGCGAGGACGACGGTTCGAGCTGTCAGGGCGGCGGTGCCGGAGCCGGCCAAGGCGAGAGTCACGCAGAGGAGGCCGCTCAGCGCGGCGATGGACAGCAAGAGTCCCTCGGGCGCTTCGCGGCGCGTTGGCGTTTCGCGCACGGGCGTCGCAGCTCGTGCGGCTCTGTGCGGTGCTTCGTCGGCCGTGGGTCCGTTCTGCGGTACCGCGAGAGCTTGCGCCTCGGTCCTCGCACGAGTGCCGACACTCGAGGGTGGCGGAGAGAGCGCGAGCTCGTCGACTGCGTCGAGTTCGTCCAGCGGATCGACTCCGACGTGTGGTGGCGCGAGCAGTTCGCCGGGGACCTGGGCTGCCGGACGAAGCGCCCCCCCCAATGCGTGGGAGCTCGTTGTGGCGCCGAGAGCGTCGGCGCTTGGGGGAGTGAAGTCGAGTGCGTGCTCGGAACAGCAGAAGTAGAAGAAACCGACTTCGGTTGCGCGCACTCGTTCTGCGCGCAGAGCGTCGATCACCCGATGGCACGTCTTGCAACGGACGAGACGCGGCCCGGGCCCGATCCCGGCATACTTCGCACCGGTCACACCGCGGGGCGATGAGGGCGATGCCGGGCCCGAGCCCGTTTCAGCCATCGGCCTCCAGCGCCCACAGAAGCACGGCCTTGGCCGTATGGAGACGCGACTCGGCCTGATCCCACACGATGCTTTGGGGCCCATCAAGGACCTCTTCCGCGATTTCCTCGCCGCGGTGTGCGGGCAAGCAGTGCATGACGACGGCCTTCGCATCGGCGTGACCGAGCAGGACCCGGTCTACCTGCATTCCCTCGAACACTTTCAAGCGCTTCGCCGCTTCGTCTTCCTGGCCCATGCTGGCGAACACGTCCGTCGAGATGACGTGAGCGCCTCGGACGGCCTCCTTCGGATCGCGCACCACACGGATGGTGGCGCCGCGCTTCTCGGCCTCGGCGATGAATCCTGCATCGGGGTCGTAGCCCTCGGGACAGGCGAGCCGCAGCTCGAAGCCCAGGAGTCCCGCCGCTTCGATCCAGGAATTGGCCATGTTGTTGCCGTCACCGACCCAGGCGAAGACGAGGCCCTCCAGCTTGCCGAAATGTGACCGTACCACCTGCAGATCCGCGAGGAGCTGCATCGGGTGGCTTTGGTCCGTGAGCGCGTTCAGCACGGGAACGGTGGAGTACTTCACCAACTCTTGGATGCGCGACTCGTCCGCCGTACGGAACGTGATCCCGTGGACCATTCGCGTGAGCACGCGTGCAGTGTCGCTGAGAGGTTCGCCACGACCCATTTGCGAGCCGGAGCTCGTGAGCACGACGGGATGCCCCCCGAGCTCGCTGACGGCTACCTCCAGCGAAAGGCGCGTGCGCGTCGAAGCCTTCTCGAACACGAGAGCGATGCTCCTTCCGGCGAGGGGTTTCTTGCTCGTCAGCCCGCGTTCGGCCTTCAGGCGATCCGCCAGATCGAGGGTGCGGATCAGCTGGTCCTTGCCCAGATCGGACAGGTTCAGGAAGTGGCGCGTCACGAAAGCTCTCCCAGGATGCGGTCGACGCGGGCCAGGGCCTCGTCGAGATCCTCTTTTTCGATGGTGAGGGGGGGTGAAAAGCGCAGGGCGACTCCGCCAGCGACGGTCAGCAGTACGCCGGCGTCCCGGAGCCTTTCGATCAGCTCTCGCGGGTCGAGTCCATCGCGCAGAACGAGTGCCTGGAGCAGCCCGAGGCCGCGCTGGCACACCACGGCGTCGTGCTTCTCCGCGAGTTCGGCGAGACGCCCCGCAAGGTAGCCGCCGAGATCGGCGGCGCGTTCGACGAGGCGCTCCTGCTCCACGACTTCGAGCACGGCGAGGGCTGCGCTCGAAGCGAGAGGATTGCCGCCATAGGTCGAGCCGTGGCTTCCCGGTGGCAGGGCGCCGGAGAACTTCTCCCGGCACAGCATCGCGCCGATGGGGACTCCGCCGCCGAGGGCTTTGGCCATGGCAACGGCATCCGGCTTCACGCCGGCGTGATCGAACCCGAGGAAGCGGCCCGTGCGGCCGACACCGGTTTGCACCTCGTCGGCGAGAAGCAGCGCGCCGTGTTCATCGGCGATGGATCGGAGCTCCCGGAGGAAGCCTTCGGGTGCTGGAGTCACCCCGCCCTCGCCTTGAACGGGCTCCACGAGGATCCCGGCGACGTCCGGTCCCATTGCCTGGCGCACTGCGGCGACATCGCCGTAGGGCACGTGCGTGACGCCCGCGATCGGTCCGAAACCATCGCGGTATTTGGGTTGCCCGGTGGCGGTGAGCGCGCCAAGGGTGCGTCCGTGGAAGGAGTTGTCGAACGCGATGATGCGGTACCGATCCTTCTGGCCCTGAAGGTAGAAGTGATGGCGGCAGAGCTTGAGGACGGCTTCGTTCGCCTCGGTGCCCGAGTTGCAGAAGAAGGCCCGATCCATCCCGCTGAGAGCGCACAGCTTCTCTGCCAAGCGGATGTTCGGCTCGTTGTAGTAGTAGTTCGAGAGGTGAAGCAGCCTGCCAGCTTGCTTGCTGATCGCTTCGACCAGCGCCGGGTGCGAATGGCCGAGAATGCTCACGGCGATACCCGCATACAGGTCGATGAACTCGCGCCCTGCGACGTCCCAAACGCGCGCGCCGCGGCCTCGGTCGATGACGAGAGGGGGCTGACGGTAATTGGGATAGAGGTGCCGTTCTGCGGCACCCAGCAAGGCGTCGACGTTGGCCATGGTTCTTCTCGATTCGCGACCGGCAGCTCCGGTCCTCTGCACGCTGACCGGCAGAGCGGTCAACGCAGTGTGATGCGGCCCGTGAGCCGGGGTCCACGGGGAAGGGAATGCCTAGCCGAGGGGCGCAGCGGTTGGCAACTACGGCGGTGATCCGTCGCATTGAGCGAGCCCTGCTCGTCGGAATCGCGGGGCCTGGCACGGGAGTGGCTGAGGGCCAAAACAGCTACGGAAGGCTTCAACTGTCACGTGCGGCTTCCTCACGCCGGCGCGTCCGGCGTTCGTCGGAGTCACCAGATGCGGGGGCACGGCTGGGGCCCTCGAGCGACTCGTCCGAACGGGATGCGGTCTTGGCCCCCTGGTCTGCTCGCCCCCCCGACCGCCCGACTCGAGTGGCCGGGAACGCTCGAAGGTCCACGTGATGACTCTCGGAGGGTGATGCTGGTCGCACGGTACCGCGTCGACGCCACGCTATTTGGGACGGCGGGGGTGAAGGGCTGGGTGCACTTGTCGGTAACGATTGGTCATCCGCTGGTCAATGCGAAGACGGTCGAAATCCGACGCTCCAACCGAGCGTCATTCGTTTGTTTTTCATGATTGGCTGCGTCCGCTGGCGGAAGGGTCGGAGCCTCGAGATGGAAATCAGGATTCTCTTTCCTCTTCGGAAACGATGCCGCATGCAGCATGCGCGCCGCGTGAACACTTCCTAGCTCCTGCGGCGCAGGCGAATGCACCACGCGTGGTCGAAGGGAGCACTAGGTGCGCGGGGCTGGGTTTGGGTGGGTTCGGAAGAGGATGGTACAAGCGCGCCATGGACTCGTCGGCCCTGGAACGGGAACTGAAGGCGCTCCGCCGAGAGAACGAGCTCTTGCGCGAGCGTCTGGAGGGCATCGAGGCGCGCTCCGAGCAAGCCGCCAAGGCTCGAAAACGCCTGCTGGGAGGCGGACTGCGGGTCCTCATCCCGCTCTTGGATCGTCAGAAGGTGGCGCGGTCCTTCGGCACGTTGGCCGAAACGGTGAGTGGCTATTCGGGGGCGCCCAGTCAGTGGCCCTCGCGCGAAGAAGTGATCCTGCACACTCGAGAGTTTCTCGAGTCCGTCGTGCGGTTCGTGATTCGCCGGCGGATGATTATCTTCGTCTTTTCGCTGATCGCGACGCTCATTCCGGCAATCCAAATCTGGCTTGTTTTCCAGCAGAACAAGATCATCGAAAATCAGAACGAGTTTGCAGAAGTGCAGGTGTTCGACATCGTCTCGCGGTCGATGACCGAAGGAGACCGCAACGCCCGCATCATGACGGGCGCGTTGCTCGCCAATGCCGAAATCGGCTTCCTGCGCAACGTGATGGACGAAGCGTTCGACAAGAACGCGTTTTCCCTCTACCGGCGCGAGGGGCTCGACGCGTTCGCGCGGCGCGCCAAAGACACGGCCTTTCGCGGGAACCTGATTCGAGCCGCTGTGCGGATCGCCGAAAAGCGCGTCGCTGGTGGAGAAGATCCGAAAGCGCTGCTTCGGGAAGTGCGACCCATGTACCGGCGCATCCTCGAGGACAGCGAGTATCGCCTGCCGGAGGTGATCCGAACCGGACGCGGGGACACGGGGCTCACCGGAGAACTTCTCGAGGACGTCGACATGTACATCGCTCAGGTCGGCGAGCTTCTGAAAGTGTACGGCCGACTCGCGCGCACGACCGGGGAAACCGCGGCCTACTACGACGACATCCGAGGCCTCTTGACGCGGATGTCGAAGATGAGTTCGGTGGATGAGAGTACGTTTTCGAGCACCTATCGGGTCGTGATGCAGGACTTTCTGTTCGAAGAGGCCGATTCCATAACCCTCGAGAGTGGACCCTTCCGTCTGGGAAATCGAGAACCCGAGGCCGTGCTGCGAGCGGGGCTCGACGCGTTGAAGCGCGCGCTTGGCGCCGACGCTTTGAACTGGAAGGGGTTTCTCGAGCAGGTGAGCAGTCAGCGGGGCCGGGAGGATTGAGATGAATCTTAGAGTCCGCTACCTCGTGCTCGCTTCTTTGCTCACCGGGTGTGGAGGCGCCCCGCCCGCACCGGTGGTGCCACCGGCACCAGTGCCTCCCACGCCCGCGACCCAGCCGACGCCGGAACCGAAGGCCGCCGAGCTGTCACGACCCGTCCCCGAAAAGCACCCCTTCGCAGCGAGCGCTTCGGCACCGACCGAAGGGGAAGCGTACGAACGAGCCGCGCGTCGCCTCGTCGTTGCGTTGCTCGACGACGAGGACCTTCTGAAGCCCGACCCGTTCAGCGACCAGCTGGCCCGATCCATCCATCGAAAGGACGTTGACGTCTTCGAATCCAGGAGCGAGGCATCGGGGTTCGAGGTGAAAATCGGCCTCACCAGCGAAGCGCTGGGGCCCACTCTCGCCCGGCTCGAAGCTTCGCTCGAGTCCGTTCACTACACGCGTGTGGCCGAGCCACTTGCCGAGGCGATTCGAGCCGTTCGCCTGGCGCAGCTTGGCGCCCGCTTGTGCCAACGCCGCAACGAACTGTTCCAAGACGCGCACTGCGAGCCCGTCGATCCCGCCCCCGTCGAAGCCCGCTTGCGCGGCATGCTCCAGTCGATCGAGCTGGTCCCGCTGTACGAAGACGGCGTGCCTCGCGACGGGGAGAAGTTCCTGCGGCCCCTGGTGGTCGAAACCCGACTGGGACGCGGCGCGAGCGCCATCGCCTTGTCGCATCTTCCTCTGCAGCTGAAAGCGGAAGGTCCCGCGGAACCCCTCGCACTCGAGAGCGACCCGAACGGGAAGGTGAGCTATCGAATTCCGCCGGAGGCGTCGCTCGACTCGACGTTTGCAATTCGGGTCGACACCGAGGCCCTGCTGGGTCCTCTCGCTTCGCTCTGGTCACCCGCAGAGGCTTCGTTTTCCGGCCGAGTCGTCGGGGTGCAGCGCAGCGCCTTCGTCGTGCGGAAGCCGAGCGCGGCGGGTGAAACCGCCGCAAAGGCCGTGCAGAAGAACCTGCAGAACGTCGTCACGCGGCCCGTGTCGCTCTCTTCGCAGACCGACAGGCGGCTCGCTCGAGCGACCCCGCAGTCCCTGCGGCGCGTGGCCCCGACCCTGGCCGACGAGATGCAGGGCGAGCTGGACACTCTGTTCTTCGTCGAGGCGGAAAGCGAGTTCGCGAGCCGGATGGGAACTCACCGGGTTTGGTACGAAGCGCGGGGGAACTTGGTGGCCGTCAGTGCCTGGACGGGCGAGGTCCTGCACCAAGTCGACGCCGTGGTGACCGAGTCCGGAGTGGGTGAGGCGAGGGCCGAGCGCGCCGCGCTCGAGTCGCTCGGCCGTGAGCTCGCGGGGAAGATGAAGGCCGCGCTACGGGGGGAGTAGCCGCCGCGGGTGACGAGTCGGGGGCAGGGGAGTCTCGATGGTCGGCTCCCCGGACGAAACGGTGCTGGTGGAAGTGACACGGCCATCGCCCGCTCCGCGGAGAGCGCGCGTGAGGGTTCCGGTTCGTTTGCGGTTGACGCTGCGGTCGCGCGCCCCGAGGCTGTCGCCCTCCGCATATTCCGGTCACCTGCCCGAGTCGTTTTCATGCGCATCGTCTCCTCGCTCGTTCTGCTGTCGCTCGCTACCTTGATCGCCGCAGCTTGTTCTTCCGACGACCCCTCCGAAGCACAGGAAAGTACGGCTGGAACGGGAGGGGCGAGCGCCGGCGTGTGCAAGCCGGGGACGACCGCTTGTGCGGGGAACACCCTCGTCCTGTGCGCCGAGGACGGCGAGACGCTCGATCCGATCGTTTTCTGCAACGACCGCTGCATCGAAGACGAGGGCATCGCTGCCTGTGACGGAACCGGATCTCCCATCGGGGGCCTCGGGGGAGCGTCGAGCACGGGGGGCGGCAGTAGCGGGGGAAGTTCTTCCGGTGGGGACAGCTCCGGAGGGAGCGACAGCGGGGGTGCATCGTCGGGCGGCTCGAGTACCGGGGGAGCTGGCTCCGGTGGTGACGGCAGCGGCGGGGGTTCGTCGGGCGGTTCCGCGTCGGGCGGTTCGGGAGGAAGCGACGGCTCCGGAGGAAGCGACGGCTCCGGGGGAACTGGCTCGGGCGGTGACGGCAGCGGCGGGAGTTCGTCGGGCGGTTCGGGAGGAAGCGACGGCTCGGGAGGAGACGGCTCGGGAGGAACTGGCTCGGGAGGAACTGGCTCCGGAGGAAGCGACGGCTCCGGAGGTTCTGCGAGCACCCCCACCTGTTCGGAGCCTGCCACGCTGGACACTATGGAAGACGGGGACAACGACCTGTGTCCCAGCGAGGGGCGCGACGGGAGTTGGAGCTACGAATGGGGCTCCAGCCTCACTCCGACTCCGGCTGATCTGACGGTTTCGCGCGGCGGGAGCACGAAGAGTCTCTACCTGTCGACGTCGGACTCTTCGTCGGACGATTTGGTCATGCGAGCGAAGCTCACCTCGGCGGCACCCCACGGTCACGACTTGAGTGACTACTCGGGGATCCGTTTCTGGGCGCGCGGCTTCGAGAAGGGTGCGCCGAACGAACCGCTGCCGGTCGAGGTGTGGCTCGAAACCGAGAGCACCTTGCCCGCGAGTGAGGGCACCTGTGTGGCGGGTTGTGGTGATCACTTCGTCTACTCGGTGGGTGAAGTGGACGAGGACTGGCAGGAGTTCTTCGTGCCGCTCTACGGAATGTTTCAGTCAGGAGCGGGAACCGCTGTCGATCTCGATTTGAGCGAGGTGGTTGCGGTGAGCTTCCACGCCCCGCGCGATGGCGCCCTCGGTCAAACCCTGCGTGTGGACGACGTGCGTTTCGTGACCGGCGTTCACTATGGCGAGAGGCCGAGTTCGGACATTCGAGGCGTCACGGTCGACACGATGGCTCTCACTGATACGCAGGCTCCGGGTTACGACACCACGACGAACGGGAACGCGGAGGTCCTCGGTCCGCTCGACGAAAAGGACATGTTCATCAAGTTCGATCTGAGCGGAGTCGATCCGGAAGCCCGGGTCGAGTCGGCGGTGCTGCGTCTCGAGCACGTCAGCGCACCGGGAACCATCGGTGGCCTGGGTCGCGTTCTTTGGGATTGGGACGAAGACACCATGACCGGCGCCACGGCTCCCACCGCCGTGCCCATCGCTGGCGACCCCGGACTCCTCGTGGCCGAAACGAGCGAAGTTCGCATCAATCTCCCCGTGGCGCTCGTCGAGTTCTGGCTCCGCAATCCCGGACTCAATCATGGAATTCGCTTGCAGGGTGGGGCCAACACCATTGCGAGCTCCGAACTGCTCACTGTCCAGGAAGCGCGACCCGAGCTCGTGCTCGTCACCGCCTCGAGAACCCTGCCTCCCACGTCGACCGGCTGTGGCGCGGTGGAGATCATCGACGACTTCGAGGACGGCAACGTCACCGTGTGTGACTCGGGGGGACGCTTTGGAAGTGCGTTCTACACTCCTTGGAACAACGACGAGGTCGACAGCTCGCCGCGCTACCCAGAAGCTGCGTACCTTCCGTCGCCGCGCGGGGCGAGTCGCTGGGGCATTCATGCCGACCTCCAAGACATCGAGCGCCTGGGCATTCGCATAGCCAGGAGCGAAAGCGGAGGCGTCGATGTGAGCCAGTACGACGGAATCGAGTTCTTCGTTCGAACCGACGTCGAGAACTACGGATCGTTCCGGGTGCAGATCCATCAGGACAGCACCGTGCCCCCCGTCCGTGGGGGGAGCTGTGACGCCAGTTGCGACACCCATTACGAGCTGGAGTTGCCGCTTCCCACCACGGATTGGGCGCGAGCCACGGCGCTCTTCGCTGCCTTTCAGCAACCCTACTGGGTGTCCCATCCGCAGCATCTCGACACGACCGGTCTGATGGGGTTCACCTTTGGAGCACATCAGGAACCGGGGAGCCGCGATCTTTGGCTCGATGACATTCGCTTCGTCCGGGGGACGCGATTCGGCGAGGGGCCCTCTGCGGATGTCTCCGGGGTGACGACGGACAGCTACGTGTACACCAGTGATCTGGGCGGTGGTGAGGACGCCCTGAACTACGGGAGCAGCGATCAGTTCTTTTTCTCCAGCGACACGCAGATCTTCGTCCGCTTCGACGTGTCGAGCATCAGCGGGGGCACCGTGCGCGCTGCCGCCCTCAAGCTCTACGGCGCGTGTTCGGACCGAAGCTGCTCGCACAACTACCCCGAGAATAATCTAACCGCCGAGGTCGTGGACGCTGCTTGGGCAGAGTCGTCTGTCACCGGGCAGAATGCGCCCGGGGCATCCACCCTCGCCGGCACGTCGCGAGCCCACGGTCAGTTGGCGAGCATGTCGCTCACCCTCGATCCGACCGTAGTTCAGAGTTGGATCGACTCGCCGTCGACGAACCATGGTTTGCGCATTCGGCGGGCGGCTACCGTCGTCGACATGGTGCTCCACAGCAGCGAAGCGGCGGACCCTGCGCTCCGCCCCATGCTCGTCGTCTTGATGGAGTGAGTCGCGCCTCGCTGGGAGGCGTCGAGCGACCTCCTGGTGGAGGGGCCGTCTCCGTCGAAGTGGTCGAGGTGGGGCCAAGCAAGACGAGCAAGCGCCTTGGCGTTTCTCCCTGCCTGACGACACGCTGAACCCTTGGCGGGCCTGCGCTCGCTGATCGCTGCCGAGAATCCCTGCGCCTGGCGGACCGACTGCTGTGATGTTCTGATCGCCTCGCATCGACGCTGATGGCGGGGAGACTTCGAGTTTTGACTGGTCTGGTTCTCTACGACTACGAGTTTTCCGGAAACGGCTGGAAGGTTCGGACTTTGCTTCGTCACCTCGGGAGACCGTTCCGAATTCGTTGGGTGGACATCCTCGCAGGCGAGCAGAACCAGCCTTGGTTTCGCGCGCTCAATCCAATTGGCCAGATACCCGTATTGAAGAGCAGCGATGGCCTGGCCTGGACGGAGTCCACTGCAATCCTGCAGACGTTTGCGGAGGGGACCTCGCTACTGCCTGCCGGGCACGCCGGGCATCAGGTGCGGGCGTGGATGTGCTTCGAGCAAACGTGGGTCGATGGGGTGATTTCGCGGGCTCGCTTTCGTCGGGCGTTCCCCCACGTCGTGCCCACTTCGGAGGACTTCTTCGCGGTATGGGAGGCGGACGGGCGCCGCGCGTTGACCACCCTGGAGCAACACCTCCGCGCCCGAAGGTTCCTCGTCGACGAGAGGTTCACGATCGCGGACATCGCACTATTTTCGTACGTACACCTCTCGGACGAGGCAGGGCTGGCGTTGTCCGACTACCCGGCGATTCGCCGCTGGATTCACAGTGTGGCTTCGGAACGAGGGGTCCGCGCGCTTTCCGACAATCCGGAAGTGCTGGAGGACTCGGCGCGCGCCCTCAGGGTGCCATCGGAAGCCGACCTGGGCGCGGATGGATGCCGGTCACCCCTTGAATCAGCGGGCGATGGGGACTCTCCGGGTACTGGTCGATGAAGGGGCGTGTTCGCGCGCG
>JBNKGC010000066.1:0-27337 GCA_050289625.1 Polyangiaceae bacterium | reverse complement strand
GTTTACCGTTTGTCGCGACCAAACCAGCAACTAGAGCGCCGATTCGAGCAGCGCGACGAGGCCGAGTGGGCGAAAACCGCCCCCTCGCAAGAGGTGGGCGCAGTTATTGCCCACGTTCTGGCGGCAAACCGATCGGCACTCTAGGGCAGCCCGACTACAGCAAGGACGGAACCCCAAGCACCGGTCGCAGTCATCTGGGTCATCCCCATCGGTGCGGTTTACAAACGGCATCCTCCTCCCGGGTCGCCGATGTCGAGCGCGATGCGGAGCTTTCCCCATGTCGCGATTGGCGCCGAGTCGACGGCGTCGAAACCTCCCCGGCATTGGACCGCGGCGGGTTCGCGCTCCTCGGCTCAAAACGCAGGGCCCCCCACAGAGCCCCCGGCACCGCCTTCCCTGTCCCGGCCCCCTCGGGCGTCCCCCCTGGGGGCGCTACCGGTGCCCAGGGCGCCTCCGCCGGTTTGCGAATCACCGCGGCGTGCGCCTGCGAGCTGCGCCGCGGTCACGGTAACCGCGGCGCGCCCGAAACTCAGGCCAGCATCCCTTGGATGAGCCCGGTACCGCCAGAGCCGAAGTTCTCGGTCGGATGTCCGTTCGCCGTGATCAGAGTGTTCATGAGCATGGCGTTGCTCACTCCACCGGCGTCAATGTACTGCCCCTGCTTCAGGAACCCGCCCGCATTGCCTGCGATGATCACCGGGAGATTCGTGAACGAGTGCGACGGCCCTTGGGCCACGTGGCTCGTCCACATGGCAAACGCGTTGTCGAGCAGCGGGCCGTCAGCCGTCGAGTACTGAGCCCAGGTATCCAACAGATGCTTGAGCGTGTTCATGCGGATGCGGTCGATGGCGATGTGCCACTCGAGGGCCTGCGGAATCGCGGTACCGCTCGATCCGTCGCTCTCCACTCGGTGACTGATCCAGTGGAAGCGCTCGACCGTCTGCCCGTTGAGCGTGTAGCGAGTTTGGTCGGTGCCATCGCCAATCTGGAGAGTCGCCACGCGCGTCGAGTTGCACGCAAACGAGAGGGCGATGAGCTCCATGTGCAGTTTGGCAACCTCTTCGATCTGCCCGTTCTGGCGGAACGCGCTCCCCGAATTCATGGCCTCGATCGCAGTCATGTCCAGATTCGCACCGCTGCAGGACACGCCCATCCCCATCATCGTATCTTCGAGATCGCGGATGGTGCTGAAGTGCAGATCGAGCCGCTCCTTGTCCGCCTTGCTGAGCTCGGGACGCGACATCAAGCTGTTCAGATCATTTCGAATCAGGTCGTTCACGCTCTTTCGGCGTGCAGCGAGCTGATCAGCCATGCCGGTAGGCTCACCGGTATTCGGGTCGAGCAGGCCAGCGAGGCGCTGGTACACGCTGTACGGATTGCCTTCGGCCGCACGCACCTGACCCGCGCTACTGAACGAGAGCTTCTCGTCGATGTAGCCCTGCTTCATGCCGGAGTAGAGCGTGAGGGGCGAAACCCCCGGCGGATTCAGGGCATTTGCGATGACCGTGTCAGCCGAAGGGCCCGTCGAGGTCGCTGCGTTACCGGATCCCGTGGGACCGCTGGCGGTCAAGCACTGAACCAAGCCCTGCGCATGACCGCATCCCGAGAGGGGCGCAGGATAGTTCACCCCGCGCACGATCAGCAGGCGGTCCGCATGTTCGGCCAGAATGCCAGTGCAACGCTCGGCCGAGTCGGCCTGCATGTTTTGCGTCGTCAGAGGCCCAAGCGCCGACGGCCAAAAGCGCTCGGGCTCTTCGCGGTACTGCTGCACCACGCCGTTCGCCGTGCAGACGAAGAGGCCGAAGACCGGCTTCGCCGACTGAGCGAATGCGGACCGTTCCGGCATCCCTTCCAGGAAGGGAAGCGCGACTCCTGCGGTTCCTGCTCCGTACAAGAATGCACGGCGATTGATGCGCTTCGAACGCGGCTTCATTGGGCACCTGCCTTGGCGGTCGTGAAAATCGGGCTCTGCACGGTGGCGAGCAAGAGTTGCTTGACGGAAGCGTCGTCGTCCATGCTGATGGTCTGCATGCCCTCGACGAGCTGACCTTCACCACCAGCGACGTCGCGGGCGAGGGCGAACTCGGCGAGATTCGCCGAGTAGCAACCGTGGGCCTGCTGGCTATCCGCCAGGAGCCCCACCAGCTCGGTGACGTCGTTGAAGGACTTGAGTCCGTCGGTGAAGGCGTATTCACCCGTCGTATCCACGGGCTTGCCATTGTCGGTGGTGCGCACCTGGCCCATGGCGTCGAAGTTCTCGAGGGCAAAGCCGAGCGGGTTGATGATCTTGCCGTGACATCCGGCGCAAACACCCTGGCCGGTGTGAGCCGTCACGCGCTCGCGATTGGTCTGCCCGGGAATGGGGTCGGGCAACGGTGGGATTTCACCCGCGGGTGGCTCGAGCTTCGCGCAGAGAAGTCGGTTGTTGATGTCGACGCCGCGGTGGATGGGGTCGGGATTCACGAGCGTCGCGTTGTAGGCCAGAAAGCCCAGACGGGTCAGGAACCCCGGGCGAGACGCGTCGAGCGTCACCTCGGTGAGTCCCGGCCCCGTCGCAGAGATCCCATAAAACCCCGCCGTCGCCTGGTCGACGTAGGCCACGTTCGAGGTCAGGATTTCGCGAAGGCCGAAGCCCTGCTCGTAGATCCGATCGAAGAACATCATGTCGGCCTCGAGAAGCGTCGAGTTGATGTCCTCCGAATATGCGGGGAAAGCTGTCGCGTCCTTGAGAATGGACTCGTAGCGGCTCAGGCCGAGCAACTCGCTGTGGAAGCGCTCGAGCACTCCCCGCGCGCCATCCTCGTCGAGCATCTGCTGTGCCAGCGTGGCCAGGCCCTGGTCGCTATCGAGCTCACCACCGGCCGCCGCGTCCAACAGCACGTCGCTCGGCGTGGTATCGCGAAGCAAGTACGAAAGCTTGGTCGCGAGCTCGTAACCCGAAAGGCGCATGCCGTCAGGCGTGAGCTCGGCGCGGTAGAGGAATTTCGGCGATTGAAGGAGGCCTTCGAGGAAGATGCGCGCTCCGTCAGCGAAGTCGTCACCGGAAGCGAAGAACGTGGCGCCCGACGCCCAGAGAGTCTCAAACGTGGCAATCTCATCTGCCGTGAGCGGTCGGCGATAGGCGCGGCGGCCGACGGCACTAATGAATCCGGCGCTGTCGCCCGGCGCCGCAAGGCGCCCAAGCGCAGTGGCATCGGCAGCTACGCTCTCGGCGACTGCTTCTGCGGCGCGCTGGTAGTCGAGCCGCAGGCTGTCGGTGACGTACAGCGCCCGCTCGTTGTTGGAGAACTTCCCATCCGGCGGGTCGGGGACGAAGCCAGTCGCCTGACCTGGCACGGTGGACAACATCAGGACGTCGCGCACGCTGTTTTCCCACTGACTGTGCGTGAGACGAACGAACCGGTAGTAGACGGGCGCCCCATCGAGCTCGAGTCCGCCAGGTAAAACCGCGACACCGGGGTTGCTCGGGTCGACGGTGGTCTGGCCGCCGGTTCCGTTCTGGCCGTTTTGGGAGCCATTCCCGTCGCCATCTCCGTTCCCCACCGCTGCAGTGCACGCTGCAGCGAGAAGAGGAAGGAGCAACACGCAGGTCAGTCGCTTCATGTGCCTGTCATCCTTCGTTTGGGCCGCAAAGAATCCGCGGCGCTCCCCAATCTATTCCCGAAGGCCGGAAGGAGGATCACTCCGGGGGAAGAAAAATGACCAGCTGGACCCGGCAAGCATCAGCGTACCAGCGCTCTTGGAAACATCCGCTCTCACGCAAAGCGATCGGAGCTCCCAGGGCGGCGAGTTCTTTTCATCGGAGAGACGCGGGCACGGGGCCCAACGTGAATCCAAGACCCAGATGACCGCCCGCGGTGGGTATGGCGGTGGCGCCCAGTTCCACCGCTGGCTCCCCGACCGTGAACGATCGTTCAACCAGGGGCGCGACGACGAATCCTCCGAGTTCCACGAAGTAGCGATCGCCCAAGCGAAGCCGGAAGTCGAGCTCAGCGCCGGCAGCCCACCAGGCTCGGTTCACGCTTCGGGTCGTGTCGAGGTCACGCCCACTTGCGGAAAGTCTCCCCCCCTGCACGAGAGCGCAGGGAAAGGCGCTCAAGGTGCCCTCGACGACCGGGTGGCGAAAGCACGCGGCTCCACCGAGCGCCGTCCACGCGAAGTCGGCCGTGTCAGCATGCTGCACAGCATGAGTGACGGATAACCGTAGCGTCGGACCCCCGGCGGGGGCGACACGCATAAACACGCCGCCTCCCCAAGCTGTCCCTGGACGCAGGGGTGTGGCGCTCAGAGCCAGGATACCCATATCCCATTCGGCCGGCGCCCGATCGGCCTGGCTGGCGTCCCCGCTCGGCTCGTCTTCCGAGTCGTCGCCGGGAGACGTGGAGTCGGGCAGCCGCGTCCCCGAGCCTGGGGTCCGCTCAGTGCCCCCGTCACCGGTGGACTCGGAGCCCCGAGTGGCGCCGGATTGCTCCGCGTCCGTCGAAGCGAACCCGCTCTCGTCCATCGGAGACTCCGTCGTCGATCCGGAGTCCCGAAGGAGGGCGTCAGGGTCCAAGCTGAGGGCCGCCGAGAGACCCAGAGCCGCGACGACTTCTTCGCAGCTTGCACCCTCCACGCTGCGTCGCCCGCGAGTTCGCCCACCCTCGATCAACCGAAGCTCCCCCTCGACGCTTCCGCCGCGCGAACGAACCTGTACTTCGAGAACCACTGCCGCTTCCCCTACGGCGGCGGGGCGAACGAGCGGTGTACGTTTGCTCAAAGCAGCCTGGAAGGCATCTGCGCTTGCGCATCCGGGAGCCGCCTCATAGGCGATGCGCACTGGAATCACCTCCTCGGCGTACGCCGGTGTGGCGACGAGACCAGCCCAAAAGAGGCAGCTCACACCTGTTCCCACACGCGACATGCGGGCCGACTGTAGGACGCGACGGCGACCTACAGCCAGAGGCGACGACCGACTGCGTCGGACGGTTGCCGAAAGCGAGTCACTCCTTACCCGGGCCAAGCCCGGGCGCGCGCGATCGTGCTGCTTTCCCCTACGAAATGGGGCTCGGTCCGGTGGCGGAAATGGGCCCCGACCACGGTCCTCTTCACGGAGCGCCGACAAAACGGGCCTCGGACGGGAATCGACCGAGCGTCCGCCTCTGGCGCGCCTCGAAGTGGTGCCCGCTTCGGGTTGACGAGCACGGCGCGGGCGTTCCGAGGCTCGAGCTCGCCTGTCGCCCGTTCGCGAGGGGGCGGTCGCGCTCAGGCGCGGCAGACGCCCCAGAGCACGGGGTTTCCTTTTGGCGACGGCGCACTCATCATCCCATCATGCGCGTTGCGCAGTACGGCGGCTGATCCGCTCGGTCAAAAGACGTTTCCGTGACGAGCTATCCGGCGGCTTCCACCGAGATGGCGAACTCCTCCAGACCTCGGGCCCGGTGCGCAAGAATCCGGAGCGGCCGACAACACACGGCGCAATCCTCGATGTAGTCCTGCACGTCGCCACCGCCTGGATCCGGATACGTGTCCACCGGCTCACCGCAATGGGGGCAAGGGGGTACAGAGGCCCCCTCGCCCGCGAATTCCCCGCCGGACGCGAAATCCCCCTCGCGCGAAGCAGAGTCGTCTTCGGGGTGGTCGACCACGGCTCCTTCAAAATACCACGCGGCGCGGCGCTCCGACGAGACAGGCGCCGGGGCCTCTGATAAACCGGCTGCCCCTTTTTGGGCCGTGGCCCCCCGCCGGCCGCGCCCCCTGCCCCGACCTACTCGGGTGCGTCCACCTGGAGACAGCATGAAAGCGAACATCGTCGTTCTTCCCGGAGACGGGATCGGTCCCGAAATCACTGCCGTGGCCGTCGAGGTCCTGAAGGCCGTGGCCGGCAAAGCCGGACACGAGCTCCACTTCGAAGAACACCTGATCGGCGGGATCGCCATCGACGAAACCGGCGACCCCTTCCCCGACGCGTCCCTCGAGGCATGCCGCGCGGCCGACGCCGTCCTTCTCGGCGCCGTGGGTGGCCCCAAGTGGGACGATCCCAAGGCCAAGACCCGTCCGGAAAAGGGTCTGCTCAAGCTGCGCAAGGAGCTTGGCTTGTTCGCCAACTTGCGCCCCGTGAAGGGCTACAAGGAGCTCATCGGCGCCTCTCCCTTGAAGCGGGAACTCGTGGAGGGAGTCGACCTTCTCGTCGTGCGTGAACTCACGGGTGGACTGTACTTTGGACGTCCGCAATTTCGCGAGCCCCACGAGGGGGGCGAGCGGGCGGTCGACACCCTCGAATACACGAGCGGTGAGGTCGACCGCGTGGTGCGCCTCGCTTTCGAGATCGCCCGGGGTCGCCGCAAGCTGGTCACCTCGGTCGACAAGGCCAACGTGATCGAGACTTCACGCCTTTGGCGTGACGTCGCCACTGGCATCGGGAAGGAAAACCCCGACATCACCCTCGAACACCAGCTGGTCGACTCGTGCGCCATGCGCCTTGTCACAAGCCCGAAGAGCTTCGACGTGGTGGTCACGGAAAACATGTTCGGTGACATCCTCTCGGACGAATCGGCCGTGCTCACGGGCTCGCTCGGCATGCTGCCGAGTGCCTCGTTGGGCGAGGGAAAGAATGGCGTGTACGAACCCATTCATGGCTCCGCGCCTGACATCGCCGGAAAGGGCATCGCCAACCCGCTCGGTACGGTGCTCAGCGCGGCCATGCTCCTGCGCCACAGCCTGAAGCTGGAGGCCGAGGCCGCCACCATCGAATCGGCCGTGGAGAAGGCGCTCCAGCAAGGAGTCCGCACCAAGGATCTCGGGGGCGAGGCTTCCACCCGGCAGATGGGTGACGCCGTTCTGGCGAATCTCTGACGCGAATGTCGAGCACGGCCTCCCTGCACGCTGCGGCTCTGACCGACAAGGGCCGAGTTCGCACGCACAACGAGGACTTCGTCCTGGTGCGCGATGATCTCGGCCTGTTCGCGGTAGCCGACGGCGCCGGAGGGCACCGGTCGGGAGACGTAGCGGCGGCCCTCGCGCTGCGTTCGCTGTCCAACTACGTCGGTGCGACGGTGCGTGCGACTCACGACAAGCCCGACTTCGATCCTCTGGGGATCCCGCACCAGGCCCGACGGCTTTCAGCGGGTATCCACAAAGCGAATCGCGACATCGTCGAAGTTTCCCGCTCCTCCGCCGAGCACCGAGGCATGGGCACCACGATCGCGGCGCTCCTCTTTGCACCACGCACCGGAGCCCTGCACCTAGCCCACGTGGGGGACAGCCGTTGCTACCGACTTCGCGCCGGAGAACTGGAGCTTCTGACCCGAGATCACACGATCGGCGAGGTCCTCCTCGCATCGCGGCCCGATTTGGACGACGCTCGCGTGGCTAAGCTCGGCTCCAATGTGGTGACTCGAGCCCTCGGCATGAACGAAGAGCTCGAAGTGAGCGTTCGAACGCTCACCCCGCGGTCGGGCGATCGCTACATCCTCTGCACGGACGGTTTGAGCACCCCGGTCCCGCACACCGAGATTCACGACCTCGCGTCGAGCGGGGACGCTCCCCACGAGCTGGTCGCCCGCCTGGTGGAGGCCGCCAACCGCCGCGGTGGTCCAGACAACGTTGCGGCCGTCGTCATGGACGTCGAGTTCGCGTTCGACGACGACGAGAGCCCAACCCTCGTCTACGATCGCGACTCCTCGCTCCCGTTTTCGGAAGAATTCCTGCCCAGGGGTGCAGCGTCGAATCCCGAGCTCCTCATCACCGGAATCCAGGATTTCGACGAAGACGCACCGCGTGACCAGGCCAGCGACGACTTCCTGAGCCTCCTGGTGCGCCTGACAGAAGAGCCTGACGAAGAAGACGACCCGTGAGTGACCTTCACATTCCCCCGCTGTGGACAGCCGATCTACCTCCTGCTGGAGGGCGGGTGGGCCCGGAGCCCGAGCATTTCATCGTCGAGGAAATCCCTCTCTACGAAGCATCCGGTGAAGGCGAACATCTGTACGTCTTCGTCGAGAAGAGGGATCTGGCGACGCCCCAGATGATCCGCCAGATCGCGCGCGCCGCAGGCGTGGGCCAGCGAGACGTCGGCTCGGCGGGCATGAAGGACAAGCAGGCCGTCACTCGGCAGTGGCTTTCACTTCCCGGGAAGTCCCGTCCGCCCGAAGAGTGGGATCTCGACGAGGGGATCCGGGTGGTCCGGGTGAGTCGCCACAAAAACAAGCTGCGCACCGGTCACCTGCTCGGCAACCGTTTCGTCATCACCCTGGTCGACGTCCCGGAGGACGGCCTCTCACGGGCACGTGCCATCGCTGCACGCATCGCCGACCGCCGCCTTCCAAACTACTTCGGCACCCAGCGCTTCGGAGTGCGAGGCTCGAGCTACGCGCAAGCGTTCGAGTGGCTCGCGGAGACACCGAAGCCAGACTCCGCCAGCACGGATGGGAAGAAAAAGCACCGGCGCGGTCCGAAGCGCTTCGAGAACAAGTTCCTCCCGAGCGTCGTGCAATCGGAGATCTTCAACCGGTACGTGACGGCACGACTCGCACGGCCGGAGCCCCTCCTCGCCGGGGAAGTGGTACGCCTCGACGGTACGGGCAGCCTGTTCGTCGTGGAAGACCTCGCCGCCGAGGTGCCACGCTTCGAGCGAGGCGACTTGCATCGCACCGGCCCGATGTGGGGACCCAAGGGCGTGCAGGCCCAGGCCGCCGCGCGGGAGCTGGAGCTCACGGTCCTGTCGGAAGTCGACCTGGACGATTCCGCACTGGCCAAGCTGGCCAAACACGCGCCCGGCACCCGTCGTGATCTCTTCCTCGAGCCGCGGAACCTTCGTGTGGACGCGCCCGCGCCAGGTCAACTGACCGTCTCCTTCGAGCTCGACGCGGGGAGCTATGCGACTCAGCTCGTGCGCGAGCTGACTCACCGCGACTGGTTCGAGCCGCGCTGATCCCGAGCGAGCCGAGGCCCCAGCGGTAGGGCCCCAGGGCACGCCGAACGGCAGTCGAAGCACCCCGACCAGCCGGTTTCTTTCCCGGGCCAGCACCCTTGCGCGATGGTCGAGCCATGCGCGCCGGACAGACGACTCGCTTCCCCAGCGGCCTGCGGGCACTCACTCTCGCGTTTTCCGTGCTGGGCGCCACCGGCTGCCTGGGACCCCGAGGCACTGGCGATGCGAGTTCGACACCGGCGCCCTGGGGGACGCCCGACTACGGCTGGCCGCCCCCTGGCACACCGGCGAGCGGATCGAATGCTCCACTGCGCGGCAGGGCTGCGGCCACAGAAGCGCGGTCCGATGACAGAAACGCATCGGCGGCTCGCCATGCCAAGAGCCCCGCGCCATTCGAGCCGACCGCAAAGACGCCCGAAGCGCTTCACGTTCCGAGCGCCGAAGGCGAAGCATGCATGGACCGTCTGCGGTCCGTCGGGATCACGTTCGTGCCCTTGAACGAACGAAAGGGCGTGGCCACCCCTGTCCGAATCCGGGGGCCCATCGCAGGCATCGAGTTCTTCGCCGAGGGTCGCGAGCTCGAACTCGACTGTCGCCTCGCCCTGAGCTTGCACCAGATCGCCCCAGTGCTGCATCGACACGGCGTCGATCGCGTCCGGTTCTCCGGCGCTTACGTGTACCGGCAGTCACGCCATGGGCGTCTGAGCTACCACGCGAACGGTCTCGCCATCGACGTCCACGACATTTGGGTCCGCGGCACCAAGCTCGAGGTAAAGAAAGATTTCGCCCGGAACGCGGGTTGCAGCTCGCCCATCCCGCTCTTGAATCAGATCGCCTGCGAACTTCGCCACGCCAGTCTCTTCCAAGAGTTTCTGACTCCGGATTACGACCAGGACCACCGCGATCATCTCCACCTGGCGATCCCCCGCTGAGGACACCGCCGCTCGCAGCAGCGTGCCTCGCCCGAGCGAATCAGCGGAACAGCTGCGAGATGCTGCAGGCGAGAAAGTCCCGCGTCGTGACGGCGTCACTGCAGGTCACTTCGATCCCTCCCGGACCGTCACCGCTGGCGCCTGCCGCCCCCAAGGGACCATCGGGCTGCACGACCGAACGCGGAACGCCATCTTCCCCGTCGATACCGTCCGCCTCGTCTTCGCCGTCTTTGCCCTTCGCACCGCGGGCGCCGTCCATTCCGTCGCGAACCGTGACGGTCGAGTCTCCGCACGTCACGGCGTGGGTTCCGTCGTCACCTTCGGTGACCGTGCAGCCCGCGTCCGGCGCGGCGACGTCGTCGTTTCCGGATCCCAGTGAGCCATCGCCATCGTGACCACAAGCAAGAACCAGGGTCGACGCCAAGCCGACCCAAATCGCAGTACGTTTCATGGCTCGAATACGCATCCTTCTCTTGACGCTGGCCCCCCAACCGGCCGGCCGGGGCTATAGCAGCACGCATGCGTCTAAGTAAGCCGCGGACGCCGGCATCGGAGCTCGTGCGTCACGTGGGCAATGCGAAGTGTCGGTTCAGGATGCGCGCTGTGAAGCGCGTCCGCAGATAGAACCCGCGGGGCAGCTCCCGATAGAGCGCTCCATCCGAATCGAGAGCTCGCCGCCGCGACCGCGAGCTCGCGGCTTTCGGGCGGATCTGAAGAAACTCCCCCAGGTGCCCCGTGATGGCCTCGACCTCACCCCGCCCGATGAGCCCCGCCAGCTCTTCCCAGTCTTGGCGCAGGGCTCGCTCGTCCTCACCACCGAGGGTCCAAAGCAACGCAGTGCCGATGCGACGGTCGCCCACCGGAATGGAGCGCTCCCCCTCTACGGGAACCCAGAGCACACGAGCGAGTTTGGTCCTCACGTGACTCGACTCCCACTCGCTCATGCCGATCTGGCGCAGATCGATCGTACAAACGAAGGTCGACTCGAGAGGTCGTCCGCTCCGATCGACCGGGAGGCTCTTGAGCTCGATGCCCAGGCGCGTGAAGTCGGGTTCCGCGCGCGAGCTCGCGTCCGCTCCGAGCGCTCTCTCGAGTAATCCGCCCACCCAACCCTTGGCGCGACGGAGATCCGGTGGCACGTCGACTCCGAACGTGGAGGCCACGTCCCGAAGCGAGCGCCCGGCGAGCGCATCGGCTCGCTCGAGGAGCTCACCCGTCTCCGTGGGCGGCGTCGGGTGCGGGGCGAGGGCAGCCATCGATTCCCCGCCGCCTTAACACGACCTACGGCGATCATCGCTCGCGATGATCGAAGAAAACATGAGCGACACGTGCAGGACGCTGGCCTCAGGAGCACGTCCCCGCCCAGTCCTGCGCTCGTGTCGCCAGCCGCACACTCGCCCTACGCTTCGGGCCCGCGCTTCGGGTTCGAGACACCCCCGACGCGCCGCAGCCGCGCATCGAAGTCGCGGCGACCGGTGTTCTTGCGACAAACTCCCCAGCACGTTGGCCGAACGGCCGACGCTCCACCTGCCACCCGTCCGGATCAAAAAGTTCAACGATTGCGGGTCGGGGGAAACCCAGCGCATGAGGTGGCCGTAGTGCAGACCCACGGAGCGGGGCCTTCCCATTCCAGTCTCACAGTTCGGCAACAATTTCTTTGGTTGTCGACTGAATTTCACCCATTTAGAACCGCTTTTCATCGAGGGGCGCGGGCGCATCGCGATGCGGTGTTTCGCTTCGAACGTTCGGAGCGCACGGGACCAGCACCCCCCTGCAGGGAGAAACAACCAATGACCATCACGTTTTCGAAGAAGATCGCGACCGCGGCAGCTGCCGGACTCATCGCTGCTGCATGTGGCGGCTCCCAAGAGCCTGCCGAGTCGCCCCCCAGCGCCGCCGCTGCCGAGGAGAGTTCCGAAGCCGCCGAGGAGAGTTCCGAAGCCGCCGAGGAGAGTGCCGCGGCAGCTGAGGAAGCGGAGGAGGCCGCCGAAGGCAAGGAGTGCTGCAAGGGCATGAACGAGTGCAAGGGCCAGGGCGGCTGCGCCGTCGAGGGCAAGAACGAGTGCAAGGGTCAGAACGAGTGCAAGGGCCAGGGCGGCTGCAACGCCCATTGCCCCAAGTGATGATCGAATCTTCGAAGCCGTGAATTCGAGGCGCGTCCTTCGGGCGCGCCTCGAATTCCATCCCAATGCACCCCCCAGGGAAGGGACGACCCGGCATCCGCGCAAACGCACCGCCCAGACGCGGCAACGTCGCGTTGCCGTCTCGTTTCGTCGCTTCCACCCTCCAACGCCGAGCTTGCGTGGCGACCGAGATCGAGTCGGCCTCGAATCGAAATCGCGCTCGAGGAAGTAGGTGAAAGCACCTTCGCCGCGGCGGCGTTTCGGGCAGCGCATTTTGGGGGCTGGCACGGCGGCGAGAACCCGGTACGAGTTCTCTGCCCATGGAGCTCGATCACATTCGCATCGTCGGCGCGCGAGAGCACAACCTGAAGTCCGTCGATGTCAGGATTCCGAAAAAGAGCCTCGTCGTTCTTTCGGGTGTTTCCGGATCCGGCAAGTCCTCCCTCGCGTTCGACACCCTCTACGCCGAAGGTCAGCGTCGCTACGTCGAGTCCCTTTCCGCCTACGCAAGGCAGTTTCTCGGACGCCTCGACAAACCCCGTTACGACTCGATTCGCGGTCTGAGTCCGACCATCTCCATCGAACAGAAGACGGCTGGCTCGAACCCCCGCTCCACAGTCGGCACGATTACGGAGATCTCGGACTACCTCCGCGTGCTCTTCGCGCGGGTCGGCCACCAGCACTGCATCGAGTGCGGAAAGCCGGTGCAAGGGCAGAGCGCCCAGCAGATCGCTCGGGACCTGATGTCACTCGACCGGGGTGCGCAAATCGTCGTGTTGGCGCCGCTGCTCGTCAACCGCAAAGGCGAACACCGAGAGCTCCTCGAAGAAGCGCGACGCGATGGCTTCGTCCGCCTGCGCATCGACGGTGAAATCGTCCCGAGTGAAGACGTCGAAGCCCTCGACAAGCGCAAAAAGCATAGCGTCGAAGCTGTCATCGATCGCTTCGTCGTCGGGAAGGCGACCAGTGCGCGCGTCACCGAGTCGGTCGAAAAGGCGCTCGATCGCGGTTCGGGTGAACTGATTGCCCAGACCGAAGCGGGCGACACGATCTTCTCGAGCAAGATGGCCTGCTGCGGACGCTCCTATCCCCAGCCATCGCCGCAGAGTTTCTCTTTCAACAGTCCCCAGGGCATGTGCCCCGACTGTAACGGTCTGGGGACACGAGTCGCGATCGATCCCGAACGGGTCATCCCCGACGAAGGGCTCAGTATCGATGCCGGAGCGCTGATGCCGTGGGGTCCGGACGTGTCCAAGAAGGACTCCGGATGGGGCAATGGCACTCGTCTGCAGATCCTTCGTCACATGAAGGTGCCGCTGGATCGGCCGTGGCGACGCCTGACGGAAAAACACCGTCAGGCGATCCTGTGGGGCACCGGTGAGAAGCGCTATCGCGTCGTGTGGAGGGCGAAGACCGGCCAAGGCACCTTCGACATGCGCTGGGAGGGTGTGGTTCCTCGCATGATGCGGCGGTTCGCCGAGAGTCGCTCCGAACGAGCGAAGAAGTACTATCAACAGTTCATGGGCAGCGCCGAGTGCCCCACCTGCGGAGGCGCGCGACTCCGCGCCGAGAGCGCCGCGGTGAAGGTCAGCGGAAAGACCCTGGTCGAAGTCGGACGATTGACCGTGCGGGATGCGCGAGGGTTTTTCGACACACTCTCGCTGGGCGCCTCGGAGATGCAGATCGCGGGCGAAGTGCTCAAAGAAGTGCAGAGCCGCCTCGGTTTTCTCGATCGGGTGGGCCTGGGCTACCTTTCGCTGGACCGAGCGGGTCCGAGTCTGTCGGGAGGAGAAGCGCAGCGGATTCGCTTGGCCAGTCAAGTGGGCTCGGAGCTCACGGGTGTGATCTACGTGCTCGACGAACCCAGCATCGGACTGCACCAGCGCGACAACGACCGCCTGATCGGCACGCTCACCCGGATGCGCGACATCGGCAACACCGTCGTAGTCGTCGAGCACGACGAGGACACCATTCGCGCCGCCGACTACGTCATCGACTTCGGTCCGGGTGCCGGTGTAGCGGGAGGTCGGGTCGTCCACGCGGGCACTCCGAAGAGCCTCCAAGGATGCGAGGCATCCCTCACCGGCGCATACCTGTCGGGTCGCAGGCGCATCGAAGTTCCCAGTCACAGGCGCCTTCGCCGGGGTGAAATCATCATTCGCGGGGCGCGCGAAAATAATCTCAAAGACCTCGATGTCGCGATTCCCCTCGGTGTGATGACCGCGGTGACGGGCGTTTCCGGCGCTGGCAAGAGCACTCTCGTGAACGACATCGTCTTTCCGGCTCTGGCGCGCCGCCTCCACGATGCTCCTGCGCGAGTGGGACGCCACGACTCGATCGAGGGACTCGAATCGATCAACAAGGTCATCGACATCGACCAGAAGCCCATTGGCCGCACCCCGCGCAGCAACCCCGCCACCTACATCAAGGCGTTCGACGAGATCCGCAAACTCTTCGCGCAGCTCCCCGAAGCCCGAGCGCGGGGATACGCCCCCGGACGCTTCTCGTTCAACGTCAAGGGCGGACGTTGCGAGTCGTGCGAAGGCGACGGCGTGCGAAAGATCGAGATGCACTTTTTGGCTGACGTCTTCGTCACCTGCGAAGAATGCCAAGGGCGTCGATTCAACGACGCAACTCTCGAAGTCAAATACAAGGGCAAGAACATCGCCGAGGTGCTCGAGCTCACCGTGAGCGAGGCCCTCCAGCTCTTCGCTCCCCACCCCGCCATCGCAGGTCCTCTTGCTCTGCTCGAGGAGGTTGGAGTGGGCTATCTGCACCTGGGACAGCCGTCTCCGACATTGTCGGGTGGCGAGGCGCAGCGCATCAAGCTCGCGCGGGAACTGGCGAAGCGCGCCACCGGCGACACCCTCTACCTCCTCGACGAGCCGACCACCGGTCTTCACTTCGAAGACGTGAAGAAGCTCCTCAGCGTGCTCGACCGCCTCGTGGACAACGGCAACACCATCGTCGTCATCGAGCACAACCTCGACGTCATCAAGACGGCCGACCACATCATCGATCTCGGTCCGGAAGGGGGCCCCGAGGGCGGACAGATCGTGGCCACGGGCACCCCGGAAGAGGTAGCCCGCATGAAAGGCTCCCACACCGGGCAGCACCTCGGCCCCCTTCTCGAGGCGAAACCGACCCGCCCGAGCACCACTCGCCCGGCCAAGGCACGGCCCACCGAGCGCTCGGCCCGGGCGTCTGGCAAGAAGGCGAGCTCCAAGAAGGCCCCGCCGAGCTCCGGAACCCGGCGCGGGACGGCGAATCGTCGCGCCACCGCCCGCGCGTGAGATCCGCGGCTCGTCGTGCGCAAAGACCCTCGACTTGCGTCAACTTGCGCATCCAAGTTGCGCAATCCGCACAGTCGTTTGCGCATACAACCCTTCGGAAACCAACGATTTCTGCCAAATTTTGTGAAGTTCGGGCTGGCACGTCGCATGCACACCATGAGTCAGGTGACCCGACGCTACCTCCCCCGGAGACCGCTCGGGTGCAAATGGACCAACCCATGCAACACGCGCGACGAGACAGCGAAGACCGAGAGACCTGGCGCCCCCCCCAGCGACAGCCACTGGCCGATGCTGATCGCGCGCCCCGAGCCGAAGGTTCTTTCGAGCCCTTGGCACTACCGCGCGACTCCCTGGTCCCACGCGGCGTGTGTCTCAAACCATCCCGCAGTCGGCGTCGTGGACGAGGAGGAACCTGAACTGCTCGCGGACGATCACCTGGTGGGCCTCGTCACCGTCGGTGGCGAGCAACCACGATGGCGATGTCGTCGTCCCGCTCGGCAGCGTACTCGTCGAGAACCGAGAAGATGTGATCGCGCATTTGCTCCACGGGAAGCTCCCCGGTCGCTTCGACCAGCCCCACGAGTCGATCGATCCCGAAAGGTTCGCCCGCAGAGTCGCGGGCCTCGATCGCACCGTCCGTGTAGAGCACGAGAACATCGCCGTCTTCGAGTTGGGCCTGCTGATCGTGAGTGACCGCGTCGATGTCCTGTGTCGCCGCCACCCACGTACCGTCAGTCGGTATCAGCTCGCACTTCTTCGCCGCGGCACGCCAGATGATGAGGTCCTCGTGCGCACCCGCGAAACTGAGTGAGCCATCCCGCTGGTACCGAATCACCGACAGCGTCGCGTGCTCGTTCTGGTGGAGCCGCTTGCGCACGTTGTCGTAGAGAACTTGGTTGACGACGTGGATCAGATCTCGGGGGCGCGTTTCGGCAGACAAGGCGGCGACCGCAGCAACGACGCTCTGAAGCATCACCATCACCAGGCCGGGTCGGAGGCCATGACCCGCCACGTCACCAATGCCGATCCACGCCCCCCCTTCGAAGGGCAAGACGTCGTAATAGTCACCGCCCACCTCGGTGGCGGGCTGCATGGCGGCCACCAACTCGAGGCCTTCGACGGTGACGTTGCGCGGCAAGATCGAGCTCTGGATCCTGGCTGCAATCTCGAGCTCCTGCTGTAAGCGTTCACGCTCGACCCGCTCGCGCTGGGCTGCCTCTTCTGCAAGTCGTTGAGCAAGCCGCGCTCCGTGAAGGGCGGCGCTGATCATCTCACCGAGGGCTTGGTGGAGGGGATTGTGGCCCACTGGCAAGTCGAGCACCAAAAGCCCGATGCGTTCGTTCTCGAAAAAGAGCGACTGCACGGTCTGGGTCGTCCTGCCCGTTCGCGGGTAGGGCCAGAGCCGTCGCGTCTCGATGTGCTCTCCAGCGGGAGGAACCGACCCCGCTCGTCCGGGTGAATACGCTAGCACGCACTGGGAGTACTTCGGTGCCTCGATCAATCCACCGGTGTCCACGACGCCGGGTTCGTCCATCTCCTCGAGATTTTCTTCGGCGTGTTCGTACAGAAGCAGCGAACACGCGGGCACTCCGAGTCTCGGCAGCTCGGTCCTGATGGCACGCCTGAGCGCGACCAAGTCGAAGTTCGTGAGGAGGGACCGCGCTGCGCCGACCAGCGCGGCGGACCTCCTCTCGGCCTCTTGCGCTTCGAAGGCGGCCTGGCGCTCTGCGGCGTTGGCCACCAGCACGCGCGCCTGGTGAAAGATGCGTTCGACGAAGTCGACGCGCGCCGGATCGTCAGCAAACGCGGGAAGCAACTCGGCGCGCACTTCCGTCAAGAGCTCCTGGAGCACGCGAACGGGCTGCCCGAGGCGCGAAATCTCCACCGCGAGGCGCTCCGTAGCTGAAAAGGCTCGCGTCTGAGCGTCTTGCTCGGAAGCCACGAATGCACCCACCAAGAGCGACGCGCCCTCGTCACTCGCGCCGATGCGCTCGAGCCACCCTCGAGTCAAAGTCGTCGCCGCGGCAAGAGCCCGCTCGCGAGAAACCGGGCCTCGTTTCATCGGGGCACCGGCGTCGGCAATCGCTTCGGAGACGCAACCGCAAGAGCGCCGCGTCACCAAGGTTCCGCTCACCGTGTACAAGCGGGACGCGGGGTGTTCGCCCTTCTCTCCGAGAACGACTCCAAGTGCGGTGCTGGCCAACTCGTCGAATGGCTGGCGCACCGTCGTCAGTGGAGTGGACGTGGACCACGCGGCGGCAACGTCGTCGAAGCCGACCAAAGCCACGCTGTCGGGAACTCGTGCGCCTGCGCGCTCGAGCGCACGGAGCGCTCCGAGCGCCATCGCGTCGTTGGCGGCCATCACCGCGTCGAAGTCGGTTCCGCGCGTGCGAATGTGATCCGTGACCGACTGCTCTGCGCTGTTCTCGTGGAAGTCCCCCTGGATCACGAGAGCCGGATCGAAGCGAATTTCCTGGCGGCGAAGCACGTCGCGGTAGATAGAAAACCGCTGGTTGGCTTCGGTGTTGCCCGTAGGCCCGCGCAGGAAGAGGATCCTCCGTCGACCGTGATGCCGCACGAGATGGTCGAGAGCGGCTCGCATCGCGGGTTCGTTGTCGACTTGAACGCACGGAAATCCTGGACATCGGAGCCCGATGGTGCAGGTGGGGAGCGGTCGAAACCGTTCGACCAGCGCGCCCAAGTGTTCGGCCGTGTATTCACGAGCCACCGACATCACGAGAAGCGCATCGATGGACTCGGTCGATGCAGCCGCGAACGCGTCGTTGCGCAGCGTATCCACGCCGAGTTGCCCGCCCGCAAAGAGCATCAAAGACACGTCGCGACGCACTGCTTGTCGGTGCAGGGCCTGAACGACCCGGGTCGAGTACGAGTTTCCGAGATCGTCGACGAGCACCCCCACTCGGGCCCGCTCCGCCGGCTGGACTACTGCTTGCGTGATCACCCCGCTCAAGGAGGGAACCGTAGCATGCGGCGGCGCCCCTTCGGCCAGCGTGGCATGCGCGCGGGCCCGATTTCCCGCCGCCATTTCGATACCCTGGCGGGGGACGACCGCTCCTGTAGGTGTGGCGCGCCGCCCGCCGCACTCGTGACAACACTCCTTCGACCGAGCGGTCGTTCGGCTTTTTGTCCGGGAGGCACCTGCGCGGTAAGGTTCGCCCCCGTGCTGCGCCGTTCACTTACCTTCTCCGACGTCGGAATCAAGGGCCACCTCGGGCTGCTTTCCGTCCTCGGACTGATTGCGGGGTTCCCAGCCGTGCTCGGAGGATGCTCCCGCTCCTCGGCAGAAAGCACGGCACAGGCCGCCATGATCGAGCGGGCCGCGGCCACTTCCGTGACCGCTCCTGCCCCCCCTAGTTCCTCGCACAGCGAATCGGGCGCCCCTGGCGGGAAGGAACCGACACCGAAGCCAAAGGCATCCCCGCCGCCTTCGGTCGCGCCGGACAACCGCCCGCGCGTCTTCGCCAAAGCCCGATTCGTTTGGATCCGTGGGGGCCCCACCTCGGAAACGCAGTGGCACGGCTACCTGTGGGCCGGAGGCTCCGTTCCCCTGCGCGAAGGGAAGCCGGTGCCCGGGCAGGGATGTTCCGACCGCTGGTACCCCGTCGAACCGCGGGGCTGGGTCTGCGTAGACGGCGAGAAAGCCACCCTGGATCCGACCGATCCGGTCCTTCAGGCCATCGCTCCCTTCAGACCACGCCTCGATACGCCCTGGCCCCACGAATACGCATCGGTCCCTGGCCCCCTGCGTCGCTACGAGCGCCTGCCGGACCAGGAAACCCAAAAAGCCAGGGAGGTCGGCTACGAGAACCACATGGCGCGGATCGCCAAGGCCCGCGCGGGGGGCGAGCGCCATCCGTCTCTGGTCGGGTTCGATCTGTCGCTGGCACCCACACCTGGGTTCGAGTTTCCCGACTTCCCCAACGGGCTCACGGAGGGTCGCACCCGGATGAACGGGCGCTCCACCGTCGCCTTCGCCAAGGAGGTGCAGCACACCGACCGCACGTTCCTGCTCGCCGCCGACATGAGCTGGGTCCCGAAGGATCGGGTGAAACCCTATCCCCGGGTCGAGTTCCAAGGCATCGAGCTCGGCAAAGGGGTCGACCTTCCGGTCGCCTTCTTCCGCGGAAAGGATCGTCCACGCTATCGACGCCTGGACGACGGATCGTTCGAGCCCACCGGAGAAACCTTCCCTCGACTGGGACACGTCGCGCTCACGGGAACCTGGAAAAAGTCCGACGGCGACGTCTACTACGAGACGAAAGAGGCCGGCGTCTGGGTAAAGAAGAAAGAAGCGGTCATCCCCCAGCCGCGCGACAAGACGCCCTGGGGAGCTCCCGTCGGAAAACCCGACGAGACGGGTCTTGCCCCGAAGGGTCGGGGAACCTGGCTGGAAGCCTCCGTCATCGGCGGATGGCTGGTGGCCTTCGAAGGAACGCGCGCCGTCTACGCCACGATGATCTCCGCGGGGCGAGGCGGCACTCCGCACGGTGATCGCCCTCCGCTCGAGACTGCATCCACGCCGACGGGCTGGTTTCCGATCAGTGGAAAGTTCGCCACGGCAACCATGGATTCACCCGCGGGGTTGGTGCACTCTGACGTCCCCTGGACTCAGAACTTCAGCGGACCCCACGCCCTTCACGGGGCCTATTGGCACAACGACTGGGGCAACCTGAAGAGCGCCGGCTGCGTCAACGTCTCGCCCCGGGACGGCAAGTGGCTCTTCGAGTTCACGGAGCCGGAAGTGCCCGAGGGGTGGCACGGAGTCCGCTATGTCTCGGAATACAGTGCCTCGACGATGTTCATCGTTCACGAGTGACTGGTCCGTCCCGTCGGGGAAGTCGGATCCTCATTCCGGAGGTGCTCCACCGAGGGCGCCATCCAGAGGCGCGCTTTCGCTCGCCGGCTGACGATCTCTCGTAACCCCCGGCATCCGATCTACAAACGTATCACCGGCGAGGCCGCTGCTTCCTGGACCGAGCAATGGCTCCTCGACCTGGTCCGCACAAGAAACCGCGAAAACGACGACGGCGACCAGTACGGTCGATGAGCACTTCATACCCAATCGCACTCCGTCGAAAGGGAGCGGTCTTGTCACGGTCGTGACGAGTCATCGTCCCAAATTGCGACCGCAGCCTGCTTCGCACCGCAGTCTTCTTCGAATCGTCGTGCCTTCGCCTCGAGTCGTCCGACAACCATCGCTTGCGCGGGCCCTCGCCTCCCTCTCAACTCTCATAGCTGTTAGCAGGGGGGCGGCCCCGCCCCCCTCGTCGCGGCGAGTGAATCGCCGCTCCTCACCCCACGTTCCGCCGGAAAATCCGGCGGCTCGCAATGGGGCTTGCTCGCCGGCGGTTTTCCGCGCCTCCTTCGGCCTCGCTTGCCTCGGTTGGTTCCAGCACCGAGGCGGTTTTTCCCACGAAACGGCTCGGGTGGAAGTGCTAACAGCTATGCCCCTCATCCCCCTACTCTACGGCATGGGTCGCCGGATCCGCGCGGGCAACCGGCCTCTACCGGGGAAAATGCCACAAATCGGGTGCTTCAATCCCGACTCCTCCGAAAGCGTCGACACGCGGCGTCGAAACGTGCCGACACGGCGTACTCCTGCGGCCGCAAGGCCTCGTCTTGCCAACGCGGAGTTCCGCCGTCTACATGAGGGCGTCATGACCTTTCCGCCGGCGCACCTCGAGCTCCGTCCCCTCGCGATCGGCTCGTCCCCCGCCGACCACGCCATCGAGTGGTCGATCCCGGGGTCGAAAAGCATCACGAACCGCGCACTCGTGCTCGCCGCGCTCGCTGAAGGCACCAGCGTGCTCACGGGTGTCCTGCACAGCGACGACACCCGCCACATGCGTCGCGCCCTGGAGCAGCTCGGCATTGCCATCACGGACGTCGACGGCACGACTCTGCGCGTCGAAGGCGGGCGTTCACGCCTGAAGGCTCCCTCCGAGCCACTCTTCGTCGGCAACAGCGGCACGACGGTGCGCTTTCTCACCGCCCTGGCCGCCTTGGTGCCGGGCCCGGTGACCCTGCAGGGCGACGAGCACATGCAGAAGCGTCCGATCAGCGATCTGGTCGACGGGCTCCGGCAGCTCGGTGTGACCGTCGATTGCGAAAGCGGATGTCCCCCCTTGCGGGTGCACGGCGGACGCCTTCCGGGCGGGGAGGTCACCATGCGCGGTGACCGCTCGAGCCAATACTTCTCCGCGCTGCTCATGGCCGCGCGCTGCGCCGCAGGCGACGTCACCGTGCGCGTCGAGGGCACTCTGGTGAGCCGTCCGTACGTCGGCATCACCGAAGCGATGATGCGTGATTTTGGGGGCGCGGTGTCCGAACGGGACGGTGCGTTCAGCGTCCCCGGCGGCGGAGCGTACTCGGCTCGGGAATATTCGATCGAGCCGGACGCATCGTCGGCCAGCTACGCATTTGCCACCGCTGCTGCGACCGGACTCGACGTGACCGTGCCCGGCTTGGGGACGAACGCGCTCCAGGGAGACTACGCCTTCGTCGACTTGCTCGAGCGAGCCGGCGCTCGCGTCGAACGCGGAGCATCTGCCACTCGGGTCGTGGGAACGGGCCGGCTCGAGGGCTTGGACGTGGACATGCACCACATCTCCGACACGGTGATGACCCTCGCTGCCCTCGCGCCTTTGGCTGCGGGCCCCACCACCATCCGTAACGTGGCCAACATTCGGATCAAGGAAACGGACCGACTCGAGGCCACCGTTCGCGAGCTCCGGCGCCTCGGGCAGGAGGTCACGTCCGGAGACGACTGGCTCCGCGTCGAACCTCGCCCCATCCACCCGGCGCTGGTCCACTCCTACGCGGACCACCGGATGGCCATGAGCTTCGCCATCCTCGGTCTCGCTCGGGCGGGCGTCACGATCGAAGACCCGAGCTGCGTGGCCAAGACGTACCCCACCTTCTGGGATGATCTAGCCCGCCTCTACGCCCAGCTCGGTCAAAAAGCCCCCTACTAGAGCGCCGATCGGTTTGCCTTCCGGGCGCCTGCAAAAACCGCCCCCACCTCTTGTCGAGGGGGCGGTTTTCGCCTGCTCGGCTTCGCCGCGCTGCACGAATCGGCGCTCCAGTTGCTTGTTTGGTCGCGACAAACGGTAAACCGTTTGTCGCTCTAGCGCCCCAAAAACCAGCTCCTGGCAGACTCGCCGGGGCGTCGGGTAGCGTTTTTGGGGCAGCCCCGTTTCGAAGCAGATCTGGCCTCGGCCCCTCGGACGCGGCACGCTCTTGCGGCGTGGTGAAACCAAACCCAAGGTTTCGGCCTATTTTCAGATCGATGTCTCTCCCCCGCCCTCTTCGCCACTTCTCTGGCCTCCTTGCCGCCCTCTTCGTCGCGCTCGGCCCTTCAGTCGCTTTGGGGGCTACCCCCTGCACGTTGGCCGCGGGAGGGGGCGGAGGAGGCACTGACGCCTTCAGTCAGGCGATATCCGGAGGCCCGCTCATGGCAGGTTTCGTGGCCTTCGTTGGCGGACTGGGTTCGGCGCTTCTGCCGTGCGTCTACCCGATGGTCGCAATCACGGTGAGTGTCTTCGGCGCGAGTCGCACGGACAGCCGCGGCCGCGGGGTGGCCCTCAGTGCCACCTTCGTGCTCGGGCTCGTGGTGATGTTCGTCGGTCTCGGGCTCGCTGCAGCGCTCACGGGCAAGGCATTCGGCACAATCCTGCAGAACCAGTGGATCGTGGTGGGTATCGCCGTGCTGTTCCTCGCGATGGCCGCCAGCATGTTCGGAGCTTTCGAGCTCACGCTTCCGTCTGGCATCACGAATCGCCTGCATCAGGTGGGGGGCATCGGCTTCAAGGGGGCCTTCACTCTCGGATTGGTGTGCGGACTCATCGCGACTCCGTGTACCGGTCCCATCCTGACGGGGATCTTGGCGCTCATCGCGAGGACTCAGGACGTCGCGCTGGGCGCCGGGGCGATGGGAGCCTACGCACTGGGCCTGGGGGTTCCGTTCTTCCTCGTGGGCGCGCTCGCCGTACAGCTCCCTCGAGGCGGCCGCTGGATGGTGCACGTGAAGAGCGCCTTCGGCGTCGTGATGGTGATCGTCGCGCTCTACTTCCTGAGCACGGTATTTCCGATGCTCTCGTCGCTCGCGCGGCCCGGTTGGGGTTTTCTCGGGGCGGCAATGGGAGTCGCCGTACTCGGCGTCTTGCTTGGCGCGATTCATCGCGACTTCTCAACGCCCGATCTGCGCGAGCGACTCATGAAGGGCGCCGGCGTGGTCCTCACCTCGGTCGCGGGCTTCGCATTCGTGAGTGGACTCCTGACCCCCGACAACACACTGTCGTGGGAAAAGGCCACCTTGGCGGCGGCCCGCGACAAAGCTCGACGGGAGACGCGACCTCTGCTCGTGGACTTCACGGCGGCCTGGTGCGTGGCCTGCAAGGAGATGGACAAGATCACCTTTGCGGCTCCGGAAGTCGCTCGAGAAGCCGGCCGCTTCGTCGCCGTGAAGGTGGATGCCACGGACGATGAGGATCCTGGGGTCCAGGCGAACATGAGCGAGCTCAGCGTCGTCGGGTTACCGACGGTCGTCGTTCTGGACTCGAGCGGTCAGGAAGCGGTTCGCTGCACCGACTTCGTCGAACCGGGGCCCTTCCTCGACGCCATCAGTGCGGTCAACTGAAGCGAACCGTCCGGGACGAGCCGCAACAGCACAGCGATCGACGTTTGCGATGATCGTCGCTTCGGCGCGCACGATCACCATGGTCGGGAGTGCGGAGGGGCCGCAGGCGACGCGGCGGTCCCGTGACTGCTGGTTCGGAACGCGGATGGCGCGGGTCACGCAGCCAGAGGACCACGCTGGCGGTGCCGGGAGCGGGCACCCGCGGCCACCGCGAGACCGAGAAAGGTGAGCCGAATGCGAGCGGCGCTTGCGAGGCCGAGCTCGTCGAGCTCACTCAGCGTGTCGGCGGCGACGGCCAGGCGAACCCCGAGGCGCTCGGCCAAACGGCGTACGTTGGCGGCCTGGTCCTCCTGGGCCAGGTCGAGCAGGGCAATGAGCAGGGCGGATTGAGTTTCGTTGAGAGCCATGGCCTCATCACTACCCAATATACTGAAAGGCCGTCCAGTTTCTTGCATTCAGTCCACTGAAAATACGTGCAAGTAGTAAAAACTCCTTCACTTCATGAAGTGATTTTCGACCCAGGTGACGGCCTGATCCTCCTCCCCCGACCCCAACGCACGACCGGCGGAGCGCGAACGCGGGACGGCGCCGCAGGGTCACCTCGGCATTTGCCAAACTCAATGACTACTCGCGCCGGCGCGTGATCTCGAAACGAAGGCCGGCCGCTGAAAGAGCCGGCGCAGACGAGATCACGCCTGCGCGAGTCGATCGATCAATCCGCGCGCCAAGTGAGGGCCCTGCTCTTCGTGCTTGAAGTAGCCGTAAATTTCCGAAACACCGAGCTGCCCGAGCCGCTCGGCCCACGCATCCAGATCTGCCGGCGCGTATTCGGTTCGCCGTAGCCTGAGATAGATCCAGTCGGCGGTTTTCACGAGCGGGGGCGATCGATCCACCTCGTCGAGATCCCCTCCGCAAAGAGCGGCTCCGGTTCGTTCGAGCACTCCGAAGACTTGGTCTTCGAACCAGGACGGGTGCCTGAACTCGAATGCGGCGCGCGTTCCTCGGGGGAGCGAGCTCAGGAAGTTCTCGAGCAGAGGAACATCGGCTCGAAATGTCGGTGGGAGCTGAAACAGGATCGGTCCGAGCTTTCCGCCGAGCGCCTCGAGCACGCCGAAGAGGTAGCCGACCAGTTCGTCGGTCTCGCGAAGCTTCTGGAAGTGCGTGATGCGCCGCGAGGCCTTCACGGCGAAGCGAAAGTCGTCGGGCACTTTGTCTCGCCATCCCTCGAGCATCGATTTGCGCGGCAATCGATAGAAGGTGTTGTTCACCTCGACGCTCGGCAGTTGGCCCGCATAGTAATCGAGCATATCTGCATTCTTCAGCCTCGCCGGATAGAAGCTGCCCTTCCACTCGGCGTAACTGAAACCGCTGGTACCGATGTGTGCGTGCACGTCGGAACGATAGCCAGTTCCGGCGCGAAATGGGCTGCGGACCTCGCGAGCTCCCTCAGGGCCGAGGATCGGCGATGACGGCGCGTGAAAACCCGCCTCGGGCGAAAACGGCTGAAGACCCGCGGCGGGATGTCGTACTCCATCGCGAAGCCGTGCGGCCCGAGTGCTGCAACGGGATTTGCTGGACGGCGGAAAGATGCAGTGAGAGCCTGATCGTATCGCGCCGCAGGAGAGGACTGATTCCGTGGCCCAGCTTGACTTTCCAACCCTATCCCCGGGCCTCGTCGTCGCCGAGCGATACGAGGTCCTGACCCATCCCAATGCCCCCGCTGGCTTCGCGCTCGCCCGAGACCGGGAGGGCGTCGGCGTGCAGCTCGTCGCTCTGACCGAAGCGGAGGCAGAGCGCGCGGGCGCGCTGGTTGCCTTCGAACACGCCCACGTGGTTCCGGTGCGGGAGGTCGTCCAGGAAGGCGACACCCACTTTCTGGTCACGTCGGCCGTCGAGGGCACGACGCTCGCGACTCACGTCGAACACGCACAGGCCCAAGACCCCATCACTTCCGTCAGGTGGGCACTGCGCCTCGCCGACGCCCTGCACCATCTGCACGACGAGGGGCAATGGCACGGACGACTGCATCCTGGGTCCGTCGTGATCGAGTCCGACGCCGACGTCGAAACACCGCTCCTCACCTACTCTCCGCCGCACGGCGCGGATGCCTATCGTTTGCCGGAGCGGGAAAGCGATGGAGAAGGCTCACCCGAGGACGACGCCTGGGCGTTGGGCGCCCTCCTCTATCGCATGCTAACGGGGACGAATCCGCCTGCAGGGGGCGTCGCATCGGCGGGAGAAGTCGAAAGCGCCGGCATCGAGGACGAGGCCCTTCGGGAGCTCTTGGTCGCCGCTCTCAACGCAGACCCCTCTGAACGAAACGACTCCCTGAGGCCGCTCCGCCGCGGTCTCGCGCGTTGGTACGTGCGCCACGCGGACGAAGATGCGCACCCCGAAGGACAGCACAGCACGAGTCCGCCCCCGCTCCCCGCCTCACTCCAACCAAGCGCCCAGGGCTCTGGCCCCCCCGAAGGCGGCGTCAGCAGCCCCCGCCCGGTTCCACCGGACGACGCCGAAACCCGACGGCGTGTGCCGTTCTTGGCCGTTGTGGGAGTAGTCCTCGGTCTGGGCGTCGCGTGGGGCGCGACCTCGTTTCTGGGCTCGGAGTCTTCCGACGCGGTGGCAGAGAACTCTCCACCTCCCGACGGCGTCGCTGCCTCGGGGCCTAGCGCTTCCGCCGAACCCGCGGCGATCGACCTGAGCGAGGTCGCGGTCACGGGTGATGAAGAAAAGACTACGGGGGACGAAATGGCTACGTGTGTCGCCGGCTATCTCCCAGCGAGTGCTTTCGATGGCTCCGCCCAGCTTGCATGGATCTGCAAAGAGACGGATGCCGCGAGCGGCGCCACGAAACTGAAGGCGAGCGTGGGTAAAAACTCAGACGCCAAGCGCTCTCTCGATCGGATGGGGTCGGCCGCTCAAATCGCCTTTGCCGCCGTGCGCCGCGGTTGTTGCGTCGATGCACCGCCGCTCGACGGGGGCGGCGACGCCTGCAAGGATCGAGGAGCGGCTCTCGAAAGTGCCGGACGTGCCGTCGTCGACGGAGGCGATCTCCAGGGACCGCTGGAAACCGCCGAAAAGGCGCTTGCCTGCGATCCGGCAACGACACTCAGCACCGAAGCACGCGACGCATTTCGAAGCTACGTAGCGAAGCTACGCGCGGAGTGACGAGGCGCGAAAGACCGCTGAGACCCGGCCGACCAGCAGGGCTGGACCGCCCCAGCGCCAACCTCCGACGCAGGCAACCAACCGAGCCATGCAAAGCGCAGCCCAAAGGGCGAGGCCGGAGGAGTGACGAGCCGCGGTAAACCGCCGGCGAGCAAGCCCCCTTGCGAGCCGCCGGAGTTTCCGGCGGTGGCTGGGAGTGAGGAGCGGCGCGGGGTCCATCGCAACGTCGACCGAGCACCGAACAAACCGAG
>JBNKGC010000065.1:0-27681 GCA_050289625.1 Polyangiaceae bacterium | reverse complement strand
CGCCGCAGCGCGCCTTGCGGGAGCACGAGCCCGCGGTCCACTTGCCCGGAGGTTACAGTCGAATCAGCTCACTCAGCGGGGCGAGCGGGGTCCGACTCCTGCGTCTCGCCACCCGCGTCGAAGCCGAGCTCCAGCTGCCCCCACGGCGCCGACGAAAACTCCACCGGCGGTGGGCCCCTCGGCTCGAGACCGTGGGCTCTCATGACCCGATGGATGTTGCGCCGCGCCCACCATCGTGCGTGGAACAGGTCTGCAGCGGTGCTGTGACAATCGGGGCCACTTCCCTTGAGGGATTCCTCGTCGAGTTTCAGAGCTGCGGCTACCGATGCTGGGACCCCGGTGAGGGTCCATTCCTGGAACGTCCACGAGAACGTCATCCGTCGAAACGGCTTGTCCGTGCCAGTCGGCAGGACAAGTTTTTATTGCCGATGCCACGAGCACCGGGCGGAAGAACGGCTAGCTCATGCCCGAGCTGCGCTACAGAGACCTCATCGCCGATATCGGCGGGATCGTCTGGGAAGCCGAGCTCCCATCGTTCCGATTCACATTCGTGAGTGAACAAGCCGAGCGCTTGTTGGGATATCCTCGGGAACAATGGCTCGAGCCAGGTTTCTGGCCGAGCCATCTCCATCCGGATGACCACGATTGGGCCGTCAAGTTGTGCCTCCGCCAGACCGCGGCGCACCGCAAGCATGACTTCGAGTATCGGATGGTCGCTGCCGACGGAACGACGGTTTGGCTGAGGGACATCGTCAGCGTCGTCGTTGAGAAGGGCGAGGCCACCAAGCTGCGCGGTGTCATGGTGGATATCACCGAGCGCAAACTCGCGGAGGAGCAATTGCAGGCGCACCTCTGGTTTCTGGAGAGCATGGACAAGGTCAACAGGGCCATGCACGGCGCAACCTCGGTCGAGAAGATGATGAGCGACGTGCTCAAAGCTGTACTCGCGATCCTTGGTTGTGACGGCGCTTGGCTGCTCTACCCGTGCAACCCAGAGGCACCGTCGTGGTCCATCGAGATGGAGCACACTCAGCCCGAGTACCCGGGGCCCTGTTCTACGGCTAGGGAGATACCAATGAGCTCGGACGTGGCCGAGCCATTCCGAATCGTGCGTGCCGCGCATGACCCCGTGCGATTCGGGGCTGGCTCAGAGTACCCCCTGACGAGAGTCATGGAGCAATTCCAGATTCGGTCGATTTTGTGCGCGGCCATGTACCCGAAGGTGAAAGAACCTTACGTCTTCGGCGTGCATCAGTGCTCTCGCCCGCGTCTGTGGACGCATGGGGAGGAGAGGTTCGTCAAAGAGGTCAGTCGCCGGCTGGCGGACGCTTTGACAATCTTGCTCGCGTTTCAGAGCTTGAGTGAAAGCAAACGCAAGCTCGCGGAGGCGGAACATCTTGCACATGTCGGCTACTGGGAACGCGATTTCGTCACGAGTCGTTTCACTCTCTCCGACGAGGCCCGCCTCATACTGGGCTTCGGGTCGCTAGACTCCACGGAGGACCTCGTCGAGCGTGAACGAAAATGGCTGGAGGCGATCCACCCGGACGATCGCGAGAGGGCGGCCCAGGCGATCGCCGCGGCTCGAGGCGGCGACAAACGCTATGACCTCGAATACCGGGTGGTTGGGCGCGGCGGGGAGGTGCGCACGATTCACAGCCGCGGAGACGTGACCAGGGACGATTCAGGTAGCGTCCGCCGCATGTTCGGCTTCATGCAGGACATCACGGAACGCAGGCGAGCGGAGGAGGAGCTCTTCGAATCGAATGAACGTTTCCGCTTGCTCGCCGAATCGTCGCTCACCGGCATCTACCTCATCCAAGACGACGTGTTTCTCTACGCAAACCCGGCTTTCGCGAGCATATTCGGGTACAGTCTGGAGGAGCTGGTTGGGGAACTCAGCCCGAGGGACTTGGTCTATCCAGAGGACTGGCCGGTGGTCGCCGAAAATCTGCGACGTCGAATCGAGGGGGAGCAGGAAGAGGTCCGCTATCAGTTTCGAGGCCTCCGGAAGGATGGCTCGATGATCTACGTCGAAGTGCATGGTCGACGCATCGAGCATGGTGATCGAGTCGGCGTGATCGGCACCCTCATCGAGATAACACAGCGCCGCAAAGCGGAAGACCGTCTGCGCGCGAGCGAAGCCCGATTCCGCACCTTCGTGGATCATGCAACCGACGCCTTCTTTCTCTATGACGATCAGCTCAACATCGTCGACATGAACCACCAGGCCTGTGATAGCCTCGGATACCAACGCCGCGAGCTCACCGGGATGCCCCCTTCTCGCTACGACCAGGGCGCGCTTGCCGATCCGAGCACGCTGGGAGCGTTTCGGGCCCGACTCAAGGCCGGAGAGGTGCTGACCTTCGACTCCCAGCATCGCAGAAAGGACGGAAGCACCTTCCCTGTCGAGGTCCGCCTGCGCCCGTTCTGGGAGGGCGGGCGCCTGTTCAGCGTGGGCCTTGCCCGAGACACGACCGAACGCAAACAAGCGGAATGGGCGCTCTCCGAGAGTCACAGCCTCCTGCGCAGTGTGATTGAGGGGACCTCCGACGCGGTGTTCGTCAAAGACCTGGACGGCCGCTACGTGATGATCAATTCCGCTGGGGCGGAGTTTCTGGGCAAGAGCGTGGACGAGGTGATCGGCAAGGACGACTCGGAGCTCTTCTCACCGGAGACGGCACACATTGTGATAGACCACGATCGTCAAGTCATGGAGTCTGGAAAATCGGTCACGTCCGAAGAGACGGCGACGGCATCTGGCGTGACACGAACCTATCTTGCGACGAAGGGATTGTTGCGCAACGCCCACGGCAGAGTGACTGGATTGATTGGGATTTCCCACGACGTCACGGAGCTCAAGCGACTGGAAGAGCAGTTCCGGCAAGCTCAGAAGATGGAGGCCATTGGACGACTTGCCGGCGGCGTCGCCCATGACTTCAACAACATTCTCATGGCCATCAACGGCTATTGCGAGCTCGCAATGGCACAGATCGCATCGGACAATCCAATCGGGGAGCTACTCTCCGAGATCGGCAAAGCCGGCGAGCGAGCAACCACTCTGACGCGTCAGCTCCTAGCCTTCAGTCGCAAACAAGTACTCCATCCGCAGGTCGTCAATCTAAACGATTTGATAGGCGAGCTCCGCAAGATGTTGCGGACCCTGGTGGGTGAGGACGTTGAGCTCGCCTTCGCGGCGGGCCCCGACCTCGATCCGGTGAAGGTCGACCCCGGTCAGTTCGAACAGGCCCTGATCAACCTCGCCATCAACGCGCGAGACGCCATGCCCCGAGGCGGGCAGCTCGCCATCCAGACATGCAACGTCGAGCTTGGCGAGGACTACGTTGCATCGCACCCGGAGGCACAGCCGGCCCGGTATGTTCAAGTCTCCGTAACCGACTCCGGGCAGGGTATGGACACGGCCACCCGGGAGCGCATTTTCGAGCCTTTTTTCACGACGAAGGAACAGGGCAAGGGGACTGGCCTGGGGCTGGCCATGGTCTACGGCTTTCTCAAACAGTCGGGCGGGCACGTCGAGGTGTACAGTGAGCCTGGCTACGGCACGACGTTCAAGATCTATCTGCCGTCCGCGGCGGGCGCGGTGCAAGCAGCCGGACGCACGCGAGCGGCGCCGAAGGCGCCACGAGGCAGCGAAACGATCTTGCTGGTTGAGGACGACGAGCCAGTCCGCAAACTCTCGAAACGCGTACTCGAGTCTTGCGGCTACGACGTGCTGGAAGCACGGGATGGAATAGACGCACTGCGGGTCGCGGAAGAGCAGAGCGGCCAGATTCACATACTGGTCACGGATATGGTGATGCCTCGCCTTGGTGGGCACGACTTGATCAAGCGACTGACCCGGGCCAGGCCCGAGATGAAGGTCATCCTCACGTCCGGCTACACCGACTCGGTCGCATTGCGCGAGCAAGGTCCGGACTTCAGCGTAGCGTTCCTCCAGAAACCGTTCAGTCCGGATCAGTTGGCCCGAAAGGTGAGGGAGAGCCTAGATGCGAGCACCGGACACTGACTGAGAGGCAAGCCCTGGGCTCAGAAAGCCATGCGCCACCCCGCGTCGAGCCCGCTGGCCGTGTGCCAGCACGTCAACGGTGCACCCGAGTCAGTGGCGGTGGCAGGTGCCCCCGTGTCCTTTCCCGCTTCAGAGGGCGCCGGTGACGCCGAACGTGGGCACGCTCACCGGGCCGACCGCCTCTTCGATGCAGGATCCCGCTTGGGTGCAGTCGACGTCGTTCGTCTCGAGATTGAAGGTCGTGTTCAGGACGCCCGCGGTCACGCCCCAGTACGCCCCGTCGTTCCCCACGCGCCAGGTCTTGTCGAACTGCCAATCGAGCTGCCAGTAATCCGGAGCGCGCCGGGGGGCCGCGGCCTGAGCGACCGTCCGCATGCGCGCCGGAAATCCGGTGTAGTACGTGGCGCGACTGGCCACTCGGTATCCTTTGCCAAAGTCGTACGCCAGGACCACGTCGAGCGTGTGCCGTCGATCCATTTCGGCCGGGCCACTGACTCGCCCGAGGGACCGGTTCGAAAACAAGAGCGTGTAGGCGACGAACCCTTGGAGGTCGCGCCCGAGACTGCGCGCGACGAGAGCCTCCAAACCATAGGCCTGTCCGTTACCTCGGCGGTCGAACGCCTGGTCCTGGAGCTCCGCGAGCGTTCGAATGTCGCCTGTGTCGAAGAACGCCGTGTGGAAGGCCGCCAGGTCGAAGCGCAGCTTTTCCGCCACTGAAAACTCCACACCGAAATCGCTCGAGAGGGCCTGCTCGAGTCCGCCGGTGACCGGATCCTGAGCGCCGGGCGGCCGAAAGGTTCTGCTCGGTGGTTGGGCTGCGAGACCGATCGCCTGGTGAAGGCGGACCGAGGGTGATGCTTCCAGAGAGAGAGCCAGGCGCGGCTCGGGACTCAAGTACGTGCCACCGAGATTCCGCGGGGTGGCTTCGCTGTGATAGGCGTCAAGCCGCAGACCGGGCGTTATCGTGAAGCGGCGCGTCGGCTGCCACGTGAGCGCCCCGAAGACACCCACGTTGGAGTCGGTGCGGACTCGTGATTCCAGGTCCAGGCGAGTGTCTTCGAGGTCCCAGTCCCTCGAACCATCGACGAAGGCGAGGTCGACGTGAGCGCCGTAGGAGAGGCGAGTGGAACGTTCGAGGTTCAACTCGGTTTCCGCCCGTGCACCGATGACGGTCATGCGAGGGGGTTTCGGGTTTTCGTGGTCCGCCCAGCGGTCGATGCCCCCGAACGCGGTCACTCGTGTGACCTGATCGTCGCCAGTCTGTCGAACGTAACGCAACGCCACGCGGTGAAAGCTGGCGTTGAAGAGATCGTCGATGGTCCCGTCCTCGAGGGTCTGCTGCGAGGTGTCGCCCGCCCCGAATGCGATGACTTGGATCTGATCGCGCGACGACAAGTCGTACTGAGCCCGCGCCTGATAGTCCCAGAAGTCGAGCCGATAGTCTGGGGCCACCAGGGAGACGAGAGGCTTCGTGTAGGAGTAGCGACCGGCCACCATCACGCTGCCTCGCCCGTCGCCGAACGGTGCCTCGACGCCAGCTTCCGAATCGGTGAGACGCACGCGACCCTGGGCGCGAGCCTCGTACAGAGGCTCGGCGGCCGAAGCGACGATCACTCCGCCCGTGGCGTTTCCGATGCTGGCCGGATAGCCTGCCCCGTAGACCGTAGCGCTGTCGACCAGCCAGGGATGCACGACCGCCGGGCCCCGCGCCAGGTGGAACAAGTAGGGGAGGCGGATTCCGTCGAACTCGTACCCCGTCTTCCCGGGTGAGCCTCCGCGAAGCGCCATGAAGGGTGCGCCGGTCACGTAGGTCACGGTGCCGGGCATGGCTTCGACGTATCGAACCGGATCGCCCTCGGCTCCGGGAACGATGCGCGTCTGGGCATCCGAGAAGACGCGGGCACCTGGGGCACTGCGTCGGCCGCCGACTTGGATCTCGATCGGAGCGTCCACCGTTTCGGGGGACTGGGGCTCTGCTTCGCCCCGCTGCTCCGCCATTGGCGCGGATTCGTTCGGGGCTGTGTCGCCGGGCGGGTTGGGATCGTCGACGCGAGGTTCGAGGAACTCCACACGGTACAGGACGTAGGCGGCCTTGGGGGTGCCGCCGACCAACGCGGGCGTGAACCGAAACTCGAGAGCGGCAGCTTCGGCCGCGCTTCGAAAGGGCTCGTCTCCCTCGATGGCTCGGGCTTCGGTCACCGCGCCATCCTCCGACACGAGCAACCGAAGCACCACGACGGTGTCGCCCCGGCCGTCCGGGGGATAGATGACTTCGAAGGGTTCTTTCGGCTGCGGCGGGCGGACGTCGGTCCCCTCGGTTTCAGGGGCTGGCCCTCCCGGATCGCCTCCTTCAACAGCGCGGGCTTCAATCGAACGGGGCTCGGAGGCCGCATTCTGCGCTCCGGCGACAGGAGACGTCGCCCCAAGGCTCAAGCCGAAGAGAGCCCCGTGCCAACGCCCCCATCGGGCGAGTGACCTCGCCGCGCGCGGCGGCTCGGCGCGAGTGGCTCCGCGATCGATGTGCGTCATCCCCACCCGCTCATAACGAAGAGGGTGGGCCGAGTCACGCTCCTGCCGGAGATGCCACCTCCGCCGCCTTGGCTTTCATAAGGCCCTCGCTTGATCGCCGGGAGCTCCATGTACTTCGCCCATGTCGAGCGAGCGTGGAAAAGACGGCAAGCCCTTGAGACTGCGGGCGGACGTGTACTCTACTTCCCCCCGTATTCGCCGGATCTGAACCCCATCGAACTCTGTTGGGCCTTCGTCAAGTCGTGGCTACCACGCCTCGCCCGGCGTACCGAAGACGATCTGCGGAAGGCCATCAACAACACCATGCTCCGGGTCCTGTGCGAAGAGCACGCCCTGCGCGTCGTCCGACTCCACCGTGACCCCAGCCGCGATCGTGTACGAGCGGCCCCGAATGTTCGGGCCGATTTCCTCGTTCACCTCGGCCGTGTGGGGATAGTAGACGTAGCGGTTTCGTGGCACCCCGGGTTGGGGTCGTGGTGAGTCCAGGATCTCGGGCGGCGACCGGTCGTCGAGCGGAAGCCCTTTGTAGATCCCCGCGTAGTAGGACCACATTTCCTTGAGCTCCTCGAGGCGCTCAGGATGTTCTGCGGCGACGTTGCGAAGCTGCGAGCGGTCTTCTTCCAGGTGGTAGAGCTCCCATTCGTCCTGCTCGAAGTGTCCCCAGCCCGACAGGGGCGGATGCAGCGTGCACGCGAGCCATCCCTCGTGGTAGAGGGCCCGCTCGCCGAGCATCGAGTAAAACTGTGTCCGTCGTCCGGGAGCGTCCCCTCGGGCGCGTTCGGTTGTTTGAATGGCCCCCAGTCGGGCTTCGAGTTGCGGACATCCAGACCGATCTCGCCTTTGAACTTTGTCGTCACGGCTCCCCCCGTTTCCCGTCAAATGTGACGGTCGACGGGCTGAAGGCAATCCGGGGTGTGCACCTCCGGAAGGAGAGTCGGACAGGCGGTGGCCGGAATCGGACAGCGAGAAAGCCGAGTCGGACACGGGGTGGCTCGACTCGGGGGACCGACGAACGACCGATGCTGACGGTTTCGCAGCAACTCGGCACCCCAGGTGTGAAACGAAACACCTGGGGTGCCGAGTGCTCCAGCGGCATGAGAGAGGAACCGCAAAGCGCACGCGCCGCTGGTGCCTGGAGATATCTCAGGCAGCTTTCTCCTTTAATGCCTCCTGTTCTTCCAGGAAGCGGATCATTTGCTCCCGGAACTCGTAGTACTGCGGATGCGCGAGGACCGCGGCGCGTTCGCGCGGCCTGTCGAAGGGAAGCGGAATGATCTCGCCCACGCGTGCTCGCGGTCCGTTGGTCATCATGACGACCCGATCGGCGAGGTAGAGTGCCTCGTCCACGTCGTGGGTGACCATGAGGGCAGTCTTCCCGTCCTTCTCGAGGATCCCACCGAGGACCTCCTGAAGCTCCATCCGCGTGAGTGAATCGAGCATTCCGAACGGCTCGTCGAGTAGGAGCATCTTGGGAGCGACGGCGAAGGCGCGCGCCAGACCCACCCGTTGTTGCATCCCGAGCGAAAGCTCCCGCGGCGACTTGTGCATGGAATCGCCGAGGCCGACGAGCTCCATGTAGTACTCGACGGTTGCCTTGCGTTCCGCCTTGGAGGCCTGAGGAAATACGCGCTCCACCCCCAGCATCACGTTCTGGTAGGCCGACATCCAAGGCAGCAAACAGGGGGCTTGGAAAACCACTCCGCGATCGGGTCCGGGACCCATGATTTCTCGGCCTGCCACGACGATGCCACCGTCGCTGATGGGATTCAGGCCCGCGAGCATGGTCAGCACCGTGGATTTGCCGCACCCGGAGTGGCCGAGCAGGGCGATGAACTCGCCCTCGGCGATGTTCAAGTTGAAGTCCTCGACGATGACGGCGGGCCCCTTCGGGGTCTCGTACGTCTTGCCGAGGTTGAAGAGCTCTACGTATCCGCGCACGTTCTTGCCTTTCGTGTCTCGAATGCTTCGGTCGAAATTGCCAGTTCGAGGCTCAACCCGCGCGCAAATCGACGGGTTCCAGTTTTGGGAGCTCGATGGCAGGGCCCTTGCGCGAGGCCGCTTTCGTTTGACGCGATTCGTCGCGTACTCGGTTGAGGTACCCGACCACTTCGTTGCGCAGGGATTTGAACTTCTCGTCGTGGTTCAGAGCCTGTCGATCGCGCGGGCGCTCGAGGTCGACCAGGAACTCCTTGCCCAAGGTAGCGCTGGGGCCTGGTTTGAGCGGAATGATGCGGTCGGCCAGCAGAAGCGCTTCGTCGACGTCGTTGGTGACGAGCAAGACGGTCTTCTTCTCGCTCGACCAGATCTTGGCGATTTCGTCCTGCAGGACCGCCCGGGTGAGTGCATCGAGGGCTCCGAGGGGTTCGTCCAGAAGCATCAGGTCGGGGCTCATCGCGAGCGTCCTCGCCAGCGACACGCGCTGGCGCATGCCGCCCGAGAGCTCGCTCGGCTTCTTCGCAAGAGCTGGAGTCAGGCTCACCATGTCGACGTAGCGCAGAACCCGCTTGTGCCTTTCTTCCTCCGTGGTGTCGCCGAACACCTGCTCGACGGCCAAGCGGATGTTTTCGTAGACGGTCATCCACGGCAGAAGCGAGTAGTTCTGGAACACGACCCCGCGCTCGGGGCCGGGCTCTGGGTTGAGCTTGTCCTTGAACCGCACCTCGCCCCGGTCGGGCTTCAGCAGGCCAGCCAAAAGATTCACGAGGGTGCTCTTGCCGCTGCCGCTGAAGCCCACGATGGCGACGAATTCGCCTTCCTGGAGACTCAGATCCACGCTGCGGAGCACCTCCGTCTGCGTGGACCCCGTGCCGAAGGACTTGGAGACGTTTTCGAGTTTCAGGATCCCCATGGTCGTCTCCTCAGGTCGCGACGGTCGAGTAACTGACCGACCGTTGCAGCACGATCATCACTCGATCGAGCGCCATGCCGATGATGCCGATGGTGAAGACCGCCACCATGATTTGGGCCAGGGTCTGGCTGCTGCCGTTCTGGAACATGTCCCAGACGAATTTGCCGAGTCCCGGGTTCTGCGCGAGCATTTCAGCGGCGATCAACACCATCCAGCCCACGCCGAGGGAGATCCGGAGACCGGCGAACATCATCGGAAGGGCCGACGGAATGATGATCTTTCGAATGCGCGTCCACGTGTCGAGCTTGAGGACCCGGGCGACGTTCAGGTGGTCTTTGTCGATCGATGCCACCCCGAGCGCTGTGTTCGCCAATGTCGGCCACAGGGAACACAGCGATACCGTCAGTGCCGAACTGATGAACGACTTTTCGAACCAGGCCTGGCTGGGCGCCGTCGTATAGAGGGCGCCCACGCAAATCATCACGATGGGAAGCCATGCGAGCGGTGAGACCGGTTTGAAGATCTGAATCAGCGGGTTCAAGGCTGCCTGCACGAGACTGCTCGACCCGCAAAGCACCCCGATGGGGATCGCGATCAGCGAAGCCACCAGAAATCCCGCGAACACGGTCTTTAGCGAGGTGACGATCTGGTCGATGTAGGAGGGGCTGGCCGAATACTTGGCCGCCCGAGCCGCCTTGGCTTGCTCCAGCATCTTGGCGGCCTTCGCCCCATCACCGCGCGCCGAGAGGATTTCGGCGGCGGCGGTGTACTCCGCCGCCTTGGTGGCTTGCTCTTCGTAGAACGTCTCCTCGGCAGCGACACCTTCGAGGTGGGACTCCCAAAGCAGGACGGCCTGTTCCCAGACCTGTCCCGGAGAGGGGAGATTCCCATACTTCGTCATGATGTTCTGAGATGCCGCACTCCATGCTCCGAGAAAGAGCAGGAAGGCGACGAGCGGTGCCCCGAAGCTCACGGCGATGCGCCTGATCTGCTCCTTGGCGTCGTCTCCCCGCAGGAGGCGCACGAAAGGGGCAAACGCTTCGAGCCCGGTAGCGTCGAGCACTCTTAGAATTCGAGCTGACATGGTATTTCCTCGAACGTGTCGCTGCAGCCTTCAACTGAAGGCGATTATTCCTTGTTTCCGATCTTGTGGGCGGTCAGGTACTGGAGCGGCTTCTTGCCGTCGTACTCGACGCCGTCGATGAAGTCCTTGGTGGGGGGCTTGTAGCCATCCGTGTCCCAGGGCACTTCGTCCTTCTCGATCTTGCCCTCCTCGAGCAGAGCCTTGGCTGCAGCAAGGTAGGTCTCGGGCTTGTAAACCTTCTTCGCGGTCTCGTGGTACCAGTCCTCGGGCTTGCTTTCGGTGATCTGACCCCAGCGGCGCATCTGAGTGAGGAACCAGACGGCGTCCGAGTAGAAAGGATAGGTCGCGTAGTACCGGTAGAAGACGTTGAAGTCGGGCATCTCGCGCTTGTCCGACTTCTGGAACAGGAACGTGCCGGTCATGCTATTGGCGATGACCTCGTAGTCGGCTCCGACGTACTCCTTGCGAGAAAGGATCTTGGCAGCTTCCTTGCGGTTTTCGAGGCCACCGTCCAACCACTTGCCGGCGCGAATGAGCGCTTTGACGAGTGCGATGTGCGTCTTGTCGTTCTTCTTCGCCCAATCGGCGGTCACCCCGAAGACCTTCTCGGGGTTGTTCTTCCAAATGTCGTAGTTCGTGGTGACGGGAACACCGATGCCGCGAACGACGGCCTGCTGGTTCCAGGGCTCACCCACGCAGTAACCGTTGATGGTTCCGGCCTCGAGGGTAGCCGGCATCTGAGGGGGCGGCGTGACGGAAAGCAGCACGTCGGCATCAACCGTGCCAGTCGTGTCGGTTGCCGTGTACATGCCGGGATGGATTCCAGATGCGGCGAGCCAGTAGCGGATCTCGTAGTTGTGTGTCGAGACGGGGAAAACCATCCCCATCTTCAGGGGTTTGCCCTTCTTCTTGGCGCCCTCGACGATGGGAACCAGGGACTCGGCGCTGATCGGATGTGGCGGGGTGGGGGAAGCGAGCTTCGGATCGTTCTTCTGCATCTGCTTCCAGATCTCGTTGGAGACGGTGATGCCGTTTCCGTTGAGATCCATGCTGAACGAAGTGATCACGTGGGCCTTCGTTCCGAAACCGATGGTCGCGCCGATGGGCTGACCCGCGAGCATGTGGGCGCCGTCGAGCTCGCCGGAGATCACCCGATCGAGGAGCACCTTCCAATTGGCCTGGGCCTCGAGGGTGACGTTCAGTCCCTCGTCCTCGAAAAAGCCCTTCTCCTTGGCGATGACGAGAGGCGCGCAGTCGGTCAGCTTGATGAACCCGAGCTTCAGGTCCGTCTTTTCGAGGTCCGTGCCCTTGGTGAGCTCGGCAAGTTTCTCCTCGCTGACCTTGGCTGCAGAGACCGTCTTTTCGACCTCTTTTTCCTTCTTGCTGCAGGCCGGAAGCGCGAGAGCGCCCAGGCTGAGCAGGCCGGCGATTGCTCGACGTCTAGTAGTTCCGCTCATGTCCACGATGTCAGTCCTTTTGCGGTGTGTTCGAAAAGCGTCACGCCGAGGCCGGGGAGGGGGATTCGCCCTTTCCGGAGGCGTGTCGACGAGGGCCGCACTGTGACCGGCCGCGTGTTTCGCGACGGAGCGCTTCGAAACCACCAGCAGGTATCATTCGACAGGAGCACCTCGAAAGTGGAAGTCCGAAATCGTCCCGTTACACAGTTACGAAACACGAAATGTAACGGACCGGTGTTCGGAGAACGCGCCATTTCTCGGCGAGCCCTCCGGCGAGCCCTCCGTCGGACACGACCGCCCCCTCACCCGGGTACTCGGGTACTCCTCCTCTGCCGTGGCCTCTACCGAGCCGAAGGTGATCCCGGTCCCCACCTCGGCGTGACGATACCGAGATGGGAACCGGAATCTGCTCTGGCGTCGGGCACTATGCGCCTCCTCGAGCGGCCGTCGCAAGAAAGATAGCGTTTGTTATCTGTGAGTTACGTGGCCGAAACGCAGCTGAGCGGGTCTCCTTTTGCGAGCCCCGACAAACCGGCTGAAATGCGGTGGGAACCGCGCCACACGCGCGAAACGAACAACGTGTGGGGCGAACTGCCATCCCCGATACCCTAAGCGCGAGCAGGCCCGTCAAGCTTGAGTTTTGGCGAGGCTTTCGCGAGCACCGGAGCGGAACGTACGTGGGTCCTTGAGCACCGGGAAAACGATGCCAAAAGTCAAGCTTGGCGGGCGTCCTGGTCCGTCAAGATACCGGCGGTGGGCGAACTGCACATCGAACGGGTCGCCGCAGTCTGCCGCCCGGAATTGCTCTCCAGATCTGGGGTCCAGACCTCGTGGCTCCTCGACTTCAGCACGCACCGGGGAATACCGCTCGCCGGTCGACGGCGCACCGCTGAGCGTCCGGGCGGGGAGTCGGCCCTGGGGTCCAGCACAGTCTCAGCCTTTTCGGCCCCAAGCGAATGAGGGTCGAAAAGGCTACGGGAGGGCAATCTTCTGCCCGTGCCGCTCCTGTTTTCAGCGATCACCGCAAGCGGTCATCTCTTCAGAGGGTGCTCCAGTAGCAGCCCGGTTGGGAGGAGCAGCTGAACTCGGAGGTGAGGCCCGAACACGGCGTCGCGACGCCCTCGCACGTATCGTCCCAACTACACCCGTCTTGGAGAATGCAACTCGTGCTTGTCGAGTAGCGGCTGCATGACCGCGACGAGCCTCCGCACCCAGAGGAGGAGAGCCAGTAGCAGCCGTCCTGCGAATAACAGCTCGACCCCTCAAGGTAGTAGTAGCAACTGCGCGACAGCCCCGTGCATTCACCGTCGCGCCGGCAGCCGAGCGCGGAGCTGCACTCGGAAGTGCTCAGGATGGAACACGAGGTCGCAACGCCGCGGCACGAACCACCACCCGACGAAGCTCCGCCCGTCGCCGGCGAGCCCCCTGAACTGCTCAGGCCGCCGGTGTTGCTTTCACCCCCAGAACCGTCCCCTCCTCCGGTGGAGACCGATGGGGACTCCAGGATGTGAAGAGGGCAGTCGAAGCTCAGCGTCGCGCTGGCGGTGACCGCGATTTCCGACGAGACGTAGTCGTCCGATTCGGGGGTAGCAATCAGGTCTCGACACGCGAGGTGCCCGGTGAGCTGAATCTGGTCGAAGGTGTCCAGCTTCCAACTACACGTGGTGATCGTGTCGCCTGCCGACGCGTATTCGTACTCGACGGACGTGGTGTCGTCGTGGAAACGGAAGGTCGCTTCGAGAGCCTTGTCGACGTCGGCGGAGAGTGATGTCGTGCCCGTGCCCTGATCGGACACACCCCGCAGGATCACGCGGACGTCGGGTTCGCCGCCCGAATCGCCGGCAGAAAGTCGCAGCTCGGGTGTAGCGCTGTGCTGGTCCCAGACGCACTCCACGTCCTGTCCCCGTTCGGAGCTGAAGGAGGCCGTGCCGAGCGAACCGTTGGGCCACGCGCCGGTCACCGACGCCAACGCGGTCGAGTTGCGCAGGGTCCCCGTTTGCTGAGACCCCGCGCCCCCCTGACCGCCGATTGGAATGGGCTCTCCGAAGTCGACGCCCTCCTCGTTGGCTGGTTCGCAAGCGAGGGAGAAAAGCACGCTGAGCGCGAGCGTGCCCAGGCTGATCTTGACGCGGACCGCGCGCCGGGAAGTCGATGGACTCGTGCAGCGTTCGTTCATGAAATTCATCTCTTCAGGGGGCCGCAGTGGTGAGACGCTGTGTGTACGCGGTGCTGACGTTAGAGCGCGACACATTGAAGGACGCGCCGGGCACGGCTGTGGTGCTGCGACTGTTTCGCCAAGCTCCCAGGCTCAGCCATTCGGGACTCGTGGTGCTCGCGCTGAAGTACGAGTGGCTTCCGACGACCCTCACGCCGATGAGGTAGTAGTTGCCCGCGACGAGGGACACGTCGATCGCTCCGGAGCTGTGGTACGCGGACACTCCTGAGCTCGTGTTCAAGCTCTCGAAGACCTTTGTGTAGCTCCCGGTCGCTGTGGAGCTCTCGTACACGTACCAGGTGAACTGGGACGTCCCCGACACGGAGAACATCTGCTCGATCTTCTTAAGTGAACGGCTCGAGGTGGCCTGATACACGTTGAAGTAGGTGTAGGACGTGGTTTGGCTCGTCCCGGTTCCTCCGCTTCCGACCGATACGACGTCTTCATTCACGCATGCGCTCAGGTTGCAAACCTGGTTCGTCGCGGAACAGTCGGTGGTGGAACTGGCGTAGCCTCCGCCATATGTGTCGCAGGTCGCCAGAGCCTCTCCGTCGCAGGCGGCCTGCCCAGCCTCGCAAATGTCGGCCACGCAGATCGCGGTCTCGCCGGAGTCGTCGCAGAAGTACGCGTCGGAACAAGTCCGGTACCGAGTCCACCCCGTCCCGAGCGAGTTGCAGCGCTCGCCGTTGTTTTCGAGGCAGAAGTAGTCGTCGGGAGTGCAGACGATGTCGGCACACGCGCCGTCTTCGCAGATCTTCCCGGTGGGGCACGACGTTCCTCCGTCTTCGGGGCCAGACCCGTCGGCTTTGCACGTCGAGACGAGGGCGCCATTGCAGTACGGCTGTCCGGCCTCGCAGACATCCACACGGCACGTCGACCACCCCTCCAAGCAATATTCGGCCGCGGTGCAGGTGTCGTTGAGCGTCGTGGTGGTCCCGTCGGAGCCACACCGGAAGACGTTGCCTCCGTCGCAGTAGTAGGTGTTTGCCGTGCAGATGATGGGAAGGCAGGTGCCGTTCACACAGCGCTGCTCATCGCCGCAATCCGTGCCCCCGGGATCGTAGCCCGATCCGTCGGCCTTGCAGGTGGTGGCCGTGTTGCCATCACACGCGGGCGTCCCTTGAGTGCATACGTCGATCCGGCACCAGGACACGTTCTCTGCGCAGTGTTCGCTGCTCAGGCAGGTGTCGCGCTGCGAGCCGAACCCCGTGCCGTTGGCCGTGCAGGTGTACGGATTGCCGTTGTTGCAGCCGTAGTTGCCTGGGCACACCTCGTCCAAGCACTTGCCGAGGTAGCACGCCTTGCCGTCGAGGGTGGAGCAGTCGGTGGTGCTTCCGTCGACTGGGCCCGAACCCTGCGCGTTGCAAGTGCCCGCGACTTCGCCGCTGCAATAGTCCCGATTCGGGGTGCACTGCCGTGCGCGGCAAACTGCGGATGCTCCCGAGTCGTCGCAGTACTCGCTGCTCTTGCAGGTGTCATACAGCGTCCGGCGCGTGCCAGCGTCCAGGCAAAAGTAGACGCTGCCGCCGTAGCAATGGCGCACGCCGCTGTCGCAGAGCTCGGGTAGACACTGCCCCTGGAAGCAGGTCTCGCCCGTGTCCGAACAGTCGGTGCCACCGGAATCGAAGCCGGAGCCGTCGGCGTTGCAGGTCGTGGCGACGCTGCCGTTGCACGTCGGTGTGCCCTGAATGCAGACGTCGGGTTCGCACGTGACCGTCTCTTCGTCACAGTGGGAAGTGACCGCACACGCCGCGGTCAACGTGAGGGCGGTGCCTGTCGTGTTACACCGGTAGATGGATCCGTCGGAGCAGAGAGACTCGTCTGCGTCGCACACTACGTCGACGCAGGTGCCCCCTTCGCAAGTGCCTCCTTGGTCGCCACAGTTCATGGAGTCGGTGAACCCCATTCCGTCGACCGCGCAGACACGAACGGTGGAGCCGTCATCGCTGCAGCTCGGTGTACCCGGGACGCATACCCACGGTGCGCACGCGGCGGATCCGTCCTCCTCGACGCAGGTGGTTCTCGACGGGCACAAGACCGGCACGAAATCGCTTCCCGAATCGTTACAGTTCAGCGCAGCGTTTTCCGTCGCTTCGCACCGCCCGTCGCCTGGCTGGCAGACGTCGATTTCGCAGGAGCCCGAGACGCAGTGATAGCTTTCGGGGCAATCGACGTTGGCGACGCATTCGACGCAGAAGCCTCCTTCCGGGCTGCAGAGAAGATCTTGAGCAGCGCAATCTTTGTCGGATGAGCATCGGGAGACGCAGGCATTCTCGACGCAGGTCGCGTCCTCATCACAGTCGGCGTCCCCGGCGCATTCGACGCACCACCCGGACGCTCGATCACAGACGCGGTCGTCCCCACAATCGCGCGAATTGAGGCACTCCGTGGCCAGCTGACAGCGATTGTCGAGGCAGCGCTTGCCCCCGCCGCAGTGCTCGTCGAGCAAGCATTGTTCACAGATGCCGGTTTCACCGTCGCACGCTGGGGTCTCCGTTTCGGCGCAGTCGACGTGAGTCGAGCACCTCAGAAGGGGTTCACATGCGCGATTCACACAACGCTGCTGGTCGGCGCACTCGGTGTCGAACTGGCAAGCAACGCACCCCCGAAGTGGGTCGCAAATGGGCGTGTCGCCTCCGCAGTCCGCGTTCTGCGCGCAAGTGGTCGTCGGGTTTGCGTAAGGACCATCGGCCTGCTGTTGCGGCTGTTCCTCCGAGGAGCAGGCGAGGTCACCCGCAAGCGCGATGAGAGTGCTCACCAGGAAGTAACGAACGAAGTCGCGAGTCTGCATGATGGGATTCGTTGGAGGGTTGCGCGCGGAGTCGTTGGTCAGGTCGTAGAGCGTTACCGACCACGGGTCGCGACGGTTCTCGAAAGCAGGGCGGTTCTCGAAAGCGAGGGCGGTTCTCGAAAGCGAGGGCGGTTCTCGAAAGCGAGGGCGGTTCTCGAAAGCGAGGGCGGTTCTCGAAAGCAGAGAGCAGCGGCTCGTCAACGGAGCGCGCCCGAAAGATGCCCGCCCCGTCCAAAGCGCATGCTGCCGAACAGGCGAGCGAGCCGAGACGATAGCCCGAAGCTGCGACCTCTCTATCAGAATGACCAGTTGACTGACCAGAGAGAATCGACAGCTTCGGGGGCGAATGCTTGGCTTTGGCGGCTCTGTTCTGTGACTGTCCGCGGAGTGGGAGCCGGCGGTTTCGGTCAGCTTGGAATTTCTGTTACCTCGGGGAAATTGGAGGGCCCGCGTCGGTTCGGAGGCCCGGGCGGGGCTTTTGGCGTCTCTCGTCACCGCGGGGGACAGGCCGCCCCCGGGGTCGCAGCCGCTGTCTGCGATCGCCAAGCAGCTCGAGGACAGGGGGTACGATCCGATCGTCGAGATGGTGATGGACGACGAACGTTGGGAAGTCGAAGCCTATGTCGACGGCGAACCTCGGGAGCTCTGGGTCGACCCCGAGAGCGGCGAGATTCTCCGGGATCAGCCCGACCGCGACGACGATTGACGTCGTCCAGGTTCGGGTCGCCTCCTGCGCGGTGGGGAGTGCCCCGGCGCAGATAGCCGGGCGACGCGGGGGAGCGGCTACTCGGCGGCGTCGCCTTTGCTTGCGCTTTCGCCGGTCGGGTTCGTCTCCGAGGAACGCTGGTCCTCCGTCGAGTCGCCATCGCTCTCTCCAATGAAGCCGCCCGATTGCCTCGCCCAAAGCTTCGCGTAGATGCCGCCGAGTGCGAGAAGCTCCTCGTGCGTGCCGTCTTCCACGATGCGCCCCTCGTCGAGCACGATCAGGCGATCGAGCGCGGCGATGGTGGACAGGCGATGCGCGATGGCGAGCACGGTTTTTCCGTTCATCAGCTTGTCGAGGCTGTGCTGAATGGCGGCTTCCACCTCGGAGTCGAGAGCCGAGGTCGCTTCGTCGAGGATCAGGACGGGAGCGTCCTTGAGCATGACCCGCGCAATGGAAATGCGCTGACGTTGTCCCCCCGAGAGGTTCACGCCGCGTTCGCCGACGTGTGCGTCGTAGTCGCGTCGCCCTCGAGCGTCTTCGAGGCCTCGAATGAACTGGTGGGCTTCCGCGTCCTCTGCCGCTCGCAGGAGCTCTGCTTCGGTCGCATCCGGGCGACCGTACAGGATGTTCTCGCGAATGGATCGGTGAAGCAGTGACGTGTCCTGGGTCACGACGCCGATTTGCGCGCGGAGTGAGTCTTGGGTCACCTGTGCGATGTCCTGCCCGTCAATCAGAACGCGGCCCGCTTCGAGATCGTAGAATCGGAGAAGCAGGTTCACCAAGGTCGATTTTCCGGCACCCGAACGCCCCACGATGCCCACGCGCTCTCCAGCGCGGATTTCCAGGTGCAAGTTCTCGATGACCCCGGCGCCCCTGCCGTAGTGGAACGTGGCACCATCGAACCGGATGCGGCCGGCGGAAACCTGGAGCTCGGGCGCCGCTGGCTGATCGCGAACGATTCGCGGCTTGGAGAAGGAGGCGATGCCGTCTTCCACCGTGCCAATGTTCTCGAAGAGGGCGGACACCTCCCACATGATCCACTGCGACATACCGCCGAGTCGCAGTACCAGACCCATGGCTGCGGCTACGCCGCCGACGGACACGGCGGAGGCCAACCAGAGGTGGATGGACAGGGCGCCCATCACCACGAGGAGCGTCGAGTTCAGCGCGTACAAGCTGACCCAGAAAATCGTGACGAGCCGCATCTGGCGATGGACCGTCCCGAGGAATCCAGACATCCCGTCGCGGGCGTACGCCTCCTCGCGCCTCGAGTGGGAGAACAGCTTCACCGTGGCTATGTTCGTGTAGCTGTCGACGATGCGTCCGGTCATCGTGGAGCGTGCGTCGGCTTGCAGCTCCGATAGCTTCCGGAGGCGCGGAACGAAGTAGCGAAGCAAGCACGTGTAGGCCAAAAGCCACGACACGAGGGGAACCATCAGTCGCGCGTCGAAGGACGCGGCGATGAGCAAACTACCCAAAAAGTACACGCCGACGTAGTTCAGAACGTCGAGGACCTTCATCACGCTTTCGCGCACCGCGAGCGACGTTTGCATCAGCTTGGTGGCTACCCGTCCCGAAAACTCGTTCTGGAAGTAGGCCATCGACTGTCCGAGCAAGTAGCGATGCAGGGTCCAGCGGATCCGCATGGGATAGTTGCCCAGGAGTGTTTGATGGGTGACGAGGGACTGCACCAACATGAGCAGTGGCAGACCGAACAGCACGGCAAGGCCGAGTGCGACGAGCTTCTGGCCTTCCTCGGCTACGAAGGTCTCCGGTGAGCGCGCCGAGAGCCAATCGACGACGCTACCCAGGAATGCATAGAGGGAAACCTCGCAGACGGCGATCACACTGGTGAGCGCCGCCATCACGAAGATGCTTGGCCAGACCCCCCGCGTGTGGTGGCGGCAGAAGGCGACCAGCGTTCTGGGAGGGTCGGTTGGCTCTTCGGTGGGGAAGGCGTCGAGGCGGGATTCGAACCAGCGAAACATGGGGCGTCCAGATCTTGAGGGGGTGAAAACTGCCGAAGATTCCTTCGGAGATGCGACTGACAGAATGAGGTCTGGGGCGGATCGTCCCAGTCGGGCTGCGGGAGCGCTTCAGCCGTCACGCAATCGCGAACCGGCAGGCCGCCAGCCCCTTGCCGTGTTGGCGAAGTGTCGTGAGGAAGGGCGCGGCGGGTGCCTGCGCTTTTTCGCTTCCGAGCTGGTCGCGGTTCCGAGCCGGCTACGTCAGCGGGACCAGCACGGCTTCGCCGCGGGCTCTGTGCGCTTTCGTAGACCTGCCATAGTGCGGCTCAGGCTCGTCGACGGCCGCCCGGGCGTCAAGGAGAAAAAGTAGTCGTCCCATATCGCGGCTCGTCCGTTTCGAGCTAGGTTTCCTGCTCTCATGAGCGCCCCCCCCCTTCGAGCCTCCAAACACCTCCACGACGTCCGCTACGAGATCCGGGGTGCACTGGCTCGTCGCGCCGACGAGCTCGAGACCGCAGGTTACGACGTCATCAAGCTCAACATCGGAAATCCGGGCGCTTTCGGATTTCGCATGCCGGAAACCATGCGCGTGGCGATGGTGCAGAACCTTCACCAGGCCGATCCGTACTGTCACCAGAAGGGCATCTTTCCCGCGCGGGAAGCCGTGGTGATGCAGCAGCAGGATCGCGGCGTGATGGACGTGACGGCCGAAGACGTCTTCATAGGCAACGGCGTGTCCGAGCTCATCATGATGTGCATGCGGGCTCTCATCAATCCAGGCGACGAGGTGCTCGTTCCGAGCCCAGACTACCCACTGTGGACGGCTTCTGTCGTGATTCACGGGGGTAAGGCCGTGCCCTACCCGTGTCGGCCGGAGAACGACTTCATCCCCGATCCGGAGGAGGTCGAGCAGCTCATCACCGAGCGCACTCGCGCGCTCGTCGTGATCAACCCGAACAACCCCACGGGGGCAGTGTACCCCAAGAAGGTCCTCGAGGGCTTCGTCAAGATCGCGGAGAAGCATCATCTGCTGCTTCTGGCCGACGAGATCTACGGGGACATGACCTACGACGGCGCCAAGTTCATCCCGTTGGCGACGATGGCGAAGCACTGCCTCTGTGCCACGTTCTCGGGTCTCAGCAAGATCTACCGTGCTTGTGGTCTGCGCGTGGGTTGGGTTTCCTTCTCGGGAGAGAAGAGCACCGCAGATGAGTATCTCCACGCCATCGAGCTCCTGGCCTCGCTCCGCCTGTGCCCGAACGTGCCGGGGCAATGGGCGGTGCAAACCGCCCTCGGTGGCTATCAGTCCGTGACGTCTCTGACCACGCCCGGAGGCCGACTGTACGAATCGCGACAGGCCCTTCTCGATGCAATCGAAGAGAGCCCCTACCTGTCGTTGGCTCCTCCCGGCGGTGCGATGTACGCCTTCGTTCGCGTGGAGGAGAGCCTGTTTCCCACGGGCTTCGACGACCGAACCTTCGCCTTGAGCCTCCTCGAGCGGCGCCACGTGCTGGTGGCACCGGGGTCGAGCTTCAACGTTCCCTACAGGAACCACTTCCGAATGACGGTGCTTCCCGAGCCAAAGCAGATTCGCGAAGTGATGAGGCGGATGGACGAGGTGCTCGGAGAGCTCGCCGAGGCGTGACACCCGCTGAAAGTCAGCTGCCAGCCTTCTGCGGTGTTCGCTCGAGCCGCCCGACTTCGAAGCCTTGCTCCCGAAGGCCTTCGACGATCCGTTCGTAGGTTGCTTTCGGAAGGGTGGGCGTACGCGACAAGATCCACAGGTAGTCGCGCCCGGGGTCGGCGACCGCCGCGTACGAGTAGTCGTCCGCAAGGTCGACGATCCAGTAGTCACCGGAAAACGGCCAGAAGAAGGTAACTTCGAGCTTCGAACGCGTCTTGGGGTCGACCACTTCGGCATAGCCCGTTGCGGTGTCGACCTCGCCGTCTCTCAAGCAGCGATTGAGAACGCCGACGCGACCGTCGTCCCTCAGCGTGTAGGTCGCGGTGGTGTTCGCGCAGCCTTCCTGAAAGCTGTTTGGAAATCGAGCGATCTCGTACCAGGTCCCGGCGTAGCGCTCGAGATCCACCTTTTCCACGGTGCTCGGTTCTGGCAGGCCCAGTCGCTCGGTCGTGGTTTGGGAGCACCCGAGCGCGACGACGAGCAGCCCCATCCCGACCTGGCGGGCGGAGCCGTGCGGGGGGCGGAGTCCTCGTGTCCTCGACGCCATCGACCTTCAGAGTAGCATGTGGGACAAGCGATAAACCGTTGGTCCTCCCAGGGGTGCCCCGATGGCGCGCGCAATTCTCCTCATCGATCACGGCAGCCGCCGGGCGGCCGCCAACGCCCAGCTCGCTGAGATCGCGGAAAAGCTCCGCGCGAACTTCGAGCTGCGCGGCGAAGCGCGCATCGTCGAGGCCGCTCACATGGAGCTGGCGGAGCCGAGTATTGCCGCCGCGTTTGGCCAGTGCATTCGAGCCGGTGCCACGGAAGTGGTCGCCGTTCCGTGCATGCTTTCGCGAGGGCGGCACGTCACCGAAGACATTCCCCGTCTCCTCGAAGAAGCGGCTTCGAATCACCCCGGCGTCACGTTTCAGGTCGCAGCGCCCCTCGCTGAACAGGCGGGATTCATCGAGTTGCTTCGCAGCGCGGCCGACGCGGCCGAGCGGCGCTGAGCACGGCGCGAACTGAGCGCCAGCGGGAGCGAACCGACGTTGCCGGTGGATGCGCGACTCAGAATTCAGCAGCCTGCCAGCCCGAGTGGCTTGCCGTCGATCAACTCGTCGAGTCGGAACTCGACGATCCGCTGCGCTCCCTCGTACTTTCGCGCTCGCGCTGCGCTCTCGTCGATGAGGGCCTGCCCCGTGAGCTGGAGCAGACCACCCGTCTCGAAGTCGACGAACAGAAAGCCGACCCGACGATCTTTCGAGACGTTCCCGAGGGTGTTGAACAGGTTGTTGCCTGGATAGTCGGGGAGCACGAGGGTCTTCGAATCGAGCACGTCGACGAAACCGGCGCGCCCCCCACGGTGTGACGCGTCCATCCCAAACGCCGGAGTTTGACCTACTCCGCGATGACCGCTTGCAAGAAACAGCGTGTCCGCCCCACGGATCTGCGCGACGTCCGCTGCGGTGAGCTCGTTGCCGTGTCGCAGGGTTCGAGGCCCGTTCGCGCCGCGCGGCGGAGCCCAGTCGCGGGGGGTGATGTACTTGGGACAGTTTCCGAAGCTCTGCGCCACGCTCAGGGAAAACCCGTTCTCGTCCGAGGTCGCGATGCGTCCGTTGACACGATTGCGGCGCCGCGTGGAAAGCTCGATTCCCAAGACTCCCACGTCGGCTCCCGGGGTCAGTGACGAAGCGAGGGCGTCGCCGTCGGGTTGACGAGCACGGATGGCCAAGCATCGCGGCTCCGAGGCACGAACGAATCCGGGAGGCGCCGACAAAAGGCTTGCCCAAGGCCGACCCGCGGCGTCCCGCGCCGCCACGACGAGGAAAGGGAGAGAGGCGTAGAAGGTGCGGTGCTCCTCAGGCAGGTGGTCGCGCAAGGCTCGGCTCGCGTAGCGCTCCACCTTCTCGCGAACTCCTGCCCGCTCTTGGAGTTTCCGTTCCCCGTCGTGGAACACAGCTACTCCTTCTCGATCACCCCGAAGGAGCGATCACTTCCATGCGCAGACCACCCACGATGGTGCACATGAAATGCCGGGCCGGTCCTCCGCCGAGCGGTTCGGAAGCGAACTCGATCTCCACCTCCGGTTCGGCGGCGAGGCGGGCGTGAACCTCGTCGAGGTTCTGCCCATCTGCTAGCCGCAGCGCGAAGTGGTGGAGTCCAATGACCGCCTTGCGGTCGAATGGGACCGGCGAAGCAGTCTGAGCCTGCCACAGAGTGAGCATGATCTGGCCGTCGCTCACGAACGCGGCTGGGTAGCTCGGCACCTCGCGCAGCAATCGAAACCCGAGAACACGCACGAAGAAGTCTTGGGTCTTCACGAGGTCGGGCACCGTGAGGCCCAGGTGATGGAGGCCCTGAGTGAGGGCGGAGGACGTCGGGGTGTTCATCGAGAGCTCCTTGGTCGTTGAGCGACGCCCATCCGGGCGCAGCGAGCCAATCCAGAGGGAGTCCCTGGCACGGCGCCTGGTTCTGAAAAGGGGCCGAGTCGGGGGATCCCTCCCCACGCCGTAGAAGGTGCACCATTCCGAATGGCGAATAAATACAGCGACATGTATGTAACTCAGCAGCAAAGCTGAGTAGTGTGGGCGGCGTGGACCGGCTCGCTGCCATGCAAACCTTCGTCTCCATCGTCGACGCCGGCAGTCTGACCGGTGCGGCGCAGGCGCTCGGGAAGGCTCTCCCTACGGTGGTTCGCTCCCTGGGGCTGCTCGAAGAGCACCTCGGTGTGCGGTTGCTCCATCGGACGACTCGTCGCATGTCGCTGACGGCCGAGGGCCGGACGTACCTCGAGCGCTGTCGGCAGATCCTCGGGGACGTTGCCGAGGCGGAGGCGGTGCTTTCGCAAGATCGAGTGCAACTCGCAGGCGAGATCCGAGTGACGGCTCCGGTGCTGTTCGGTCAGCTTCGGGTCGCCCCCGCGATCACGGAGTTCCTCGAAGAGCACCCGCGGGTTCGTATCGAGCTCGTCCTGTTGGATCGGGTGGCGGATTTGATCGACGAGGGCTTCGACGTGGGGGTTCGCATCGCGCGCCTCGAGGATTCGTCCCTGGTGTCTTCGCGAATTGGAGAAGTTCGGCGGGTGGTCGTGGCGAGTCCTGCGCTGCTCGATCGGGTTGGAGAGCCGAAGCATCCCAAAGAGCTCGCTGGCGTTCCGACCGTGGGGCTTTCCGGAGTCGTGGCGGCGGCTTCCTGGTCCTTCGACGATCGCGGAAAGCGCTTGGTCATCCCGGTGCGAGGAGCGCTCACGACCAACCACGTGCAAGCAGGGATCGATGCATGCGCGCGGGGTCTCGGCTTTGGTCGGTTCTTGTCGTACCAAGTGGAGGCTCGGGTCGAAGCTGGCGAGCTTCGCATCGTGCTGGGAGAGTTCGAACCAGCTCCGACTCCGGTTCACGTCGTCCTACCTCACGGACGTTTGCTCTCCGCGCGCACGAGAGCTTTGGTCGACTGGCTCAAGACGCGTCTCGGTAGCTAACCGGCGCACGAGCACGCGGTTTCCGATGGAGGAGTGCCGCTCTCGGGGCATTCTGTGTCGGGAGGTCCCCCGCATCTTCCGTCTCGCGCGCCAGAGCGCCGATCAGTTTGCCGCTTTGCTGCTGCGAAAACCGCCCGCTCGGCTTCGGTGTGCTGCACGAATCGTCGCCCCAGGAAGCCTCGCCGTCGAATGGACGTAAGCCGCTCGATGCCCCTTCGCGTTCGAGCGGGTGGGCCCGTGTGGGCAAACTGCCGAGAGCTGTCGTGAATCGCCATTTTCGAGAAAGTCGGTCACAGATGCGCCGCTGGGGGAACTGAGAACTGATGGCGAGGTCGAACCCGTGACGATGAGCGTGGCGCGTGTGCTCGAGGAGCCCTCGGAAGCAGGTGGGATGCGTCCAGAGGAACGCGCGATTCGAGACGCCCTCCAGGCGGGCGACGACCGAACGGCCCTGTGTCTGTGCTCGCAGCACTACGGCGCAGTGCTGGGGCGGTTTTGCATGGCATTTTTGCACGACTCCACCGAAGCGGAGGACCTCGCCCAAGACACCCTGCTCACGGCCCACGCTGCGTTCGACGAGTTTCGCGGTGGAGGATCGGTTCGAGCTTGGCTCATCGGAATCGCGAGGAACAAGTGCTTGAAGCATCTGGAGACACGACGGCGGCGAACGTCCAAGCTGCGGCTCATTGCGGGGGGAGCGACGGAGGCATCGTCGGTCCAGGAAGACGGAGCCCACGAGCTGACTCTAAGTCGTCAGCGAGCCGAGCGGGCACGGGCCGCGCTCGAACGGATGAAGCCGACGGAGCGCGATGCCCTCGTATTGCGTTACGTCGCAGAGCTCAGCTTTCGCGAAGTGGCCGAAGCGTGCGGCATCGAGGAAGCCACGGCGCGAAAGCGCGTGTCACGGGCGCTCGGTCGGTTGCGCGAGCTGGTGCAGGAGGACGCCCATGACTGAGCGGCACCACCTCTGTCGGCAAGTCGATGAGTCCATGGATGCGATTGTCGACGGGACGGTCGACGAAGCGCTGAGCGAGCACCTTGCCACGTGCGATCGCTGCCGCGATGCACGCTTCGAGTCGGAGCAGGCCGCATCGATGGTGGGCTTGGCCGGAGACGATTACGTTCACCCGTCCGATTTCCAGGCGCGTCTTCTCGCGGAGTTGGATCGGCGGACGAGCGGAGCGCGGGCTGCGGAGCCTGGCGTTCGGGACGATGGCAACGCGGCGCTTTTCGGCGGTCCAAAGGACGAGGCGGAGGCACTCCCGACCGAGGCGGAGGAGCCTCGGGCCAGTTCGCCAGCCGGGGGGGAGCCGGGTGTGGCGGAGCGGGAACTGAGCGACGGGGAGAAATCCGAAGCGGGCTCCGAGCAGAAACGGCGGGAGCCGGGCACGTCAGCCTCCTCGGCGCGAAAAGGTGGTGTTCGTTGGGCGACTCTGGGGGCGTTCTCCGTCGCGGCAGTCGTCCTGCTGACTTGGTGGACGACCGGGCCGGACGGTGATGCGGAGCCGACGGCAGGCGCGGGATGGAGTGGCAAGGTGCTTCAAGTCGCGACGGGCTTCGGAAGCACGACGGGCGCTCAGAGCTGTTCGGGAGGGGAGGCGGCGGACGGTACAGAGCGCGGCGACGGCACCCCGGGCGTGGGCCCCGGAAACCTGCACTGTGTGACGTTGGCTCCCGGCCATACGGTTCCCGAAGGTGCGGTACTCAAGACCGACGGCGTGACCCGAGTGCTCGTCGAGCTCGACGACGGAACGCGCATCGCCCTCGATCGGGCCACCGAGCTCGCGCTCACGAAGGGCGCACGCCGTCACGGACGCCTGCTGAGTGGTGATCTGGTCGCGGAGGTCGAAAAGCGCGAAGGCGAAAAGGCGGTCATCGCGCTCCCCTTGGGGCGCGCGGAAGTCATTGGGACGAAGCTTGCCTTGCGCGCGTCGGAGAGCAGCTCTCGCGTGGAGGTGAGTCGCGGCGAGGTGAGGCTGGTCGACGACGAGGAGCGTGCGGTGTCGGTACTCGCTGGTGAAGGTGGGGAGCTCAGTCGGGGTGCTCCACCCCGGGCCGAGGCGTTGAGCTCGCTGAGCGACGCCTTTGGGTGGAGCGATGCCGCCTTCGTCGACGAGACGACCGAGACGCGGCTGGGGGGCTTGGGGGAGCTTCGGGCGAAGAAGCCGGGCGAAGACGACGAACGGGTCGGTGCCGTCACCCTGGAGCGGCATCACGTCAAGGTGCGCATCTCGGGGACCATGGCGCGGACGGAGATCGACGAGGTCTTCCAGAACCACACGGACGAGGTGCTCGAGGGGATCTTCCGATTCCCCCTCCCGCCGGACGCCCAGATCGAGCGGTTGGCGCTCGAGGTGGATGGGGAGCTGGTGGAGGGTGCCTTCGTGGATCGGGAGCGCGCGGCAGCCATCTGGCGCGGCGCCATCGTGAACTCGGGGGGGAAGAAAGAGGCGCGTGACGAGATCATCTGGGTGCCCGGACCGTGGAAGGATCCGGCGCTGCTCGAGTGGCAACGGGGCGGACGGTTCGAGCTCCGCATCTTCCCCATTCCCAAGCAGGGCAGCCGTCGCATCGTCTTGGCCTACACCCAGACGATTCATCCGGTTGGTGGCGTGCGGCGCTACAGTTATCCGTTGCCGCACGATCCGAGCGGTTCGGTGCGTGTGGGCGACTTCTCTGTCGACGTGCAGGTGCGCGGCCATGATCGGGAAGCGGGTGTCGCGGCGCGGGGCTACGAGCTGTCTTCCCCGGGGGCGAGCGCGGACGAGGTGACTCGCTTCGGCATGAGTGAACGAGGCTTCGTGCCTCACGGCGATCTCGCACTCGAGTACCGCCTGCCGAACGAAGGAGGCGAGCTTCGTGCGTGGGCCTACGAACCCACGTCTGCAGATGTCGAGCGGGCCGAGCAGCGAG
>JBNKGC010000064.1:0-27975 GCA_050289625.1 Polyangiaceae bacterium | reverse complement strand
GCTTTGGATTCTTCGAAGTCACTACTCTTCGAGGTGGTCTTGGTGACCGACCAGAGCCCACCGTGATGTTCCTCGAACTCGGCGCCATACCGAAGGCGGTTGAGCTCCCGCCAGGCGACTAACCGCCTCGCGCGCAATGCCGCCCAACAAGCCATTTCTGCCGACCGCGATCGTGGAGGTGCTCGCTTCGCTGAAAGCTCATCCCTCGGCCGCCGCTCGTTCACTCCCTTTGGTCGTGGCGGCCGGTCGTTGTAACCTGAAGCGCCTTGCGCGGCGGCAGAATGGCAGGGCGTTGGGCCGGCGCATCCTTGATGTCCGACGTTGCTTTCCGCTTCGGCGCTTTCCCGAGAGCTAGGGGGCGTGGCAGTACTCCGAGGAGATGGGTTCCAAAGGTTGGGGCGTCGACATGCTGTCGATGACGACGAGGCAATCTGCGGGACCCAGAGCGGCGCGAATGGTCACGTACGATTCGCTGGGGACGGTGAAGGGAGCGGAGGCGCTCGTAGCGTCGATGGCACCGCTCTGCACGAGAATGTCTTTCCGGCACAGCCCGGCCCGCGACTGCCAGATTTCGTAGGAAACGCCAGGCTCGGCCCACAGGAAGTGAACACTGCCACTCGGGAAGCCGCAGTCGTCCGACTGAAAGGACAACTCGACGACGGCTGACGACGCGCCAGCGCCGCCTTCGCCTGCGCTTCCACCGCCCCCCATTGCAAGCGTGCCGTTGGTCGAACCTGTCACGCTATGGAAGTAGTCGGCATAGACGAATTCACGCTCGGAGTCCAGACAAGCGCCAATGTCAGGAGGCGAGCACTGCGCACGACCTCCCGTACCAAAAATGCCGCCGGTTGTGCCACCAGTTGGCGGAGGCTTGTTGTGAACCAGGACACCTTCGGCGAAATAGTTGTGGTTGTTCTCGACGGATATATCGTACACCGTAGCGATTTCGTCACTGGGTTGGAATCGCGTCGAAGTCGACGAGGGTTCCACGGACAACTCTGCGCTGCGCCGCAAAGAAGCAGGAGCCTCCCAAGCGGGGGTGACGCGCAGCACGAGGCCAGTCTGGTGCTGCCAAGTTCCCGCGGGCCGGTAAAGCCCTGCCTGCGAGTCGAATACGGGGTGTTCGGCAGGGCGAGCGCATCAAAATTCGATCAATATCGATCAGTTGGCGAAGGGGATCGACAAGAGGGCTGGCAGATGAGCGATTGTGGGCGTGCCGCGAAAGACGACCTCTCCTGTTCTCGAGTCTTTGCTGGAATCGTTCAGTGAAGTTCCCGACCCTCGGGTCGCGCGGACGCGGGCTCACCCTCTCGTCAACGTGCGGACCATGGCTCTTTTCGGCGCGATCTGTGGTGCAGACGGGTGGGGAGGCCCTCGAGCTTTTCACCAAGTATCGAGCGAGCTTTTCGAGACGTTCCTCTCGATGCCTGAGGGGACTCCTAGTTTTTAGTTCTTGGTTCTAGTGTGGACACGTTTCGACGAGTGTTCGAGGCGCTCGACCCCAAGGCCTTTCAGAATGCCTTGCGACGCTGGCTCCGGCCCCTTCTCGGAGACGTCAAGGGCCAAACCATAGTCCTTTCGCATCGACTACCGCCACGTCATTTGGTCATTGGTGCGCAAACCCGGCGCCTTCGCACGCTACCGCTACCGCGAGGAGCTGTTTCCGACACTCACTTTTCGGAGGGCCTACGACGCGCTCGTCAAAGCTCGGGGGGAACGCGCGCGCCGCCGACGTCGAGTACGTCCGCATTCTTCACCTCGCCGCGAGCACCACGGAAGCCGAGGTCGAGCAAGCGCATGGCGGCTTTTTGGTCTCGCGCGCGCGGCCGGTCTGATCGGGCCTTGCGCGTCTGACCGGGAGCGTGTTGCGCGTCCGACCGGGAGCCTCAGGACGCTTCGGGGGCCCGCGCGCGCACCCTTCCGTGAGGCCGTCACCCCCTGGGCGTGCTACCAATCCCTCGAGTATGGCCAAGGTCACCATCAGCGAGGCCCTCCGCCGCGCGGCGATCGAAGAAGCGGCGGGGCCTGCCCTCGTGCTGGATGAGCAGCTGCGCATCGTGGACTTCACCGATGGCGCCGGCGAGTTGATCGGTGGCGCCGTCCCGCTCGGAGAGAGGGCCGCGAACGTCCTGTGCGGCACGGCGGAGAAGCGGCCCGTGGCCGAGGCCTTGGCTCGGGGGGAAGCCGTGGCTGCGCAGGTGCCCCGCCCGTGCCCCGAGGGAGGACCGGATCGCATCCTGAATGTGCGCGCCATTCCGCTCAGAAAGGCGGACGAACTCCTCGGCTTCCTCTTGATGTTCGTGGACGTGGGGCGGGCCGGCGGCGATCAGCCGATGGAGTTTCACGGTCTTTGGACGCAGAACGAATCGATGCGCCGTCTCTTCCGCACCGTGAAGAGGCTCGCGGCGTCTGATGCGAGTGTGCTGATTCGCGGAGAGACGGGCTCCGGCAAGGAGCTCGTGGCGCGCGCTATTCATGAGGAATCGCCGCGCAGAGCGGGGCCGTTTCGAGCGATCAACTGCGCCGCGCTGCCGTCGCACTTGCTCGAAAGCGAACTCTTCGGGCACGTGCGTGGCGCGTTCACTGGCGCCATTCGCGATGCGGAGGGTCACGTTCGGCTGGCTCACGGAGGTACGCTCTTTCTCGACGAGGTCGCGGAGCTTCCCCTCGAGCTTCAGGCCAAGCTGCTGCGGGTCCTCCAAGATCATGCAGTTCTGCCAGTCGGAGGGCGCGACCCGATCCCCGTCGACGTCCGTTTCGTCTCCGCCACGCATCAGTCGCTCCGGCGCGCCGTCGAAGAGGGGCGCTTTCGGGCCGACTTGATGTACCGCTTGCGGGTGATGCCGGTGTTCTTGCCTCCCCTGCGCGACCGTCCGGAAGATGCGGTCTTTTTGGCCGAGCGCTTCATCGAGCGGGTCAATGCGCGGAGCACCACCCGGCACGTCGAACGGCTCTCGCCTGGCGCGCGCCACCTGATCGAGAACTACGACTTCCCCGGCAACGTGCGTGAGCTCCAAAATGTCGTCGAGTACGCCTTCGTGATGGGGGACGGTCCGGTGCTACTCGAGACCGATCTGCCACCGGAGCTTCGTGACGAAGAGGCGGCGCTGCCCCCGATGAACGAGCCCGAACGGGCAACCGCAGGTGAGATCCCAAAGGAGGCACAGAAGCTGCTCCACGCCCTCGAGCGTGCCGGGGGCAGTAAGGAGCGAGCGGCGGCCAGCCTCGGCATCAGCCGCACCACGCTCTGGCGGAAGCTCAAGCACTACGGCATCGACGAGGCGAGCTAGATCGGGCCGGGGGTGGTCGGGCAGGTTGCAAGCCCCGTTTCATTTCGTTTCGCCCTTGGCCTGAAGCCTTCGACAAATCAGGCTTTTCTGTGGGATTGAGGCTCTGAAACGGAGTGGCACGGGCCTTGAAAGAGTGGAGGCTGAGGACCGCGAACGACGCGAGTCCTGGAGGTCACCATGTTGCTGTTTCGCCAACTGTTCGATCGAGATTCCTCGACCTACACCTACCTGCTGGCCGACGAGGAGACGCGGGAAGCGATCCTGATCGATCCCGTGCTCGAGCAGATGGATCGCGATCTCGGATTGATCCGCGATCTCGGTCTCGACTTGCGCTTCGTGCTCGACACCCATGTCCACGCCGATCACATCACAGCCGCCGGGCACATCGCGCGAGAGACGGGGGCGAAGAGTGTCGCGGGGTGTCGAGGTGCCACGTGCGCCGAGCTTCACGTGGAGCATGGAGACGTGCTCGCCTTCGGCTCGTACCGCGTCGCGGTCCTGGAGACGCCGGGTCACACCGACGACAGCCTGAGCTTCCGCGTGGACGACCGCCTGTTCACGGGTGATGCGCTGTTGGTTCGTGGCTGCGGCCGTACCGACTTTCAGAACGGCAACGCCGGCACTCTGTACGACTCGCTCGAGCGGCTGATGACGCTGCCCGACGAAACCCGCGTCTACCCCGGCCACGACTACCACGGGCATACCGTCACCACGATCGGGGAAGAACGCCGCCTCAACCCGCGCTTTGCGGAGGCGTCACGCGAGCAGTTCGTCGAGACGATGGAAAATTTGGGCTTGGGCTTGCCCAAGCGGATCCACGAGGCCGTGCCCTCGAACCGAGCCTGCGGGCTCGACCAACCCGCAGCGTCGCGGGTCAGCTGAAGGAGAAATGACGATGATTGACACCGAAGGCGCAGAGACGATCTTCGAGCAGGGCGTCCTCAGGCCTGGTGGCTATCGGGATGTTTCGGTGAGTTCAATCGCCGAGCGGATGCCTCAGGCGCGCATCATCGACGTGCGCGAGCCCGACGAGTACTCGGGTGATCTGGGGCACCTCCCCGGTGCGGAGCTTGTACCTCTCGGCTCCGTCGCTCAGACCGCGCGCAGCTGGGATCCGACCCAGCCGCTCCTGGTGGTTTGTCGTTCGGGAAATCGCTCGGGGAGTGCGTGCCAACTGCTTCGCCAGCTGGGATTTTTGGACGTGGGCAACCTGGCGGGTGGCATGTTGGGCGTTCGCGCCCTAGAGGGCTCCCATGGGTTCGTTGCACAGGAAGGTGCGCGATGAACTGGTCTGACACGCTCTCCGCCCTCCTCGGCGGAGTCCTCATCGGTCTGAGCGCGACACTCATGCTGCTCGCGCACGGTCGCATCGCCGGTATCAGCGGGATCCTCGGAGGGGTCCTGACCTCCAAGTTCGACTTCGAAGTCCGTTGGCGTTGGCTCTTCCTAGCGGGTCTTCTGCTGGGCGGTGCCGCCCTCTACGCGATCACGCCCTTGGCCTTCGAGATCACCGTCGAGCGCTCGAACGCAGCGGTCGTCGCCGCCGGGTTGCTCGTCGGCTTCGGGTCGCGGCTGGGGAGTGGCTGCACGAGTGGTCACGGCGTGTGCGGCATCAGCCGTCTTTCGCCGCGCTCCCTGGTGGCTACGGGCACATTCATGACCACGGGGGCCATCGTCGTCTACGTCGTTTCGAAGTTCTTTGGAGGCGTGCTGTGAAAAGTCGAGCGCTCTGGTTTTTGTCTCTGCTCTCGGCGGGCGCTATCTTCGGCGTTGGTCTCGCCGTGTCCGGGATGACTGAGCCCGCGAAGATCATCAACTTCCTCGACTTCACGGGGAATTGGGATCCGAGCCTGGCCTTCGTGATGGCAGGCGCCGTCGCGGTGCACTTCGTGCTGTTCCGGTGGGTGGTCCGGCGCCCTTCACCGCTCTTCGCCGAAAAATTCCGCCTGCCCGATCGGCAGGACATCGATCGCCGCCTCGTCATCGGTTCGGCGCTGTTCGGTGCCGGCTGGGGTCTGGGGGGTTACTGCCCGGGTCCGGCGGTGACCTCACTGGTCGCCGGGCATCCGCGAACGTTCCTCTTCGTCGCTTCGATGCTCGCGGGGATGGTGGTGTTTGCCGCGTTCGACCGAGTGATCGCCCGCAAGAAAAGCGAGCGCGAAGAGGCACTCGAACGCCCCTCCGCCGATGCGCCTGCCTGAGGGCGCTGCAAGCTCGGACCGCGGTGCTTTCGGGCTAGTCGACGACCCCGGCTGGAGGTGCCAGGAGGTCTGCGCAGTCATCCGAAAGGAAAGCGCCGGAGAGCCTCGTAGCGCATCCCCTGGGGTCCGCGCACCGACTCATAGAGCACGAGCTCTGTCGTGCTGAAGGAGCCGGCGAGTGGCACGGCCGAACACAGATCGGCCACGTCATCCGGCGGCTTCAGCCGCGCCAGAGTCACGTGCGGGCGGAAGGGTCGCTGCTCGCGGGGCACCCCGACCGCTTCCGCCAGCGCGTCGAGCTCTTCGGCCAGACCGGCAAGACGTCGATCGGGATCGGTGAGACCAGCGACGAGTACCCTGGCGCGCCTGGGGTTCGGAAAGGCTGTGAGGGCCGTCCACTCCGAGGGGAGCGGCGCGGTGGGACGACTGACGATTTGGGCTCCCTCGGTCACCTCGGCGAGGGCTTCGTCGTCGAGCTCACCGAGGAACTTCAGGGTGACGTGAAAGCCGTCCGGGTGCGTGAAGCGGAGCTTCCGCCGGGGCGCGAGGGTGCGTAGCGCCTCCGTCGCCCGATCTATTGTCCGGCGCGCCTCGTCAGGAAGCGATACGGCGAAGAACACCCGCGCCATGCAAACAAGCCTAGCAGGTGATCGAACTTGCCAAGCGAGTTGCTCGGTGGCTCCCGTCATCCCGCCATACCCCTCAGGGCGGAGCCCCTTCCCCATCGGGGTGGCTAAAACTCCGGCTCGCCCGTGAGCAATCCGAGCAGCTCGAGGCGGATCGAGGCGAGGCCCGCCCAGGCCGCGAGCTTCTGCACCTGCCAGCGCCGTGCCGGAAACACGCGGTGCTTGGCGACGGTGCGCTCGGCTGTCGCGACTGCCCAATGCACGAGGCCGACGGGCTTTTCTTCCGTGCCGCCGCTCGGACCCGCAATGCCCGTGATGGCGAGGGCGACGTCCACCCCGAGAGCGCGGCGGGCGCCTTCGGCCATGGCGCGGGCCGTTTCTTCACTCACGGCGCCGCTTCGCTCGAGGGTCTCTCGGGGAACGCCGAGCAGGTTTTGTTTCACCTCGTTGGCGTACGAGCAGATCCCGCCGCGGTAGTACGCGCTCGCTCCGGGCACCGCGGTGATCGACTCCGACACGAGCCCACCGGTGCAGGACTCGGCGAGCCCCAAGGTGAGCCCACGCTCCGCGAGGAGCGACCCCACGGTCTGGGGGAGACTCGCCTTCGCCCCCTCGCCGTAGACGATCTTTTCCCCGAGGCGCCGTTTCACCTCGTCGGCGGCGGTGCGCGCCGCCCCTTCGGCTTCGACCGCCGAGTCGCGACTCGAAAGCACCTTCACCTCGATCTCGGGGAACGAGGCGCGATAACCGATGAGCACGTCGAGCTCGTCTTCGACGCCGCGCAGCCGATCGTTCACCTCGGACTCGGGCAGTCCGAACGTGCGCAGGCGAACTGCCGCGATTCGTTTGGAAGGCTCCGGCAAGCGGGGCAGAACTTCCGCTTCGAACATCGCGCGCATCTCGTGGGGCACACCGGGCAGGAAGAAGGCGCGTGATTTGCCGATGGCCGCCGAGAACCCGGGTGCGGTGCCGCGGTCATTGGGCAGTACGAGCGCACCCTCGGGAAAGTCGGCCTGCTTTTCGTCCGAGGGCGTCACGCTGCGTCCGTGCGCCGCGAACCGGGCCCGGATGCGTTCGAGCGAGTTGGTGTGGCGCACGAGGGGTACGCCGAGGAGTGCGGCGGCAGCAGAGGTCGTCAGATCGTCGGTCGTGGGTCCGAGGCCCCCCGTGCAAACGATGGCTTGATGAAACTCGGCGAGGCGGGACAGTGCTTCGACGATGCGCGGCGTGTGGTCATCGACCGTGGCCATTTCGGTGACCTCGTGGCCGCGGTCCGTGAGGGCCTCCGCCAGCCACTGTGAATTCGTGTCGACGAGTTCGCCGCGGGTGATTTCGGTTCCGATCGAGAGGAGGGCAAGCGTCATGGGAAAAGGGAGCTTACACTACCCCTGTCATGGCTCGCCCCACCGCTCGTCTCGTTGTCGCATTGCGCGAAACGGCCACCGGGTTGCGCTGTCCGGGCGCGGTTTATCGCTGGTCGCATTTCGCCCACTGCAACTGCGGTCATTTGGCCCAGACCGTCACCCATCTCGATCCGAAGGCGATCCAGCGCGCGGCTTCCTTTCGCGAAGGCGATTGGGGGCAGCAGGCGCGCCAGCACGCTTTCGAGCTCCCCGATTACGGTGACCGCCCCGCCCTCGACGAAGGCGCCTGGGAACCGGACAACGTCGGTGCGTGCCGGGTGACGGGCACTCCCCTCGACACCGTGCTCGATCAGATGTTCGAGCTCGGCCTCGAACCGGAGGACGTCGAGCACCTCGAGCGCCTGAGCGATCCCGAGGTGCGGCAACGTCTCGGTGCGAGCACGATCGACTTCCTCCACTACGAGCGCGACAACGTAGTCCGCTACCTCGAAGCTTGGGCCGAGCTCCTCGAAGAGCAGCTGCCCGAAAATGAGCGGGCCGAGTCGTTTGCGCTCGCCGCGGAGTGACAACGAAGAGCGTCCGAACCGGTGCTCGGTCGGAATCAGCTCACTGCCCTGAAGCAAATCCGCTGCTTCGGGGCAGTGGCTATTTGAACTCCGAAGCCACATGGCGCGGTCTCCGGGTCATCCGGGATGGCTGGGCCGCGCGCGTGGGCGCTCGCGAGTGCCCGCCGAGAGCGCCTTCAGGAGGAAAAAGCAGCCACCCTGGCCCGTTTTTTGCTCATCTCTCCAGCGTGGCTACGCTTGTGCCACTTCGCTGTGCCACGGCGTTCACTTGCCCCCTGGTTTGGATGACTAATCTTAGAAAGCCTTCCTCGTTCATGAGTCTCGCGGCCGTCGCACTCGGTCTTTTGGGGTGTGGCGCAGATGTCGCGGAAGATCGCTGTCCCAACGAACCCGGAGTGATCTGCCCGTGGGCGGGCACCGGAAAGCCCGGCTTCGATGGCGACGGACACACTCTCGCCGAATCGCGCTTCTACTGGCCGGTGGACGTGGCGTTCACCTCGAGCGGTCCGTACATCCTGGACTGGAACAACCACCGAGTTCGCCACGTCGACGAGGACGGAGCCCTGACGACGGTCGTGGGAACCGACTTCGTCGGCGATGGTCCGGCGGATCTCTCGGATCTCGAGCAACCCGGCGCGCCGGGCACGACGATCAACCTGAATCACCCGACGCAGATCGTGGAGATGCCCGACCGGCGGATGCTCCTGGTTTCGTGGCACAACCACAAGCTTCGGATCTGGGATCCCGACACCGGTCTCGCCTATGTGGCCTGCGGTCGTGGCGCCGGGTTCGGTGACGGACCCATCGAAGAGGCCTTGCTGAACCAACCTCAGGCCGTGCGCTACGGCCCGGACGGGGCTCTCTACGTCCTCGATCAACGCAATCAACGGCTTCGGAAGATCACTTCCCTCGAGCCCGGCGGCACGATCGAGACGGTGGTTGGCACCGGGGAGGCGGGGTTCGCGGGTGACGGCGGCCCGCCCCTCGAAGCGCAGGTGGACTTTCCGGCGGGGAGTAATCCGCCGCCGGCCGGGGCACTGACCTTCGACCAAGCCGGGCGGCTGTACTTCGCCGATTCCCTGAACAACCGCATCCGGCGAGTGGACTTCGAAGCGAGCCGGATCGAGACGGTGCTCGGGGACGGTACGAAGAGCGAGCTCGACAACCCGCGTGACGTGGAGCTCGGTCCTGACGGACGCATCTACATTGCGGACGAGTACAACCATCGGGTGCTCGCGCTCGATCCCGAGAGCCTCGACGTGGAGGTCGTAGCCGGCACGGGCGAAGCGGGTGACACAGGCGACTTCGGCAAGGCCACCGAAGCGCAGTTGAATCGTCCAGCCGGTCTCGCCTTCGATGAGGCGGGCGATCTCTACATCTCCGACGCTTACAACCACCGCATCCGCCTCGTACGAGGAGCGAAATGATGCTTCGACTTCCGACTGCTTTTCCGTTTTCCGCGCGCCTTCTCGCTTCGGCCTCGCTGCTTTTCGCGGCCGTGGGCTGTTCGGATGGAGGGGGGTCTTCGAGCGAGGAGCGGACGCCCTGCGATCCGACGGATGGGGCCATCTGCACCTTGGCGGGCACCGGGGTGCCCGGCCTCTCTCCCGACGGGCTCGCTCCTGAGGAAACCGAGTTCTACCTGCCCCAGGACATGACCGTCGGTCCCGACGGGCTCCTCTACATCCTCGATTGGAACAACCACCGCGTGCGCGTGATCGAGCGCGGTATCGAAGAAGCCGTCGTCCAGACAGTGATCGGCACGGGCTCGCTCGGCGATGCGCCCGACGGCAAGGCGCTCGACGCGAGCTTGAACCACCCGACGCACGTCTCCTTTTCACCCACGGGCGAGCTCATCTTGTCGGCTTGGCACAACTCGAAAGTGCTTCGGTACGACGCCAGCACCAAAGAGGTCCACGCGATTTGCGGCACCGGCGCTCGCAGTTTCAACGGCGATGGCATGGAGGGCACCGTGACGGAGCTGGACTTGCCCGTGGCCACGGCCTTCGCTCCCGACGGGCGGATGTACATCGCCGATCAGGCCAATCAGAGGATTCGGGTGCTCGACGAGGAAGGAATGGTGAGCACTGCGGTGGGCACCGGCGAGCCAGGCTACAGCGGTGATGGCGGCCCCGCGCTCGAGGCAGAGCTGCATCTGCCGGTGAGCCAATCGGCCCCACCCGCGGGACGCATCGCCACGGATTCACGGGGGGTGCTCTACATCGCCGACACCTTGAATCACGTGATTCGCAAGGTCGACACGGACGGCATCATCACCACGATTGCCGGCACCGGCTCGGTGGGCACGGGTGGCGAAGGCGAAGCGACGAGCATCGCGCTCGACACGCCGAGTGACGTCGCCATCGATCAGGACGGCAACGTCTACGTGGCCGACACGTTGAACAGCTGCATCCGGAAGATCGATACGGAGGGGCAGATGACCACGGTCGTCGGCGTGTGCGGCGAGCTCGGCTACGAAGGTGACGGAGGTCCGCCGAACGAGGCCCTCCTGAACCGCCCCTACGGCATCGAGGTAGGACCCGACGGCATCCTGTACATCGCCGACACCCACAACCACGTGCTGCGCTATGTTCTGCCGAACTAGGAGGACCTCGGCGCGGAAGGGCGCTCCGGCTCTGGTACGTTCCCTTGGGGACAAGGCGCGAGAGATCGGGAAAGGACTCGGCGTCCTCCTTTCGCTGGGCCTTTCAGGGGCCGTGATCCTCGGTGCCTGTTCGTCGGAATCAGAGGCTTCCGGGGCCCTGGTGACCGACGTCGATTTGCCGGGCTTGGTGGAAGTTCATGCGTGCGCTCACAGTCACGAACACGACCTGCGCCACGTGCAGATCTTCGCCGATCCCCAGTCGGCGGATCTCTTTCAGACCTGCGTGATCGATCAGGATTGCACCGAACCTTTTCCTCCAGGCTCACTCTTCGTGAAGCGGGAATACGACCTCGAAGGATGCAAGCCGGAGAACCTGACCTCGATTACGGCGACCTTGAAGCTCGAACCCGGCGAGCTGCCTGAGGGAGGCGACTGGCAGTGGCAGCGCATGGATCCCGATCTCACCGTGACGGACGATGGCGCGCCGGCGGTTTGCCTGAACTGTCACGAGGATCACTGCTCCGAGCCCTTTGGATTCGATCTCCGGTGTGTGCCGGACTTGTAGGGGGTCGAGGGGAGAGCTCTTCTTCATCGCTCCTTTCCCGCCTACATCACAACGTGCCACCCTGGCTTCGCGGATGACTGACTTCGAAAGCACAACGAGGCTACGGAATGCGACTGGGTCTCGCCTGTTTGCCCTGGCTCGCAAGCTGCTCGGCGCGGCCGCGTTCCTGTCGCTGGCTGCCTGCGGTGCCGACAGGGAAGAGCGGAGCGCAGCGAGCTGGGAGCTCGTGTTCGAGGATCTCGACCCCGCTCTGCTTTCGGTGTGGGGCGACGGCGCAGACGACGTCTGGGTGGTGGGTTCGGATGCTGGTGACGGCCCCGAGGTACTCCACTTCGACGGAAACGCCTGGGATCGGCTTGCGACGGGCGAAAGCGGCAACCTGTGGTGGGTCGCCGGTGACGAAGACGCGATCTGGATGGTCGGTGAAGACGGTCTGATCCTTCGGCACGAGCCGGGCACCGGCAGCTTCGAGGCGATGACGCCCCCGGAGACTGGAGTCGTTCTCTTCGGCATTCTGCCGCTCGCACCGGACGACGTGTGGGCGGTCGGGGGAGACGTCGTCGAAAATCGTGGCGTTATCTGGCACTACGACGGGGCTGCCTGGACCGAAGACACCGACGCCAAGACCCTCGCGGCGGAGGCGGGAGCGCTGTTCAAGGTTTGGGGACAGTCATCCGATGATCTCTTCGTTGTAGGCATCGACGGAGCGGGTCTCCGGCGCACGTCGAGCGGTTGGGAAACCACGCCGATCCCGACGGATCGGAGCTTGTTCACCGTGCACGGCTCCGGCGACGACGTGGTGGCGGTGGGCGGCAACGTGAGCGGGTTGATCGTCGAGTGGGATGGGAACGCGTGGGTCGACGTGAGCCCTGCTGCGGTGCCGCAGCTGAACGGCGTCTACGTCGAACCGAGCGGGCGCGCGACGGCGGTCGGCATCGAAGGCAGCATCTGGCGCCGTGAAGCACCGGGCGAAGCGTGGGCTGGGGTCGAGGGCACCCCCGAGTTCACCTGGGACTACCATGGGGCCTACGTCGATCCCGCGGGCGGCACCTGGGTGGTGGGAGGCTACGTCGCCACGGAGCCACTCAAGCGGGGAGCGCTTGCGCACCAGGGCGCACCGGTGAGCGGTACAGTCGCTGATGCCGCAGAGTGAGCTCGCAGGGCGAGCCCCGCGGTCGGAAGGGCCATTTTGCCGCCTCCCCACTTCTTCTCCCAGTGTTTCAGCTCCGCGGACAGTGCCCGTTCCGAACGGAGCTCTGCTGGCCAGCCGCGCCCGAGGACACGCCGTCGGGACCGGGCATGCTCTCATCAAGGGCTCATGACATCGTGCTTGCCTTCGTGAGCAGGTACCGCCGTTCGTAGGCCCAACGTTTGGCTGGCGTCTCTGTCACTACCGGACAGGTGATCTCCAGCCGTGCATAACGAGCCGTTTGTGACCGACGGCATCGTCAACGTTCTCGCGGCGCAGCGAGGTTGTTGCTCGGCCGCCGCTCGTTCACTCGCTTTGGTCGTGGTGGCCGGTGGTCGTATTCTTCGAGGCCTCGGGCCGCGGCACAACGGCGGTCCGTTGTACGGCGTGGATGACTCGTCGTAGCGATCCCATTCCCCTGATCCATCCCCAGCGGCCTATGCGATTCAGCCTTCTTAGAACACTGGGATACTTCGCCGGCGGGCTCTGGACAGCCTGGGGCGGACGGAAACGAATCGAAGCTACGCAGCTGCGCCACCTGCGGCGTCTCGTGGAAAACGCGAGGCGCGACTCCCCTTTGTTTCGGAGACTTTACGCGGATCTGGGACCATCGAGCGAGGTCGAACTGCGCGAATTGCCCGTGACCCGCAAACGCGATCTCATGGCGGAATTCGACGACTGGCTGACGATTCGCTCCCTTCCCCTCGACAGGGCCCGCGATCATCTCCGGGATATGGGGAAGCTCGGCATGCCTATCGACGATGTCGCCATTTTCCAGACCTCCGGGACCTCAGGGGAGCCAGCGGTCGTCGTATTGACCTCATCCTTCCTGGAGTATTCCTTTGGAATCTCGATGGCGCGCTTCGATCGGCACCATTGGAAGATCGTCCGGGCGATCCGCAAGCTCGGCGTGAGGGTGACGATCACCGGCGGCAACGGTCACTTTGCCGGCGTTGGGTTCAACAAATTGGTGAGACATCTGCGTCCGAGACTGGCGAGGGTACTGACCTTCATCGAGGCCGAGCAGTCGATCGGCCGGATCGTTGAGCAACTCAACGCGATCCCGAAGGTCTCCTCCATCTCGACCTACCCAAGCATGCTGACCATCCTTGCCAAAGAAAAAGAAGCCGGGCGACTGCAGATCGAGCCGGTGGTCATCAGTACGGGGGGCGAGACCCTCACGGATGATCTCCGCGCGCGGGTTCGACGGGCCTTCCCCTCGCTGACATACGGCATTCTCGACACCTATGGTTGCACCGAGTGCCTGGCGCTGTCGTTCGAGTGCAGTAGCGGGCGGAAGCATGTGAACGAGGACTGGGTCATCCTCGAAGCGGTCGACGAAGCGATGCGGCCCGTTCCCGACGGGACGCTGTCGGCGACCGTGCTGCTGACGGTGCTCGCCAACGACGTTCAGCCCTTCATCCGATATGACCTCGGCGACTGCGTTCGTTTCCACATGGACCCCTGCCCCTGTGGGTCGCCGTTCCGCAGTTTTCAGGTGGAAGGCCGCGAGGCGACGCTCATTCGCGTGGGCGGTGTGACGCTTTCGCCGCTCGTCTTCGATCTGGAGCACGAGCACGCCCTGCGCATCCAGCTGGTCCAGACCAGGGAGAGAGACTTCGAGGTGCGAATCGAACTGGCCGATCAAGCGGCGGCAGGGGAGGTGTTCGAAGAACTCATCCGGTCGGTGAAACGGGTGTTCCGCGACAACGGCCTCGAGGACGTCGCGGTCACGGAAAGTCACGCATCGCCGGAACTCACAGCGAGTGGCAAATTTCATGAAGTATTGCCTTTACGAGGCTCCGATGCGCGATCATGACCAATGAGGCTCCATTCTGCCTCGCGTTGCAGGTCGCGGTGGTGGGTGGCACAAACCGCGGAATGACCGCGATCGCCGCAGTTCCAACAGACCGGGCGCTGCGCATTCGACAGGAATGATGGCGCGCAAATCGACGCCGACCACGTGTTCGACGGCGTTATCAGTCCAGGTGGAGCGATCGAACAGATCGGAATTCGATACTACCGGGATGATTTCTACTCCATGGTGGATCGGGATGCAGTCAAGGCCCCGTATGCTCGCACGTAGAGGCACTGCCAGCTAACAAGCCGTTTGTGACCGACGGCCACCTTCAACGCTTCCGCTTCGCTGGCAGGTCGTCCCGCGGCCGCCGCCGCCGTATCACTCCCTTTGGTCGTGGCGGCCGGTCGTTAACCTGAGGGCGCCTTGCGCGGCAGCAGAATGGCAAGGCGTTGACGGCCTTCGCCACCAGCCGTCGAAGAGCCGAGACGCTACGGTGTCCGAACCGGTGGCCAGTTCTCTGCTCCACGGAACGGTTCGCATTCAGCTCGTTCGCTTCTGGGTGCCTGCTAGGGTGCGTTCCCATGGAGCGAACAGCTACTGAAACACTTGGGCACGAGCTGTATGGGACGGGTACTCTGCGGGTGGTCGTTCTGAACGATTGGCTCTGCGACACTTCCACCTGGGATCCAGCGAAGCCGTATCTCGCGCCAACTGAGTTCTCCTTCGCGTTTGCAGACCTTCGCGGCTACGGGCGATCCATCTCACAGGAAGGAGAATTCTGTCTGGCTGAGTCCTGCCAGGACGTACTTCGACTCACGGGAGCGCTAGGATGGGAGCAATTTTCACTGATCGGGCACTCCATGAGCGCGCTGATTGCCCTTCGAATTGCTCAACAACATCCAGACAAGGTGCAGCGGTTGGTCCTCCTCACCCCGCCTCCTCCCTCGGGGTTGGGCGCCGACGAGAAGACTCTCCGCGGGCTCGAGTCAATTGCCTTGGCTGACGACGGGCAGCGTGCCCAGATGCTGGCGTCCCAGATTGGAGGACGGCTGGCGCCAGGTTGGATGCCCTTCAAGCTAAGCCGCTGGCGTGAAACGGGAGCGCCAAAGGCTGTCGCCGGCTACTGCTCGATGTTTGCTCGCGACGGACTGCCAGACCTCGATACGCGAGTCCTCGTTCCGACGCTTGCAGTCACTGGAGAGCAAGATGCACCTCACATGCGATCCAAGGCGGTCAGCGACTTCTTGGGACAACTCTGCGAAGATCTCTCGGTCTCTCCCGTCGAGACCTCAGGACACTACCCAATGCAGGAGGCTCCCCCTCTGACAGCTTCTATTGTCCAGCAGTTCATCGCCGAGCGGCCGGCACCGAACGCCCAGCGGTAGTTTCCTGAGCTCCGTGCGCTCACCGAGCATTCCGAAAGGACGCTACGAGTTCTAGCTAGGTTCTCTCTCCAGGCCACCTTCCGGCTTGATTCGTCGAAGCGCGTGGAGCTCCTGTTCGTCGCGGTTCGAGGTGAGCACGGTGGCGCCTCGCTGGTATCGCAAGCGAATCACTTCGTAGCTCCTCTGCCTGGAGGGGCCTGGAGGAGTGGGAACGTCAGCGGCGCAGCCTCGAGCGGCGCCTGCGCACCGCCAAGATCTGGCGTCACCTCTGCCGATCCCCCATCACCCGCGCCGGCACCCCACCGACGATCGCCCAGGGTGGCACGTCGCGCGTCACGACCGCGCCCATTGCGATCACGGCATGGTCGCCGATGGTGATCCCGTCGGTGATGCCGGCGCCCGCCCCGATCCACACGTCGTCTCCGATGACGATGCCGCGCGAGCGAGTCGGCTGCTGACTGATGGGGCTTTCGGGATCCATCCCGTGATCGAACGCGAAGAGGCGTGCTCCCGAGGCGATGCGCACGTCGCTTCCGATGCGGATCCCGGCGCGGCCCCCTTCGGCCACCACGCCCACGTTGAAGCTCGAGCGGTCGCCGGTGGTGATCGGGCCGTGAAGGAGCACGTCGGCGGCCACGCTGCATTCACTGCCGAGGACGATCGGGCGCTTGGGTTCGGCGAAGATGCGCGCCTCGGGCGCGATGAAGCAGTCCGCACCGAGCTCCACGGCTTCGACGCTCATGAGATCGGCCTGGACCTGGCGCTGCCATTCGAGGGTCCACGAAAGTTCGCTCACGCCGCGGCGCCGGTGCTCGTGGAACAGGTACGGCATGTGCGAGAGGCGCTTTTGGTGCTGCAGACGGAGGCGCTCCTCGCGGGTCATCGGTCTCCCCCGTAGGCGCAGCGAAAGCCCACGTCGACGGCAGCGCGGGGCCGTGCTTCGGCCCAGGTCTTCAGTTGCTGAGCGAGCTTGGAGCGATACGAGCCTCCGAGAACGTGCGTCGCACCGTCGCTGTCCCGGGTCCACTCGGCGACGTTTCCGGTCAAGTCGAGGGCGCCTTCGGGAGACTTTCCCGCCGGGCGTGCTCCGGCGAGCTCCGGCCCCGTCGCACCGGTTTCACAAGGCCCGCTCTCGAGTCCATAGACGGCGCGGCGGCACACGAGCCCGTGCATGCCCCACGCAAAACGTCGCGCCTTGGTGCCCATCGCGGCGAAGGTCCATTCGTCGCGCGTGGGCAGACGACCCCCCACGTACGAGCAGTAGAGAGCCGCTTCGCTCGCACGAATGCCCGTCACCGGCTGCCCTGGCTCCATTCGCACGTCGACGTTGCGGCACACCCCAGCGGCTTCGCATCGCCGCCAAGCGTCGATGGTGACCTCGTTGCCATCCAGCTCGAACGGTCCAACCTCGATGGTGCGGGGCTCGACGACTCCCTCCGACTCCCAATCGCTGGATCCCAAGACGACCCGGCCACCGTCGTAGGCGATGCGCTGCGGGCGAATCACACATCCGGGCTCCCCTCGAGTGACCTTGTCCATGCCGCTCGGACAGCTTTGGGGGATCCCGCGACAATGCCCGTCGGAGAGCAGTTGTCCCGCGCCACAGCAGCGCGGACCCTGAGCGACCAAGCCGTCGGGGCAGCGCTGGGTGGCTTCGCGCTCGGACGTTCCGAAGAGCACCATCCACGCGACGGTGGCGGCAGCGGCGACGCCCCCCACCCAAAATCTCAGGCGACGCTCCTGAAAGATGGTCGAGCGCCCAGCCGGCCTCATGCCTCGTCCGAGGAACCTTCGAGGAGAGTCGAAAGAGCGGCTTCGTCGATCACTTGGGTGCCATGTTTGGCCGCGGCTTGCAGCTTCGTCTTGCCCACCTTCTCCCCAACGACCAGGTAGTCCGTCCCTTTCTTGATCTTGTCGTGAACGGTGCCTCCGGCGGCGCGAATGTCCGCGTGCACGTCCTCCCGCTTGCGGGTGAGCACCCCGGTTACGCAGAAGGACTTTCCACTGACCGCGCCTCCCTCCACCAGAGCCTCTCGAGGCTGCGCCCGCGATACGCCGCGCGCGGCCAGCTTCCGGAGGAGCTCCTGGTGCGCCGGTTCGCCGAGGTACTTCTCGACGCTAGCCACCATCTTCGGACCGAATCCGGCGATGCCTTCGGCTTTCTCCCGCACCCCGTCGGGACCGAGCTCGATGAATTCCTCGAGGGAGCCGACGGCCAGTGCCAGCTGCGTCGAGGCGACCTGGCCGAGGAGATCGATACCGAGGCCGATGAGGAGCCGATCGAAGGTGCGTTCCTTCGACCCCTGCACGGCGCGCACAACGTTTTCGGCGCTCTTCTTCCCCATCCGCTCCAGGCGAACGAGCTGCTCGGTGCTGAGGTCGTAAAGATCGGCAACGTCCCGCACGAGCTCGTCGGTGACGAGCTTCTTCACGAGCACGTCGCCGAGGTGGTCGATGTCCATCGCGAAGCGCCGGCTGTAGTGGATGATCGAGCCCTCGACCTGATCGGGGCAGTGCGGGTTGGGGCAGCGCACGGCGACCTCCCCTTCGATCTGCACCACCGGTGTGCCGCATGTGGGGCAGGTGGTCGGCATGCTGAAGGGGCGCTCGTCGCCGGTGCGCGCCGTCCGATCGACGTCGACCACCTGGGGGATGATTTCGCCAGCCTTCTCGACGCCAACCAGGTCCCCGATGCGCGCGTCGAGCTTTTCGATGATGTCCTGATTGTGAAGCGAGGCACGGGACACGGTCGTTCCGGCGAGCTGAACCGGATCGAGCAGCGCCACGGGGGTGAGCGCTCCTGTGCGGCCCACCTGCACGCGCACGTCCCGCAGGCGGGTGTATGCCCGTTCGGCGCCAAACTTGTAGGCGATGGCCCACCGGGGAAACTTGGCGGTCGCGCCGAGGATCTCCTGCTGGTGGAACGAGTCCACTTTGATGACGCAGCCGTCGATCTCGTAGGGGTAGTTGGCGCGAATCTCCTCGATCGCCCGGACGGCCTCGTGCACCTCCTTCATGGACGAGCAGACACGCTCCTGACGGTGCGTGGGCAGACCGAGCCTTTCGCACTGCTCGAGGGCCGCGGAGTGCGACGGCCCGAGGCTCTCGCCCTCGACCACCTGCCAAACGATCGCGCGCAAACGCCGCTTGGCCACGACGCGTGGATCGAGCATGCGGAGCGAGCCGCTCGCCGCATTGCGTGGGTTGGCGAACGGGGGCTCACCGAGGGCCTCGCGTTCCTGGTTGATGGCGTCGAGATCGCTCCGGTAGATGACCACTTCGGCGCGCAGGGTGATGGGCCGGGTGTCCTCGATGGTGAGGGGCAGGGAGCGGATGGTGCGGAGGTTTTCGAGGATTTCCTCTCCACTCTTCCCGTCGCCTCGGGTCGACCCCCCGGTCAGTTTGCCGTCGCGATAGAGGATCTCGACGCTGCCCCCGTCCAGCTTGGGTTCGACGCAGTAGCGGATCTCGGCGCCGTCGGGCAGACCATCGCGCACCCTGCGATCGAAGTCCTCGAGCTCCTCCTCGTTGTAGGTGTTGTCGAGGGACATCATCGGGGAGACGTGGGGGACGGTCCGTAGCCCCACGCGGGGCGAGCCGCCCACCCGCTGGGTAGGCGAGTCGGGCGTCAAGAGCTCCGGATGCTGTTCCTCGAGCTCCCGGAGAGCCCGATAGAGCGCGTCGTACTCCGCGTCGCTCACCGCAGGGTCGTCGAGGACGTAGTAGCGGTAGTCGTGCGCGCGCACTTCGCTGACGAGGGCTCGATGGCGAGACTTCGGATCGGTCACGGCGGTTCCTGTGCTTGCGCTCCTACCGCGCTCGCAACCTGACCAAAAGCCTTCGGCGCACGGAGCCGATCTCGCGCGGGCTCCGGGGTGACCACTTACTCCCGATCCGGTCATTGTCTTTCGAATCGGCGCGGCTACTGTCGTCACCGGAGCCATGGGTGAGCTGACTCCTGAGCGTGAAGTGGGCGATGGACGGCCCGACGGAGCCGAGTCCCGCGTGCGGGACGCGAAGATTTCGTCGATCCCCCCGAGTTGGCCCGCGCCGCCGACGCCTCCGCCCCGCGGTGAAGGATCAATCCCGTGGCGTCTCGGCGGGCTCGTGCGCACAGTGCGACCCCACCAATGGGTCAAGAACGTCTTCGTCTTGGCGCCGGTGGTCTTCGCCAAGGAGATCTTCGAGCCTCAGCTCCTCGTTCGAGCCGGATCTGCGTTCGCGGTGTTCTGCCTCCTCGCCGGGGCCGTCTACACCATCAACGACATCGCCGATGTGCAGGCCGATCGCCTGCACCCGGTCAAGCGCTACCGCCCGATCGCCTCGGGTCGCGTCCCGCTTCGCGTGGCCAAGGCCGCGTCTGTTCTGCTCGTCACCCTATCGCTCTCTTGGGGGCTCGCCATCGCGCCGGCGTTCTTCGCCGTCGCGCTCGGCTACTTCCTGCTCAACATCGCCTACACCCTCAAACTCAAGCACGTCGCCTACGTCGACGTGTCGTGCATCGCGTTGGGCTTCGTGCTGCGCGTTCTGGGAGGTGGATTTGCCGCGCGCATCGACGTCTCCTGGTACTTGCTCGTGTGCACGGCGCTCTTGGCGCTGTTTCTGGGTTTCGGGAAACGGCGCCACGAGCTCACCACGGCATCGGCTCGGGCGGGCAAGCAGCGCTTGGCACTGGAGGGCTACACCAAGCGCGGTCTCGACGTCGCGCTCGCGGTGACGTCCGTCCTCACCCTTGCCACCTACCTGATCTACACCCTCGATTCGGCGACCCGCGAGTTCTTCCAGACGGACTACCTCTGGTCGACCACGTTCCTCGTGTTCTTGGGGATTTGGCGCTTCCTCTACATCGTGCGCAACAGGCCCAAGGCCGAGAGTCCGACGCAGGAAATGCTGAGTGACGGGCCGATGGTGGGCATCGTTCTTTCGTGGACGGCGCTCGTGATCTGGGTCGTCTACCATCTGCAACCGGGTTGACCGCTTTTCGAACTCCCGCCGTGGCCGCCGAGTCACCTGCTGCCGCCGAGACCACTTCCTCCAAGTCGGGTCCGTGGACGGACTTGGGTCTCACTCTGCCGATCTTCGTCGGCTACCACTTGGGGGTCGTCTTTCTGCCGGTTCGCAACGCCGCCGACGTCGTGACGCGCGAGCTGACGGCGCTCGCCGACAATTCGCTCTTGGCGTATGGCGGTCTGACCCTAGCCATCGGAGTCGCCTACGTGGCCACTCTCCTCGTGCTCGGTCGGGGGCGCGCTCTGCATTGGGATCGGTTCCTGACCGTTGGCATCGAGGGTGTGGTCTACGCGATCGCGATGCGGCTCGCCGCCGGGTATGTGGTGGGGCGCATCTCCTTGGTGGCTCTCGCGTCGAGCGGCCTTGCGGGAAGCGAGGGGGCTCAGGCCATCGCACTCGCTGGCGGCACAAGCGGGTCGAATCCCTTCGCGGCGATTGTCATGTCCCTCGGTGCGGGTTTTTACGAAGAGATTGCGTTTCGGGTCGTCGGCTACGGGTTGGGCGCGCGTCTGCTTCTGTTCCTCTTTCCCCAGCCCATTCCGTTCAAACGCTTCTTCGTGCGGCTCGTTTGGGCAGTGGTCACCTCGCTCGCTTTCAGCGGATGGCACTACTTGGGGGCCTACGGTGACCCTTTCGATTTGCGCTCCTTCGTGTTCCGCGCCGTGTGCGGGCTCACCTTCGTCACCGTTTATCAGTTCCGAGGCTTCGCGCCCGCCGTGTGGACCCATGCCCTCTACGACATCTGGGTGATGGCGTTTTAGCTATCCCGGCGGCGGTGGGCTTCGGAAGTTACGGGCCCCAAGGGGTGAGGGCCCGTAACCTCCTCCGGCGCCACGGGTGTGCCGGCCTAGCGCGATCCCTCTCGGGGTCTTTGGCAAAGACCCCGCCCCACAGCTTGGCTGTGGGGCCCCACCCCAAAACCGCTTCGCGGGCTTCGCTGGCGATCTGCGGTCGGTTCCTGGCGCGCATGCCGCTCCGGTCGCCGCGGGCCCCCAAGCAGGGTGCGGGGCGAGGGCCCGCGACGCCCTGCGTAGCGATCGCTTACGCCGGGTTGGCGGTGCGCTCGGCTAGGACGAAGTGTTCGACGTTGCCCTTCGGACCGGGCACGCGGCAGGGACAGTCGCCCTGGACGAGAAATCCCGCTTCGCGTGTGGCTTCCAGCACCTTGTCCACGGCTTGCTGGCGGAGCTTCGGATCGCGAATCACGCCTTTGCTGCGCGTGGCTTCGTCGCGTCCCACCTCGAACTGGGGCTTGATCAACGCGAGCAAGCGACCCCGCGGACGCAGCACGCGGGCGATGGCCGGCAGAAGCTTTCCCAGACTGATGAACGAAGCATCGACCACCACGAGATCCACACCGCCCCCCACCTGTTCCGGTTCGAGATGGCGTGCATTCGTGCGCTCCATCACCGCCACCCGAGGATCTTGTCGGAGACGCTCGGCGAGCTGGCCGTGTCCGACGTCCACGGCGTATACGCGTTCGGCTCCGTGCTCGAGCAAGCAGTCGGTGAAGCCCCCCGTCGATGCGCCAATGTCGGCCGCGACGCACCCCCGGGGGTCCACTCCGAGATCGGCGAGCGCGCCTTCGAGCTTCAGGCCGCCCCGCGAGACGTAGCGCAGCTTCTCTCGGACCCGGAGGGGCGTGCTTTCCGCCAGCATCGTGCCGGCTTTGTCGACGCGTTCGTCTCCGGCGAACACGTCACCCGCCATGATCAGGGCCTGCGCGCGGGACCGCGAAGGCGCGAGTCCGCGCTCCACCAAGAGCACGTCGACTCGCTGTTTGCCGCCACCTTTCTTGCTCGAATGCATCGGATCGTCGGAAGGCGCTTCTTATAGCGACCGCCGCCGGCTCGAGCGCTGAAAACGGGCCTCGCCGCAATGCTGTCGGAGGTCCTGCGCGATCTCGAGTGGCGGTACCGCCGGTGAGCTCATGCTGGCCCCTTGTGAGTACATGGTGACTCCCCCACTACATCCTGAAGCAGCTGCAGCGGAACCGTCCCGAGTTATTCCAGTGACACTGTGACGGTGTCGCAAATGTTTCCTGCGCCCTGCGATTTGGTTGGCCGAAATGTGTCGTTTCGCTGAGGATGCCAATGCCGGGCGAGGGTGACGGAAGCGGGATGCCTCGAATGAATCATTCGCATTCGCGCCTCGTCCTCTCGTCTGTCCCAGTTGGAGGCAATGAATCGATGAAGCTCTTTACGATGATCGGGTCCGGCGCCGTGGCGGCGCTCCTTTCCACCAGCGTCTTCGCCCAGGAGGCCGCAGGCACGGCGAGCGCCAGCACTTCGGGTGGAGCGCAGGTGGGGGTTGGTCTTCCCGCCGCCCAGACGACCACCGCCTACGGCGACTCGGATCACGCTCAAATGGTGCACCGCTTTGCGGTGGGATACATGGGCCGCCAAACGATGACCCTCGGTAACGCCCGCACTCCGGTCGCGGCTCCGGTGATTGGTGGTCGCTATTGGCTCGACCAAATGATCGGCATCGACGCCGGTCTTGGTCTCAATTTCAGCGGCGGAAGCACGAGTGTCGACGGCCCGGGCGTCTCGCAGGACAACGACAAGGCCGGGCTTACGGTCTTCCTCATTCATGTGGGCGTTCCGCTCAGCCTCGCCGACATGAACCACTTCAGCTTTCAGGTGGTTCCCGAGGCGAACGTCGGCTTTGCCAGTACGGGTGATCAGGATCCGGATCCCGCCGACGAGGTGACGGACAGCGGTTTCCACCTGAGCGTGGGAGCTCGCGCTGGAGCAGAAATTCACTTTGGGTTCATGGGGATCCCGCAGCTGTCGCTCCAGGGTGATGTGGGTCTCTATCTGCAAACCGAAACGGGAACCACCGAGACGACTACGGGTGGCGCCACGACGGAGCAAAAGGACACTTCGACCACCGTGGGCACCACCCTCGGACCCGATCCGTGGGACCTGTTTACGGGCAGCATCTCCGCCCTGTATTATTTCTGATCTGGCCCTGTGTTATTTCTGATCTGGAGGTCACCCGGTGAACGTACGAGCGTTGATATTGGTTCCCTTTCTCGCCCTCGGCTGTACTGCCGAGGGTGCGACGAATGCTGATCGCGGCGGCGTGAGCGGCACGGAAACCCCGGTGAAGGGTGTCGTCTCGGGTCCCGATGGGGAGCTTTCGATCGTAGGCACTCAGCCCGGTACTAACTCGACGGAGAACGGCCAGGTCATTCCGGTGGACTGCAGTGAGGAGCTCCAGCAGTGTGAGGACATCTGCACCTGCCTGGGCATCAACACGACGGTCTGCGACTCCTTGTGCGAAAGCGGCGTGGACGTGGACGTGGACGTGGACGGCGGAAACCGGAACGGAAACAACCCGCCGTCGGGGGTCGACGACTTCTGCAATGACCCGAGCCTGACCGCCTGTGAGCAGTGTGCGTGTGACAACACCGCCGACCCGACGGTCTGCATCAACATCTGCCTCGATGCTTCGGGCGGCTGACCGAACTCCGGTGGCGGGTTGAATGTCGCACGGCTGAGACCGACCGCCAGGTGATGCGGTTGTGCAAGAAGGCCTCGCTTCGGCGGGGCTTTCTTCGTTCGGCTCTTGTGGCGTCCATTCCCCAACGCCCACCCGGGAAGATTCCGCTGGACACGACCGGCGGCCGCGGCGGCCGCCGCCGACTCGCCACGGGAGCGAACGCTCCGGACGGCGTGGTGGGGCCATGAGCCGCTTGGCGCGCCCCCTGCACTTTCCCGCGTCGTGCTGAACGACCGCTGGCTTGTCTGGGGAGCCGCTCTCATCTCGGGCGGTCTCTTGCCACTCGCCCCGTTTCCCACGGCGGTCGCTTTCGGCGCGTGTGCTCTCTTGCTGCATCGGCGCCACGGGATGGTGGTGCTCGCGCTGGCCTTGGTCGCGCTCCTGCTCAATGCCGAGCGGGCGCGCTCCGTCCACGCGAATTTCGAGACCGAGCGAGCCCGTGTCCGAGATTTTCTGGCAGGGCCGAAGCGCTGCGCAGGCGAGGCCGTGGTGGTCCGTTCGCCAGTGCGCCGGGACGGGAGCACGGTCTTCGTGGCCCGTCTCGAGGGGGTGGACTGTGAAGGCCGGAGCTACAGAGCGGTGGTGCCCGTTCGCTTGCGGGGTGGCCCAGCGGATCTCCGGCGGGGCGACCGGCTCGCCATCGTGGCGCAGCTCGCTCCAGTCCGGGCGTTCCACAATGCGGATGTCGCCGATCCGGTTCCGCAGCTGCTTCGCGGCCTTGCTCTCGCTTCGGGCAACGTGTTCAGTGCGCGTCGCATTTCCCGCCAGAGCTCGATTGCTTCGTGGATCGACGGGCTCCGAAGCAGGAGTCGGGATCGCATCCTCGCCACCTTTGCGCCGCGCATCGAGCCCCTCGCCCGAGCGCTGGTGCTCGGAGAAAACGATCTGGATCCCGAGGAAGGGGAGGCGTTCCGCGACAGTGGCCTCATGCACTTGCTCGCGGTGAGCGGCACGCACCTCGTGTTTGCCATCGTCACGCTGGTCACGGCGCTGCGTGCGCTGCTCGTGCGCATCGAACGGTTCGCTACACGCTACGACGTTACCCGCGTGGTGATGCTCGCCGCCATCCCCGCGTGCTTTTTCTACGCCGACTTTTCGGGGGGGAGTGGCTCGGCTTGGCGCGCAACGTGGATGCTGTCGGCGGTCTTCGCGGCACGCGGTGCGGGTCTCCGCCTGTCCGGTGGCCGGGCGCTCGCGGTGTCGCTCGTCGTGGGTGGTTTGGTCGATCCGTTCGCTGGGACCGATCTATCGTTTTTGCTTTCCGCCGCAGCGACCTGGGGGCTGATCGCGCTCGGGCAGCCGTGGTCGCGGTCCATCACGCGCCTTCGTTCGGCGCCGCTGCGTTACCTGGCGCTCAGTGTGGTGGCCACCGTCAGCTCGACGCTTCCCTGTGCACCCCTGCTTGCACTGATGGACGACCAACTCACCCTGGCGGGCATCGTCGCCAACGTGGTCGCTGCGCCCCTCGGCGAACTGTTGGCTCTGCCCGCTTGCCTGCTTCACGTGGCGGCGAGCGGACCTTTGGAACAAGGCCTGGCCTACGTGGGCTCGGGGGCGCTCGGGGTGGTTCGGCACGTGGCGCTCCTCAGCGCGGGCGCCACGTTTGCCAGCTTCTCGGTGCCTCTGCCTGGCCCTTGGCATGGAGCCGTCGGGATCCCGCTGATCGTCTTCCTCGCGCAATGTTCGGCACGCGCGCGGCGCTGGCTCTTGCTGGGGACCGTGGCGGTTTTCCTTCTGGTTCATGCATGCCGCGGTCCGTTCGAAGACGGGTCGAGCCCTTCGCACGCCAGCGAACGCGAGGTGCTCACCGCGACGTTTCTCGACGTCGGCCAGGGGGACTCCACCCTGGTCCAGCTTCCGGACGGCTCGGTGATGCTGATCGATGGGGGCGGTTTCGTAGGGGGCAGGCCCGATCCGGGGGAGCGCGTCGTGCTGCCCGTGCTTCGCGCCCGGGGCATCGAGCGCATCGACGTGCTCGTGGTGAGTCACGCCCACCCGGACCACATCCTGGGGCTCAGCGCGGTCGCGGCGACAGTGCCCATCGGCGAGGTGTGGCATCCGGGCACCACCATCGTGGCGGGGAGCGCCTACGCCGAGCTCCTTCGCCTGGCGGGACAGGGAGGTGCGACAGTTCTCGATGCGACCGAGCTTTGCGACCGGTCGCGGAGCTTCGGTCCGGCGCACGCCGTCGTGCTGGCTCCGTGTCCCCTGGAGGGGGCGGCGGGTCTCAACGACAACTCCCTGGTGCTGCGCCTCGAACTCGGCGAAAGGAGCGTGCTCTTGACCGGGGACGTGGAGGCCGACGGCGAGCGAAGGCTCCTGGAGCGACTCACGGAGCATCAGGGCCTCTCGGCTTTGCGAGCGGACGTCCTCAAGGTGGCTCATCACGGCAGCGACACCTCCACCACCGAGGCGTTCCTCGGCGCCGTCGATCCGGCCTGGGCGGTGATCTCGGCGGGGGTGAGAAACCGGTTTGACCATCCACGCCCCACGACTCTGGCGCGGCTTTCCGAGCGAGGGGTGCGGACTCTGCGGACCGATCGGCACGGCTCGGCCACCGTGCTGACCGACGGCGAGACACTCGAGGTGTTCGTGGCCCGTCGAGCGCGATGATTCGCGGGCGTCCCTTTCGATGTGCCGTCCTGCTGCGCTACCTTGGCCTGCGACCCGCGGAGGATTCATGGCTGAAGTTCGCGAGCTGATCTCGGAACAGCGCATCGCCCAGCGCGTGGCGGAGCTCGGGGCGCAAATTCGCGCCGACTACGAGGGGCGCAGCTTGGTGCTGCTCTGCATCCTCAAGGGGAGCTTCGTCTTCACGGCCGATCTGGCGAGGGCCATCGATCTCCCCCTCACCATCGAGTTCTTGGGGGTCGCCAGCTACGGAGACGATACCGAGTCGAGCGGAGCAGTACGGATCACCCATGATCTGACGAACCCCATCGCCGAAAAGGACGTCCTCATCATCGAGGACATCGTCGACACCGGTCTAACCCTGAACTTCTTGAAGCGGGCGCTCGGTGCGCGCGGGCCGCGCAGCATCCGCGTCTGCGCGTTGCTCGAAAAGCACGCGCGGCATCGCGAACCCGTGGAGCTCGAGTACGTGGGCTTTCCGATCGGTGACGAGTTCGTCGTCGGCTACGGTCTCGATTGGGCGCAGCACTACCGCAATTTGCCCTTCGTCGGAGTCGTCGAAGGGGCCGACTGACGCTCGAGAGCGTCAGCGGACGCCCCCTTGGCGTCCGCTGACCTGAGCCAAGCCATGACCTAGGCCGGGTTGAACCTGTAGACGTAGACGTCTCCCACACCAGCCGATGACAGTGGCCCCCTCCGTTACCGCTCGATGTCCGGTGTGTCCATTTGTGAAGCCCCTGCGTTGCCTTCCGGCTCTGGTGCCTCCCCTGACAGAGTATCTCCGGACGGGATGGGAGCTGGCACGTCATCATCGGCGCTTGCGGTCGGAACGCTATCCGGGACGAGAGAGACCGCACTGGCCGTTGGGATCGGAGGCGGATTTTCGTCCGTGGAGCTCGGCACTGGGGAAACCGAGGGGGCCGATTCGGGCTCATCGTCGTTCGGGAGGCCCGGCGCCGACGATGGCTCAGGGGTAACGGGAAGATCCTCAACAGGAAGATCCTGGTGCGGAGGTGCGGTGAGGCTCAGCGTCTTTGGCGCTGGCGTGGGAGCAGGTTGCTTGTCTGCTGGGTCAGGGGATTCGGCAGGAGGCGAGGGACCCGGGGAAGCTCCGGTGTGCCGCTCTGTGCTCAGCGGACCATGTGGCACGAGCAGAATTGCGAGCGCAGGGAACACGGCAGTCGCAAGCACGGGCAAGGCGAACTGCAGCAGAGGTTGACGATGCAACATTGGTT